>DASYEY010000256.1:0-80965 GCA_036498725.1 Verrucomicrobiia bacterium | reverse complement strand
CCGATACCGCCGGACTTCTTGGATTTACCCGAGCGCCAGATGATGCTGCCCTTGATCGGGCGTTTGCCGGTGATTTCACAAATGCGTGCCATAAATTGTTCTTTCGTTTAAAGAGCCGCTGAAATTAACAGTTTAGGCGGCGATGACAAGCCCTTTTTCAGGAATTTACACATGAAGCCACTTCGACTATTTTGAAGCCAATGACTGTGACTCTGCCATTGGAACAGATGACTGTCGCCGAAAAACTACAGGCGATGGAACAACTGTGGGCTGATTTGAGCCGCACTGACAACCTTGAATCACCTGCCTGGCATGAGGCCGTCTTACGGGAACGCAGCGGACAAAGCGATTTTGTAGACTGGGAAACCGCCAAAAAAGAACTGCGCGCACGCCGCAAATGAATCTCATCATCCTGACCGCCGCGCTTGATGATCTAGCGGACGGATTTGATTTTTACGAAAAACAGGCAACCGGACTTGGCAATTATTTCCTGAATTCATTGTTCGCCGACATTGATTCGTTAACAATTTACGGCGGCATCCATCGGAACGTTTTCGGTTTTCAACGTTTGCTGGCGAAACGATTTTCGTTTGCGATCTATTATGAATGAAAAATCGGCGGACAAAATCATTGTCCGCGCCGTGCTCGATTGTCGTCGTGATCCAAAATGGATCCGGCAAAGATTAAAATAAAATTATGGCCATCTTAAAACCATTTGCCGCCCTGCGGCCCAAACCTGAACTCGCCGCGCAAATCTGTGAATTGCCTTACGACGTCATGTCGTCCGACGAAGCACGCACCATCGCCGCTGGCAATCCCCTGAGTTTCCTGCACGTCAGCAAACCGGAAATCGATCTCGCACCCGGCACGGATCTGTATTCGCCGGAAGTGTACGCCAAAGGCCGGGAAAATTTCCAGAAACTCATCACGCAAGGCGCGCTCAAGCCGGACGAAAAGCCGAATTTTTACCTGTACCGCCAGATCATGGGCGGCCACGCGCAGATCGGCCTCGTCGCTGCGGCAAGCTGCGAGGAGTACCTGAAGAACATCATCAAGAAGCATGAGTTGACACGCGTGGACAAGGAAGATGACCGCGTCCGCCATATTGAGACTTTGAGCTCGCAGACCGGCCCGGTATTTTTGACATATCGCGCAGTGGAAAAGTTTGATGCCTTCGTCGCCAAAAAAATCACCGAAACCCCGGCGGTAGACCTGACCGCGAAAGACGGTGTGCGCCACACGTCCTGGACCATTGCCAGCGCGGAAGACATCGCGTTCGTTGAGTCCCAATTTGCCCAGATCCCCTTTTTGTATATCGCCGATGGCCATCATCGCAGCGCCGCCGCGGGCCGTGTGTTCCAAACCCGCCACGGGGCCGGTCACAGCGGCCAGTTTCTCGCCGTGATCTTTCCGCATAATCAGATGCAGATTTTGCCTTACAACCGCGTGTTGAAAGATCTGAACGGCCATTCGCCCGAACAATTACTCCAAAAGCTGGAAGCCGTTTTCGAGATCAAATCCAGCGGCAATGCCAAGCCAACGGGCAAGCACGAGCTCGGTTTCTATTTTCAGAAACAATGGCGAACGCTGACGTTCAAGGCCCAATTCACCGGGACGAACGATCCGATCGAACGGCTCGATGTAACGGTCTTGCAGAAGCAAATCCTCGCGCCGGTGTTCGGTATTGACGATCCGCGCACGAGCAAACGCATCAATTTCGTCGGCGGCATCCGCGGCACGGCGGAATTGGAAAAGCTGGTGGACAGCGGCGAATATGCCTGCGCGTTCTCGATGTTCCCGACGAGCATTGAAGACTTGATGAGTATCGCTGACGCCGGTGGCATCATGCCGCCAAAGAGCACTTGGTTTGAACCCAAGCTCCGCGACGCGATGTTCTGCCATATGATTTGAGCAGGTTTGTTAAATCGTTGAATTGTTAAATTGTGAACCGCCAAATGGTTTTGTGTGCAAACCCGAAGCCATGATTCATAATTTAATCACCAAATAATTCACGAATTGCGCAAATCGGGTATTTCGTGATTAATAATCCGCGTGTCTAACCGGCTTGAACGCAGTTTGCGTGCGACGTTTCTCGGCCTGGCCGTGAACGTCGTGCTGGCCACCGCGAAATTCCTCGCGGGCATCCTGGGTCATTCTCAGGCGCTCATCGCCGACGCGGTTGAATCGCTCGCCGATATCTTCAGCTCCATCATTGTTTGGCGCGCCCTGGTAGTGGCCGAAACGCCGCCCGATGAAGACCATCCCTACGGTCACGGCAAGGCCGAACCTCTGGCAGCGGCGGCAGTCTCCCTCATGCTGTTGCTCGCGGCGGGATGGATCGCATTTCATTCCCTTCAGGGCATCGGCGAACCCCGTAACGCGCCTTCGGCCTGGACCTTGGTCTTGCTCATCGCCGTCATCGTGGTGAAGGAAGTCCTATTCCGCTTCGTGTTGCACGAATCGGCACACGTCGAAAGTTCCGCCGTGGAAACCGACGCGTGGCATCATCGTAGTGATGCCATCACTTCGGCCGCAGCCTTCATCGGCATCAGCATCGCGTTGCTCGGCGGCAAGGGTTATGAAAACGCTGATAACTGGGCAGCACTGGTCGCCGCCTGCGTCATCGCCTTCAATGGCTGGCGATTGTTGCGTCCCGCGTTCAACGAATTGATGGATCGCGCGCCCGGACGCGAGCTGGCCGAAAAAATTTCCGGCATCGCCGCCACTGTTCCCGGCGTGGCAAACGTTGAAAAATGCTTCGTCCGCAAGATGGGTTACCAACTATTCGCCGACATGCACGTGGAAGTGGATCCGCAGATGACCGTGCTGCGCTCTCATGAAATCGCACATCAAGTGAAGGATCGGGTGCGCGCCGAAATTCCCGCCGTGCGCGATGTGCTCGTGCACATCGAACCCCTGGACATCCGGCCGCCGGTATGATTTCCACGTGAACACGGACTCTCATTTCAAGGGCTGGGCCAAACCGGGGATCGCTCCGCCCGGATTGAATTCTGGTCTGGTGGTGGAACCGCACGAGACTCTCGATGCGATCAGCGGCCATTTTCGTTTGTTTCAACTGCGCGCTGGTCATCGCTTTTCCACCGACGATATTTTGGCCGCGTGGTACGGCACAACGTGGTGCCCGACGGCGCGCACTGCCCTCGATCTTGGCAGCGGCATCGGTACCGTGGGCATGATCTGCGCCTGGCGCCTGCCCGGTGCGAAATTTGTGACGGTGGAAGCCCAGGAGGAAAGTGTAGTGCTCGCCAAAAAATCCGCGCGCTACAACGGACTCACTGAGCGTTACGAAATCCGCACCGGCGATTTGCGCGATGAAACCGTTTTGCGCGCAGATGAAACCTTCGACCTCATCACGGGTAGTCCACCATATTTTCCACCGGACGCGGGCGTGTTGGGCGACCATCCGCAAAAAATTGCGTGCCGTTTTGAATTACGCGGCACAATCACGGATTATTGCGCCACGGCCGTGAAACATCTCGCTTCTGGCGGGTTTTTCGCGTGTGTCTTTCCTCATGAACCGGCGCAACTCGCGCGCGTTGAGGCCGCCGCCAAAAATGCCGGACTCGTCATCGTCCGCAAACGGCCCGTGGTTTTTCGTGAAGGTGAACCGGCACTGATTGCCTTGTTTGGCTTGATGCGCGCAGAAGATCTGCCGGACTGGTTTCGCGGCCAGACATGGACGGAACCGGATTTGATCATCCGCACCCGCGAAGGGAAAATTCACCCCGAATATTCGGCCGTCAAACTGGCCATCGGTTTTCCGCCGTGAGAACGGTCTAAGCCATTCATTTTTACATCCTCCTCATCCTCGAATTTTCACCAACCGGCGAGGATGATGACGACGATGAGGAGGATCTTCGCGCGGTTGCTATTTCATTCAAATAGGCTCTGAAAACCCCTTCGCCTCAATCCGCCCAATCACCGGTCTTCAAATACGGCTTGAGCTTTTCCTTGAGCACCTCACGCCCGCGATGAATGAGTGATTTCGTGGCGGAAAGCGAACAGTCCAGAATCTCGGCAATCTCTTCGTAGCTCAATTCGTCCTGCCGGCAGAGCAGAATGGCCGTGCGTTGATTTTCCGGCAAATCCGCCAGCGCCTCTTCAATTTTTTTGGCGAGCTCACTGTGCAGCACGTTGTCCGTCGGCAGGAAAACCTTTTTGTCCTCGTATTGCCGCGACGGCAGGTCTTCATTTTCGGAATGCGTTTCCTCGAGCGATTCGGCGGGATGCCGCGAGCGCCGGCGGATTTCGTTCAAGCAGAGGTTGCGCGCAATGGTGAAAAGCCAGGTGGAAAATTTAGCAGTGCGCTCGTAGCGGGCGCGAGATTTATAGACCTGCAAAAAAACATTTTGCGCCAGATCTTCGGCTTCGGTCTCATCCCGCAAAGAACGATAGACGAAGTTCATCACGGGCTGTTTGTACTTCTCGACCAATTCCGTAAACGCCGCGCGGTCGCCGCGCTTCACGCGCAGCATCAAGGCGGCATCTAAGTCGGGTTGGTCGGCCATGTCTGAAAAAGAGTCTATTCAACCCCGGCAGGGCGAAAAAGTTTTAACGTAAATACGTTGACCCCGCCATCCTCGCTTTACTTTAAGCGAAGCTGCCCGCAATTTACGCCCGTGCAGGATTTGATCAGAAAGATTGAAGCCGCCGCCGAGGCGCGCTTGCGTTTTCCGCCCAATAGTACAGATGCGGAAAAACTCGCGGCTTATAAAAGTTTCCTCAAGGTCCAAACCCATCGCTTGAAGATCGAGCATCGGGCCGGTGCGGGCGGGCGCATGATCTGCCAGGCCCGGGCCGCGATCCTGGATGCGCTGCTGCGCCAACTGTGGGAAGCCACCAAGGCCGGTCTTTCGGCGCAGGCGCAAAAAGAGTTTCCCCCTATCGCCCTGGTGGCCATCGGCGGTTATGGCCGCGCGGAGTTAAACCCGTTTAGCGATATTGATTTCATGTTTTTGCACGAAGGCCAGGTCGCCGTCGGCAAACCCCTGCCCCATCTGGCCAAGCTGATCGACAGCGTGTTATATCCCCTGTGGGATATCGGTCTGAAGGTTGGTTACTCCGTGCGCAGCATCGAGGATTGTGTGTCAGTCGCCAACTCGGACATGCAATCCAAGACGGCCTTGATCGAAGCCCGCTTGATCACCGGCAACGAAAAACTATTTCAAAAACTTGAGAAAGCCGTCGTCACCAAATGCGTGGTCGGCTACGAGGAAAAATATATCGCCGCGCGCCTGGAAGATCAGAGCTCGCGCCGCACCAAAAATGGCAATTCTGCCTGCATGCAGGAGCCGAACCTCAAGAACGGCTGCGGCGGCCTGCGCGATTTTCAAAATTTGCTGTGGATGGCGTTTTTCAAATATCGCACGCGTTCGCTCGCTGACTTGCAGGAGCACGAATTCGTCACCGCCGCCGAACGCAAACAGCTTGAGACCGCCTACGATTTTCTTCTGCGCGTGCGGACGGAACTGCATTATCACGTCAACCGGCCACTCGATGTACTGGGGAAAAACGTGCAGCCCGCCGTCGCGAGCAACCTCGGCTACAGCGACCGCTCGCCCAGCCGGCGCATCGAGAAATTCATGCGTGATCTCTACACGCATACACGGAACATTCTCCTCATCACCCGCACACTGGAACAGCGCATGGCGTTGTTGCCGCCCGCCCAGAAAAGCCGGCTGGCCAAGCTCCGCAGTCTGTTGCCCAGCCGCCGCCGGAAACCGCCGGAGCCGGTGGATGGCTTTCTATTCGTCGACGGTGAGATCCGCGCCGCCTCCAAACGGGTTTTCCGTGATTCATCGCGCCGGTTGATGCGGGTCTTTTTACACGCCCAACAACGGCAGTTGCAACTGCACCCTGACCTCGCCCAGTTGATCCGCAATTCTTTGTCACTGGTGGACCGGTCATTCCTGAACGACGAACACGTACGTGAGACGTTCCTGACCATCCTTGAACACCGCGGCGAGGTGGCCTCCACCTTGCGCACGATGCATGAGGTGAATTTCCTCGGCAAATACATCCCGGAATTCGGCAAGTTGACCTGCCTGGTGCAGCACGAATTTTATCATCAATACGCCGCCGACGAACACACGCTGGTCTGTCTCGAACAGCTCGACAAGATCTGGGAGGGTGGTGAAGCGCCTTACGAACATTACGCGCCCCTGCTCCAGGGTCTGGAACGTCCCGGGCTGCTCTATCTCGCATTGTTATTGCACGATGTCGGCAAGGCCGCGCCGCATGACCAGGGCAAACATGCCGAAGCCAGCGCCCAGATGGCGGACCGCGCTGCCCGCCGCCTGCATCTCGACGCTGCATCGGAAAACATCCTGCGTTTCCTCGTGGAACACCATCTGTTGCTCGCCAGCATCTCGCAGCGGCGCGACCTCGATGATCCGATGGTCATCCGCGTCTTTGCGCGGCAGGTCGGCACGCCGGAAAACTTGAATCTGCTGGCGTTATTGACCTTTGCCGATTCACAGGGAACGAGTGACAAGTTGTGGAATGGCTTCAAGGATTCGTTGCTATGGCAATTGCATTCACGGGCGATGGCGCTCCTGACCGGCGGTTCGGAATTCATCCGCGCCGGCAAGGAACAACGCGAACTGCTTCAACAGGAAGTTCGCGATCTTGCGTCGAAATCCATCACGCCCGAAGAGATCACCTCGCATTTTGAATCGTTGCCCGACCGCTATTTTGAGATCCATCTGGCGCCGCAAATCCTCGATGACCTCAGCCTCACCCATCGCTTCATCAAACAGCAGGTCTTTGCGGAGGAAGGCACGCTCGCGCCGGTCACCCAATGGCAGGATGAATCCGATCGTGGCTACAACCTCGTCAAGATTTGCACCTGGGATCGTGCCGGTTTATTCAGCAAGATCGCCGGCAGTTTCAGCGCTGTCGGCCTGAATATTTTAAGCGCGCAGATCTTCACGCGCACCGACGGGATCGTACTCGATACATTTTTCGTCAACGACGCACGGACGGGCAAATTGGCGTCCCGCGATCAGCACGAAAAATTTGATGCGTTGCTGAACAAGATTCTGACCGGTGAAGACGTGGACCTCGCTGCCCTCACCGCCCGCCACCGCGGAGCCCGTCCGGCCTACCAAGCCTATCTCGGCGAACGGATGGAGACGCAAATCCGCTTCGACAACGAAGCCTCAGAAACGCGCACCCTGGTTGAAATTGAAACGGAAGACCGGCTGGGCCTGCTCTATGCTATTTCTGAAACCTTTGTTGAGATGCAATGCGATATTTTTGCCGCGCGCATCGTGACTGAACGCGGCGCGGCGATCGACAGCTTTTACGTCTGCGAAAGCGACAGCACCAAGATCACCGCTGCCGACCGACTGGTTGCCATTGAAAAACAATTGCGCAAAGCCATCGGTCAGTTGGAAGCCATTCCGTAAGCGCCTAACGCAAAGCCGTTGCCATTGGTGATAGAGTCTGGTAGAAACAACGACAACATCTGCAAGCGGGTGTGGTTCAATGGTAGAATGTGGCCTTCCCAAGGCTGAGACGAGGGTTCGATTCCCTTCACCCGCTCCATTGATTATCAATTGCTTACGCAATTGTGCAGGAAAAGTGCAGGAGAAACAATTTTGCAATTTGATGTCTTTCTAACTTTTCGCCCAAATCTTCCTGACTTCGAAGAATTCACAGAGCTGGGAATTGAACCCGGATTATTTTGGTTCAGAAAATTTTACCACCAATTGAGGAGGCTGGCGGACTTGTTCAAAAATGTCTGTTAGACAGAATTAAATTAGAGAGTTTTCATATTGATTCAACCAAACAGCCTTTGTCCATGTGCCGTTGTATCATTCGCGCATTTTTTCGCAGGGCCGGTTTTGTAAATTTTTTCTGTGCTGTTTCCGCGCATGGGTGCATCATCACGCAGCAACTTATTATGGGCGAAAAAAAATCTATCGTGTTGACCACGCAACAGGTGCTGGACCTGATCTTCCGGGATCCGGCGGCGGTCTACAAACTCACCGAGTTTGAGACGCTGGGCAAACCGGTCCACGAAATCATTTCCATCTTCCCCAAAACGTCCACTTCCGGGCGTGACGCAGGCAAGACCAAGTATTATCTGAAAAGTTTTGTCCCCTTCGCTTCCGGCACCGAGGAAATTCAAGTTTACGCCGAGGACGGCAAATCCGCGCCGGAGGAAATTGTTCGCCAGCTTTGGGTTTACAAGCTCCTGAAGCATTACGATTACAAGGAGGATGAAATCGCCCTCGAAGTTGGCGTGCAATTCGGCGTCGGCATCTCCGAGAAGGCCGCTGACATCGTCGTTTACACCAACAACACCAAAGAAACGCCCAAGGTTATCGTCGAATGTAAAAAGCCCAAGCGCAAGGATGGCATCGAGCAGCTCAAGAGCTACATGAATGCCAAGGGCGCTCCGGTGGCCATCTGGTCCAACGGCAGCGATAGCATCATTCTTTACCGGCCCTATCCCGCTCAATTCGATGACACTTTGTTCGATCTGCCCAAGCGCGGCCAGTCACCCAAGGACGTGCTCGAAACCAAGAAGTCGCTGCTCCACCTCAAGACCGATTTCAATTTTAAGAAAATCATTCAGGACTTGGAAGAGCTGGTCTTGGCCAACAGCGGCGTGGATGAGTTCAACGAAATCTTCAAGCTCATCTTCGCTAAAATCTGGGACGAAAAGGAAGCGCACGAGAACCGGAAAGACAAGCACGTCGAATTTCGCAAAGCGCTCGATCCGGAAATCACCTTCGACCGCATCAATAAGCTGTTTCACAATGCGTGCGAAGAGTGGCCCGGCATTTTCAAAGAGGGTGAGGACATTGAACTTGGCAAACGCCACCTTCAGGTGTGCGTCGGTCCCATCGAAGGCGTCCGGCTCATGGGCTCTAATCTCCGTATCATGGACGATGCTTTCGAGTATCTGCTGCCCACCGAGGCCAAGAAAAAGAAAGGCCAGTTTTTCACCCCGCGCCATGTGATCGAGATGTGCGTGCGAATGCTGAATCCCACCAGCAAGGAATATGTGCTGGACCCATCCTGCGGTTCCGGCGGTTTTTTGCTGCACGCCATGGATTGGTGTTATCCGGCCACCGACGAGGCGGCCCGCGAACTCCGCAAACACAAATACGCCGCCAAATATCTTTGGGGCATTGATTTTGAGCAGCGCGCCGCCAAAACCTCGCGCGCCCTGATGCTCATTGCCGGCGATGGCCACACGAACATCTTCGGGCCGGATGTCAGCAGCCTGGACCCCAAAACCTGGTATGAAAACGCCTCCGGTCAGGCGCTCATGGCCGGCCTCCGCACCGCCAAACTCACCGCCAAGAAAATTCCTGAGAACGAAACGCTCAAGGACGACGACAAAGCCTGGGAATATTTTGACAAATTAAAATTCGACGTCATCCTCGCCAATCCACCGTTTGCCGGTGAGATGAAGGACCGCACCATGCTGGTCCATTACGACCTGGCCAAGCCTGCCCTCAAGCGAGCCAAGGACAAGCAGCCCAAGGAAGAGCGCGATGTGCTCTTCATCGAACGCATTTTGAAGATGCTCAAGCCGGGCGGGCGCGCGGCCATTGTGCTCCCGCAGGGCAAGTTCAACAATTCCTCCCTCGCGTTCATCCGGGAATGGATTTTGAAAAAAGCCCGGCTCCTTGCCGTCGTCGGCCTGCATCCCAACACGTTCAAGCCACACACCGGCACCAAGACTTCCGTGCTGTTCGTCCAGAAATACACCGAGGAACAGCTTCAGGAAATCTTGGCCGTGCAGGAAAAGGTTGCCGCCGAGTGCCCGGACTACGAGGCGCAGATCAAAAAGCTGCTGGAGAAAAATAAGGCCAAGGCCGATGTGCCGGAGGATGAAATCCCGGAAGCCGTCGCCGAGCTCATCGTCGAGAATTTTGCCGAGCCGGAGGCGGAGGCCGAAGACGAATCCAAGGACGAGGGCGACGGCAAAAAGCCGGCTTCGTTGGCGGATCAGGTGGCCGAGGCCGAGGAGCAAGTGGATAAATTGCGGGCGGACTTGCTCCAAGCCAAGCAAGGTTTGGGCGGGCTGGAGGTTGCGGCGCAGGCGTTGGTGGAAAAGCACGAAAAAGAAATTGCCGCCACCACGGAGCAGGCCGGTGACGACAAAAAGTCACTGCGCGAAAAACTGAAAGCACTCAAAGCCGGCCAGAAACTCGCGCTGGAGAAGTTAAAAGAGGGTCAGAAAGAAAAGGCCAAGCTGTTGAAGGCGGAAATCAAACGGCTGGAAAACGAACTGCCAGAAGCCGACCGAGCCCTCAAGCTCTTGAGCAATCGCGGCAAACTGGAATTGATTCTGGCCGATGCCGAATTGGTCGGCACGCTCAAAGAACGCTGGATAGCTGCCGAGGTAGCGAAGAAGGCGGACTACCCAATCTTCATGGCAGTGAACGAAAACGGTGGCAAAGACAACTCCGGCGACTACGAATATAAATTGGATGAAAACGGCAGCCTCATTGAGTTCCCTCCGGGCCATCCGCAGGAAGGCCAGCTAGTAGTGAATCAAGATTTGGTTAATTACGATCTCACGCCTGAAAATTTAATTGAGGCAGCAAAAATTCCTGCTGACAAAATTTTCATTGCCGAGGCATTTATTCAATTCGCTCAAAAGCAAAAACTTGATTTTTGGAGGGAAGAGTAATGGCTGCATGGAGCATAACATCACTTCGATCTGTCGAGGATGCTAGTCGGATTGATGCAGAGCACTATCGACCAGAATATCTCAAATTAAATGCCTTATTGTCTTGGGCTCAGCCCCTGAAGGCATATACGAGAGCCATTATTCATCCACAGGAGTTTCCACGCAGGTATTCAAAGAGTGGTTGGCTGGTGATCAGGGCACAAAACGTGCGTCCCCTCAGGCTGGAATTTGAATCTAATGAAGTTTTTTTGGACGAGGATGTTGGCGATAAGATTTATCTGAACCACCTTACAGCTGGCGATATTCTCGTCACAAGGACGGGTGCGAACTTTGGCCAGTGTTCCTTGTATAACGGCGAGATGCCGAAGGTAATTGCCACGTCACATACGCTGATTATTCGTGTAAATGAAGAAATTGACCCGGCTTACCTTGCGTTGTTCCTAAACACAAAGCAGGGCAGATTGCTATTGGATCAGGGTATGTATGGTAGCTCACAACCTGAAATTGCGCCACGCTTTGTCTACCGCATACCAGTCCCTCGCTTCGATAATAAACTTGAGAAAGCGTTAGCCGATAATGTGCGGAAAGCATACTCACTTGATAGGCAGTCAGTTTCGGACTTTGCAGAGGCTCACAAGTTTCTTGTGTCCGAACTTGGTCTAGACAAACTGACGTTTGACTGGCCCGTTGGTTACACGGCGCAATTCAGTGAAGTAGAGAAATCAAGAAGGTTGGATTCAGAGCATTTTTTGCCAGAGTTCAAGAGCTTCGTTCAAAAGCTGCCAAAGAAAATCACACTCGCGCCATTGACCCGTCATTTAACATTTTGTAATCGCGGCAAACAACCGTTTTACAGTGATTCGGGTTTGCCGGTGGTCAATTCCAAACACGTCCAACCCAATAAGGTGATTCTCGACGGCAACCGCCAGGCCATGCCCGGTCCACTGGCAGACCTACAAATCCGCTACGGTGACATCCTAATGAATGGCACTGGCCGTGGGACGCTTGGGCGGGTTGCGCCCTATCTAGCCAACGAGAATGCGCTGCCAGACAATCACGTCACCATTCTGCGTTCCTCCACCTTGGACCCGGTGTATGCGTCCTTTTACCTGAACAGTCGCGCCGGTCAGATGCAGGTGGAAATGCACCAGCGTGGTTCGTCCGGCCAAATCGAGTTGTATCCCTTCGACATTCGGAAGTTTCAAATTTGGGAAGCCCCCGATTCAGTGCAGAAAGAAATTCGCAAGCTTTACGACCGTGGTGCCGCTGCCGAGGCCAAATCAAAGCAGCTCCTCGCAGAAGCCAAAACCCGCGTCGAACAACTGATAGAGGAGGCAGTCGCCAAATGAATCGGCTGGCGATGGCGGACGAAATTGCCCGGCTCGTCCCCATGTTCGCGCAGCGCGATCTGGAAGAATGGAAACAAGCCGAGCAAACCCGTCAGGACTTCGTTGCCGATTTTCCGTCCCATAAAATTCTCAGCCTCGAGCTAGATGAATACGTCATCGGCAAAGGTAAAGCCAATCGCTCTTTCTGCTATCGCCTCGAACGGGAGATGGACACTTTCGGGAAAATCGTCGGTGCGTTTTCGCCTAAGTTTGGTGTGTATTTCGGCGAATTTGGCGAAAATACGCCCAAAGAATACCGTTTCACAAAGAAATGGGGAAACAATCTATCAGCCGCCTTTGCTTCAATTAAGCAGGCGATTGTTGATTTAATTCGTGCCGCAGCAACCAACGACTTTGCTGCAATTGCCGGTAACGCCCTGTCTCCCATGTTCAAGGGGAAAATTCTTTTCGTTTATTTCCCTGAAAAGTTCGCCCCCATATATGCTTGGCAGCATCTGGAGCATTTCATAGCAGCGTTAGATTTGGACGGCGCGTTCGAATGTGAAGCGGACATGCAGCAAGCGCTCATGGAGTATCGCGCCACCTGGCCAAAGTTGAAAGCTCAGCCACCCGCGCTTTACATGCGCCTGCTTTACGAAGTGTTTGGTCACCCGGTTGATCCTAAGAAGTCCGGCAGTGCGGCTCCCGGCATCCCGATGCTCAGAACGGCCATTGATGGTGCGGCGTTCATAAGAGACATGCCAGCTTTACCTCCCGCCGCTGGGAACCAGCCAACCGGTCGCGGCAAAATTGATTACGAGGCCCGGCAAAAAAAAACAAAGCGCACCGGCGACCGTGGCGAGTTGATCGTGCTGGCCCTGGAGAAACAGCGCCTCATTCAAGGCGGCAAATCGGAATTGGCAGAAAAGGTTGACCATGTAGCCGATAGCGAGGACGGTTTGGGTTACGACATTCTTTCGTTTGAAGATGACGGCACGGAGCGCCCGATTGAGGTTAAGGCCACCACTGGGCCAAATCTGCAAAACGGATTTTACCTCTCCGCAAACGAGTTGGAGAAATCGGCCGAGTTGGCAAATTATCACCTCTACATCGTGTTCTCCGCCCTGAGCAAATCGCCACGGGTTTTCACGATGAAGCAGCCTAATCTAAAAGACTTGGGTTTGGAGCTGGAGCCGCTAATCTATCACGTAACGCATTCCGGGAGATAATCATGAAGCTTTCCGTCGAAGACAAACGGCTGTTGCAGCAACTTTGTGACGAGCACAAGGTCAATTACGACAAGGTGTTGAAGTTGCTCGACACCGTTAAAGAATACGAATTCAAGGATCGCCGCCACGGCATCTACGAGGCCTTGAAGGAAATTGTCGCCGGTGGTCTAAAACCTGAACCACATCATGGCTGAAGACGATTCTGATAATTCGGTTGATTTGCAAAAGCTCCGGGTCGAAGCCGAAACGCTGATTTCCCAGTTTGACGACTTGGCCGACGCGCTGGCTCGCTATCGGCCTCCAAAGGACGCACCACTAAAGGTTGATCAGTTACACGAGATTTCCAAGACCATCAAAAGTTTTGAAAACAGGAAACTCCCTGTGCCAGATGAATTGCGAAATCTAAAAACAGACCTACTTTTGCAAACCCATCAGTTTGAAGAGGCACGAAATATTTTCGACATGGTTGAGCAGGAGACGGCAAGAATAATGGCAAAGATTCATATGGGCGGGATTTCTGTAACCGGCGACCGCAAGGCACGCCACAATTCGGGAGCTACCACTGCTCACAGCGTGCTTCGCAAATGTATCATTAAATCACTTAAAAGCCATAATGGCCGCGCCAAAACCACCACAGTTCTCAACGAAGTAGGTGAGATGCTGAAAGGCAAATTAACCTCCGACGACCTTGATCTGGACGATTACAACAACAATCCGATTTGGCGTCGCAATGCCTGTCTGCAACGCCGAGTAATGGTCCGAGAAGGCACAGTGAAGGATGAAACCAATGGCGGCTATTGGGAACTGACTGCCCGGTTTGCCGCCACACGCGCCAAATAATCTATGGCCGCTACCCACAATCCTCGTCATCTCGCCGAACGGGCCGAGGTGTTGACCAGGGAATTGCGGGAGATTGCCGGCCAATTGTTAGGCCTGGTCCCCAGCGAGGAATCAACCGAGAAAATCAAACAGCTTCGCGAGGTAGCTCGCAGCATCGAGCGGCTGGAGTCGTCAAGAATTTCGGTCCCGACGGAACTTCGGAATTTGAAAACCACCTTGGTGACCGAGTTGAGCTTGGAGGAGGAAGTCGGCGAGGCGTTGGAATCCTTGCGCGGCGAGCTGGAATCTTTGTCGGCGGAAATTCAAAAAACATTGCCGGCCAAGGACCATGACGCCAAACCCCGGCACCGTCGCCCCCGCTCGAATGTCCCCCGGACCGACAAACAGGTATTGCGCGAGTTTCTGGTCAAAGCTTTGAAAGCGCACGACGGTCGGGCCAGCATTCACGAAGCATTGAAGCGGATGGAGGAGCATTTGGAAAACCGTTTTTTGCCCGGCGACCTGGAAACACGCGCGTCCGGCGAGGTGGTTTGGGAAAATAACACCTGCTGGGAGCGTTACAATCTCGTGCAAGAGGGCATCTTGAAGAGTAACTCACCTCGCGGCGTGTGGGAGCTGAACGGAGACCATCATTGATTATGGCGGAAAGCGGCCACCAAACGCATCTGCATCTCGAGTCGCTGGAAAAGCGGATCGAGACCTTGCTGGCTGAACTGGATGAAATCATCTGCCATGTCGAAAAGTTTTCCCGTGAGAAAAACCCAGTCCAGATCAACGGCCAGTTGGTCGCCATCGGCGAAACCATTCGCAAGCTGGAGAAACAGGGCATCCTCATTCCCGATGACCTCCGCAAAATCAAAATCAATTTGAGTTCGGATATTTGTAAGGTAGAGGAAGTCGAACGTCTCCGTAGCAAGCTCGCCTATCAATTGCGGGATTCGCTGACCCGTTTGGCCAGCCAACTTCCGGCGGTGGTCGAACCAAAACCGTCCGCCGCGCCCATTCCGCCGCCGGCCAAGCGGCGCAAGAAAAAAGCGGAGGACGAAAAATCCATGGATTTATTTTCTTGGCCGTCCAGCAACCGGAATTGATGAGAAACACAATTTGAAAGCCAGGCAATCAGACCATGAAATTTACCAAGCTCATAATTGATAATTACAAGTCGTTCCAGTTGCCCGTGGAAATCCGCTTCCCGGTCGGCAGTTCCGGCAAAAGCATTTTCCTGATCGGCGGTATGAATGGCGCGGGCAAAACCTCGTTGACCGAGGCCATCAGCATTTGCCTCTATGGTGCCAAGCCCGAGGCCATCTTCCGATACATTAACCGCAAGGAACTCGCCAAGGGCAACGCTAGCGTTTCGTTTGAATTGACTTTTGAAACCGACGACCACGAGGAAATTATCGTCAAACGCAGTTGGAGCGCCGGGGCGGTGGAGAAACCGAGACCGCAGGATTTGGAGGAAAAACTGGTCGTCGTGAAGGACGGCAAGCGGGTTTCCGTCCAAAACAAGGAAATCTGGCAGGATTTCATCAATGCCACGGTCCCGCGCAGCATCACGCAGTTTTTCTTTTTTGACGGCGAAAAAATCCAGGAAATCGCGGCGGATGACCATTCGGAAGTGCGGTTAAAATCCTCGTTGGAGGCCGCTCTAGGAATCCAGTCCATCACGCGCCTGTCCAGCGACATCATTTATCTCAAGCAGCAAGAGCGGCAGAATTTTGTCGAGATTTCCGATGAAGACCTCGACTTCAAGAAAACTGAATTGAAACGGGAGCAAAGCAAGTTGACCAAGAAGAAGGCCGAGCAGAAGGAAAAAACGACCGAGTTGGAAGAACTAAAAACCGGTAACGAAGCGGCCAAGAAACGGTTTCAGACCGCGTTCCATGCCGAACCTGAAACTCAGGAAGCCACCCGGCAGAATGAAAAGCGGCGACTCCAAGTTTCCAACCGACTCGGCCAGTTGGAAAATGAAATCAAAATGCTGGCCGAGAAGTTTTTGCCCTTCGCGTTGGCCGGCAAAATTTTTGATCCGCTGAAAAAACAGATTGATTCAGAGCGCGAAGACACCTTGCAGGGAGCCATCCATGAGCACGCCGGTGAGTTGGCCAAGCAGCTCGTGCGAGTCGTCGAGGAACCAGAGCCGATCTACCGGGAAAAATTGTCGCCGGAAAAAATGGCGGAATTGGAGCAGCGCATTTTCAAACTTCTACGCGAGGGCACCCACGGCGGTGCCAAGGCTAAGATTCTCAATTTGTCTGAGCGTGACGCGGCGCGAGTGTTGGGGCGCATGGATGAAATCGAATCCAGCGAGGTATTTCTGCTGATGAATATGCTCGAGGAAAAGCGTGAATTGGACGTGGAACTCAAGCGGCTCGTCGGCACACAACATTTCGGCGTCAGCACCGAGGTCGAAAAGGAATTGTTCCAGCAGTTGCAAACCGAGATGGAGGGCTATTCCACGCAGATTGGCCGGAAGACGGAGCAGTTGCGCGGCTTGGAGGAGGAAGTTCTCACCTTGGAACGCCGCATTGCCGAGATTGAGCTGGAGGTGAACAAACTTTTTGAAAAGCACAATGTCTCCAAGGAAAAAACCTTGCTCCTCGATGAATGCGACGCCATTGCCAGTCTCCTGACCCAGTTCACGGTGCGCCTCCGCTTGAGCAAGGTCGCCTTGCTTCAGGATAAAACCTTTGAGATGTATCGTTTGCTCTCCAGCAAAAGCGGCTTGATTCAAGACCTGGTCATTGATGACAAAACATACGAAATCACGATCCGCGACCGTAGCGGCCATGAGATGCGCAAATCAAGCCTCTCCGCCGGTGAAAAAGAGGTTTTCGCCGTCTCGCTGCTTTGGGGACTTGCCCAAACCAGCCAGCTAAAGCTGCCCATCATCATTGATACGCCGCTATCACGCCTCGACAGCACGCACCGGGACAACATTATTAATAACTATTTCCCCAATGCGGCGGATCAGGTGGTAATTCTCTCCACCGACATGGAAATTGATAAAAACTATTTCAAGCAACTGGAGCCGCATTTAAGCGGCGCGGCCCATTTGCTCTTTGATCAACGACAGGAATTAACCACCTTGAAAGAAGGATATTTTTGGGAGAAATGATATGGCCGATCGACTTTTTACCTCACAACCGGCCGATGATGTCTTGAGTGCCCTGCGGGCCGAGACCAAGTTGGAAAAATTCATCTTGGCACGCATGGCATTTTCGCTTTCGCTCGCCACGGAAGGCGCGAACGTTGCCCGGAGTTCTGATTTTACCGGCGTGGAAATCAAACGCCCGACCTTTATTGGGTCCGACGAACTCTTCATGCGCACACTGGTCGCCCAGGTTCACCAGCGATCCGACATCAGCGAAGACGATTTTTATTCCAATCGGTCATTCATCAAAGACCATATAGATAATGGGTGCGTCCATTTGCAAAAGCTGTTTAAGGAATGTGGCCAGGATTCCGCCAAACTTCTCGTCCGACTGGTTGAAACCGTGGAATTTGAAGGCCGCCGTGAGGCGCGCGGTAAAGGGCTGGATATTTTTATCGGTCGCGAGATTCTGACAAAGGGCAGCATCGTCATTGAATTCAACAACTCGGTGCGTCATGCCAATTCACATTTGGCGATCATGGGCAAGCCCGGTGTCGGTAAAACCCAGTTCCTGCTAAAACTGCTCGCCGACATACGTCTCCAATCTGGCCACCAGACCAATTTTATCCTGTTTGACTACAAAGGGGACGTGGGGACCAATGAAAATTTTGTTGAAGTCAGCAAGGCCCAGACCTTTTCGTTGCTCAACGGCAGTCAGAATCTGCCGATCAATCCGTTCGTGCTGCCGGCCTATGACGACACGACCATTACCGTTTCCGCCCGCGAAAAGGCCGAGAGCTTTGCCTCCATCAGTTCCAAGCTGGGCGTGGTCCAGAAAGGCGCTTTGGCCGAAGCGATTCGCGCGGCCTACGCCAAGCGCGCCGGTTCGCCCCGCCCCTATCCAGATTTTCAGGATGTTTTCGACATCGTCCAGGCTGACTACGCCGATGACGGCAAGAACGACGATTCCCTCGTCGAAGTGCTGCGGGACCTCGCGACGTTCAACCTGTTTTGGAAACATGGCAGCGAGCGCGATCCATTGGAGCGCCTTACCAACCGCACCATGGTCATCGACTTGCACAAGATGCCTGTCCTCAAGGAACTGGTGGCGTATCTCGTGATTGAACGGCTCTACAAGGAAATGGCGGCGCTGCCGGACAGCCCGGTGGAAAATGGGCGGCGCACCATTCGTTGCGTCCTGGTGATTGACGAAGCCCACAATTACCTGCCGCAAAAAAATATTTTCCTCCAACGCATCATCCGTGAAGGCCGCTCTAAGGGTATCGTTGTCTTTTTTGCGTCGCAGTCGCCTAATGACTACCAGCAGTCATTCTTCAACTTTCAGGAGCTTCTGGAGTTCGCATTTATTTTCCAGTGCGAAGGTGTGGTGCCGGCATCTATCCAATCCATCATCGGGTGCAGTAACAAAACCGCAAAGGATTTGCAGTCCGAAATCGCGAAGCTCGAACCATTCCAGGTAATCGCCCGCAGCGATAACAAGACCGAGGAGTTCACCAAATTTGTTGCCGAAGCCTTTTACCAGGCTTACAGATAACATGAGTTCACATTTATCTCTTTTGCCAAAAGGAGCTGCAGCCCTAGTTCAGCATATCGAACTAAATCGGGCTGGCTGGTGGGATATTGAGCCAAGCGATCAGAATTGAGTTTTACGCGAGACATGGCCTGAAACGTCTGCTCCATATCATCAAACCGTTCATGGATCAGTCCCAACATCTGATTCGCTTGCTTTAGCTTCTGATGGATGTCGGAATGATGGGAGACTCGCCAAGCCGATCCGTCATTGAGTGCGAGCGTCAGTGTATTCTGACAAACAACCCTGACTGGTGTGAATTTGATTGAGACGCTGGATTTGCCGTCATGAGAATTGGACAAGAGCAGATATTTTTCAGTGATGTCATCGCCCACTACTTGAATATAGCTATACCCAGTGATTCCGCAGGTTTACTTGGATATACTACCGAAGTTCCGGCAGTGGCTTGCCATATCAAATCAAGCCTTTTACTATGGATGCGACTGGAAAAACCGCCGCGGTGGCCGTCTAAAAACGAACTCAGCAAAATCACAATTCTCTGTTGAAATAACCACGAAAAGTAAATCACTCTTGACCGCGCTTTTCACCATTTTATTCTTTGCTGCCGTCCCGGCTTTGCAGGCCGCCAATCCCCTGCCTCGCAGCACGCCGGAAGCTCAAGGAATTTCTTCCCAGGCGATTCTCAACTTTGTGCAGGCTGCCGATAAAAACGTCAACACGATGCACAGTTTCATGATCTTGCGGCATGGGCAGGTCATCTCCGAAGGTTGGTGGCAACCGGAACTGGCGGATCAACCCCATATTTTAAATTCCGTGAGCAAGAGTTTTAATTCAACCGCCGTCGGCCTGGCCATCTCCGAAGGCAAATTAAATCTTAACGACCGGGTGCTTAAATTTTTCCCCAATGACGCGCCGGCTAATCCTTCGGACAACCTCAAAGCCATGACGGTGCGTGATTTGTTGACCATGACCTGCGGCCACGAAACTGAACCCAAGTCAGCCCACGGCGCGCCGACAGTGAAAGAATTTCTCGCCCACCCTGTCGTCTATAAACCCGGAACGCACTTTCTTTATAATACAATGGGCGCCTACACGTTATCGGCCATCGTCACCAAGGTAACGGGAGAAACCACCCTGGATTATCTCAAACCGCGACTTTTCGCACCATTGGGCATCGAAAACCCGCGTTGGGATAGCAGTCCGGAGGGAAATTCACTGGGCGGATACGGGCTTTATCTCCGCACCGAAGACATCGCCAAGTTCGGCCAGCTTTATTTGCAAAAAGGCAAATGGAATGGCCAGCAGTTGGTTCCCGCAAAATGGATCAAACAAGCCACTTCCAAACAAGTATCTAACGAAAAGGAAAATCACGCCAATATGGGTGCGGAATGGAAACAAGGCTACGGCTTCCAATTTTGGTGTTGCCGACATCATGCCTATCGAGCTGACGGCGCCGGTGGCCAGTTTATTGTGGTGATGCCCGATCAAGACGTAGTGGTTGCGATCACCGCCGACCACGCCAACATGCAGGCGGAGTTGGATGCCATCTGGGATAATTTGCTGCCCGCCTTTCAGTCCGCAGCGCTCCCGGCAGATGCCACCGGCCAACAAAAGCTAAAGGAGGCCATTGGCCATCTGACAGTTCACCCGGCAGAAACTGCGCATTAACAGTTCCTTGAACCGTTTGCAGATCCAATTTAATCATGAGACATGATTAATAGGATTATGCAGGATTTTGGTTTGATCCTGTGAATCCTGCCCCAATTTTCCCAACATGGTGTCTTCGTGCCTTGGTGGTTTAAATCGCACATTTTTCTTTATTTCAGATGCGATTGCGGTAAGGTCGAAGGCAAGGAAAAGCCCGTCGTGAATGGTTCACAATCATGATGGGTATGTAACATGAAATGTTCGAAAAACTGGCTGCGAGGCCGCAGTTGCGTCCTCCTTTTTTGTCTGGCTTGGTTGGCCGGAAATGATTGCCTATTGGCAGTGGATAATTCGCAATTGGTTTCCGTTTCGATCACGAACGGCACAATGCTGATGCCGCGAACGGTGTTCACCCAAACGTGGACGATGAAGAACACCGGCACGACGACTTGGGCACCCACTTACAACGGTTACACCATGAACATCGTCGGTGAGGATAGTCTGGGAGCTGTCCCGCCCACCGCCAAGCCCTTCGCTTCGCGCACCTTATCAACAATCATCGGCAGCGGCGCATCCATTCCGCCGGGCGGTCAGGCGACATTTACCATGAACTTTATCACGCCGGAAGCGCCGGGGCCGGTGAGCGATGTCTTTCGGCTGAACAATTCCAGCAGCGTCTTTTTCGGGGTGACCAACACATTGCAGATCGTAGTGATCCAAGCGGGTTCGACGAATCAGTATGACCGCGCTCGGGCGGTTTCCTACGCGAATAATTATTCCGGTTACGTGAATAGCGACGGTTATTTTTGGACGAACGGATCGAGTTTTGGAACGTTCACCCCGCTCTCGGTCGCACCCACCAGTGGATTGGGTGATGATTGTGCGCATTTCGTTTCCAGTTGCATCGGCAGCGAACCGCATATGCGCGGTGGGGGGCTGAAGATCGCCAGCCGGGTGCCGCCAGC
This sequence comes from Verrucomicrobiia bacterium, assembly GCA_036498725.1. Lineage (GTDB taxonomy): Bacteria > Verrucomicrobiota > Verrucomicrobiia > Limisphaerales > UBA11358 > UBA11358. The sequence goes on along the minus strand of DASYEY010000256.1, from coordinate 59,632 downwards.
TTATGGCGAACCGGGTGCTGCGCACCTCGTCAACACGACGTTGATCGCTCCCGGTTATGCGATCGAAGTGTTTTCCTTGAATGACATGGCGCCAGGCGATCTCGTCGGGTGGAACTGGGAAGGTGACACCAACGTTGCCAATCTGGATCACGTTACCTTTTATTTGGGCAACGGCTTGCTGGCATCGCATTCCGCTTCCGCCTTGGATGTTTCCGCCAATACCTGGTATCAAGGATCGTCATCAAAAGCGGTGCGGCATCTCATCCACATTCTCGATGCGCCGACACTCGCCTCCTTCACTTCTGGGAAAAATCTGGTGCTCACCTGGGGAACCAATTGGGCTGGCTATGGCTTGTATTCGTCCACAAATCTCGGCGGAACCTGGACTAAAATGGCCAAAGCTCCAGCGGTTGTCGGCAGGTCAAACCGGATGACGAATTCGATTTCAGGCGGCGCGACCTTTTATCGCCTGATGTTGCCCTAGTTTTCGGATGGCTGGCCAGACTTGATCAAAACAAGCTGCCCCAATAATTCAGTTCGCTTGAGTTGTGCCGATAAATTCATCGTCGCGGCGATCCGCGCCAGTTCTAAATTTAGTGAACTTATTTCGGTAGCTCGACCGTTTTTAATGTCCTGCAAGGTTGAAATCGAAACACCTTGCGAACCTTGGCTGATCTGCAAAATCTGCGTCATCAATTCGGATTTGACCAAGATGATGCCGTTGGCTTCAGCCAGAACGATACATTCAGCAACAATCTCTTCCGCGAGCTTGGTTGCAGCCACATCGCGAACAAACACTCCGTTGTCGGTATCCAGTAATGGACAAATGGAATTAAAGACGGAATTGATAATCACCTTTTTCCACATATCCCGCTGAATATTGGCCTCGGCATGAAAAGAGAAATGCGGGGTTGATAACAAATTTACATATTCTTCCAAATTAGCCGCATCCCCTTTCACCAGGCCAATGGGACACGAAGCGATGGGGCGAAATGTCACTTCATTTTCAGAAATTGTTTGCGCCGTAGCGTAAAGCACGCAGCGGTACATTTCGGCAAAGCCGGACTCAATGAACGGATGCTCCACGCCCAGCCCGTTTTGCAAAAGAATAATCGGCCCGCTGAATCGCCTTTCAACCAAAGCAGCCGCGATCATTTTATTGGCATACGATTTCGCCGTCACCACGACAACTCCATCAAGCGTTGTCAGATTCGAAAGCGAAACCATCGCAACGGAAGTTTTTAGCTTAGCCTCTCCGGTATGCACAATGACGATAATATCACCAACTGGCGCATCGTTTTTACTCGTCCGGACTGCAAGGACCTTTCGACCAGTATTTGCAAGGCAGGCAGCCAACGTTAGCCCGATGGCGCCGCAACCGAGAATGTAGATGTTTTCTTTTTGGCTCATTCCTCGCTGAGAGAAAACAATGAGAGTTCCACCGGTGCCAACGCTTCAATCAAGTAAGGCCATTTATGGTTAAGCCTAAATGATTCGCCGCTTTGCAATAGGACATCCGCATCCGCCGGTGTACTGGTCAGCCAGATCAGACCAGTTTTGGCGGCGATATTTTTCACACCGGATTTTTCTTCAAGCCGCAGCACTTCACCGCGCCTCAAACAAATTGTCCGGGTTTTGACTCGCAAACCGCTGACGGTCGTTGAGCGAGAGCTCAAACCGCAAGCAGCGGCCATCGGACGGGCCATCGGATTGATATTCATAAATCAACCATGCCTCATGGATTGATTTTTAACAGATGCAGTCGATCACTTTTCTTGCTTTAACAGATTTATAAAACGAAACTGTACAGGTCCAATTTGCGACTGACTGTATCTGTTCAAATCAAAATAAAGAGCGTATTGTCAATTTATGCGCCAAACCATTCTCCCTGAGAGCGGGCCGTTATACCAACGGCTGGCCAACCGGCTCGAAGACTTGATCCAGAACCATTCGTTGCGCGTCGGCGACCGGATGCCTTCGGTGCGAAAGTTCAGTTCGCAACAGCGCGTCAGCGTGCCGACGGCCTTGCAGGCTTATGTCACTTTGGAAACGCGCGGCTTGATCGAAGCCCGCCCCAAATCCGGTTTTTATGTTCGGGCACGTCATGCCGATTCGACACCGGAACCGAAACATTTTACCGCCCAGCCACGCATCATCACTCTGGAAACTTCTGACCCGATGGAAGCGTTGCTGGCGGACCATACTAATTCCAAACTGATTCCCTTGGGAGCAGCGTTGCCGAGTGCAGAATTATTGCCTGGCCTCAAACTGATGCGAACCATGGCCACCATCGGCCGACGGCTCGGTGCGAACAGCATTGATTACGACATGTGCCCCGGCAGCGAGGTGTTGCGTCGTGAATTGGCCCGGCGTTCGCTGGATTGGGGCTGCGCGCTCACGGCGGATGATTTCATCGTCACCGTAGGCGCCACCGAAGCCTTGTCACTGGCATTGCGGGCAACGTGCAAACCGGGCGATACCGTTGTGGTCGAGTCCCCGACCTATTTTGGCATCGCCGCCATGCTGCGCGAATTGCAACTCAAGGCCTTGCCGATTCCAGTACATTGTTCGGATGGGATGGACTTGAACACTTTGGAGAAAGCATTGTCAAAAACCCGCATCGCCGCATGTGTGACCATTCCTAATTTTCATAATCCCATCGGCTTTGTGATGCCTGATGAACACAAACAACAATTGATCCACTTATGCGCCAAACACAATGTGGCGCTCATTGAGGATGATACCTACGCCGACCTGCAACATGAAGGCGCGCGGCCGCGTTATCTGAAGGCGTTCACCACCGATGACTCGGTGATTTTATGCGGTTCCTATTCCAAAAAGCTCGCGCCGGGTTTTCGCGTTGGTTACATCGCCGCCGGCAAATGGTTTTCGCGGGTGAAAGCGCTGAAGCAATCCAACACGTTGAACGGGGCATTGCTGCCAACGCTGGCCGTCGCCGAGTTTTTGAAAAATGGCGGCTACGATCGTTACCTGCGTTCGGTGCAACAAGCCTATCGACAGCAGGTCGCTAAAATGAAAGAGGCCCTCGTCGAGAGTTTCCCCGCCGGGTTGTGTCTTTCGCGGCCCAAAGGCGGCTATCTGTTATGGTGCGAATTGCCGGGCAACGTGGATGCGCTCAAACTATTCCGACAGGCCCGCGATGCCGGCGTCAGCATTGCGCCCGGACCGCTGTTTTCACCCACGGGTGATTTTTCGAATTATATCCGCATCAACTGCGGTTATCCTTGGACTCCGCAAATTGAACGCGCCGTTGGCGTGCTTGGCCATTTGGTGAAAAAGCTTTCGTAGCGCCAGGTTCGTGCTGAAGGCACGGCAGGAGATTAGCCTGCCACTACGCGGCTCCCTAGTTTCCGGTTATCCTTTGGGACAAGGAAGGTCCGCACACAGCAACCGACTTGCCTGACACCTCTTTAACAAAAAAAGCTGACGAGACGGCATTGGTGCAGCAGAATCGAATCCATGCCCCACCTGAGAGAACGCACGATAACCTGCTTGTTGCTCCCCGCTTATGCATTGCTCGGTTTGACGGTCAGGAACTCATACTGCATTGCGTTGACCACATTACTGGGATGGCTGGCCGCGACAGCTTCTGGCCAGACTAATTTGTATGTCGCCACCGACGGCAGCACACCGTTCAAATCAGTGCAAGCGGCCATTATGGCGGTGCCTTCCGGCAGTCGCGAAAATCCGGTCATCATCCATATCGCCCCGGGCATCTACCACGAACTTATTTACATCCAGCGTGAAAAAAGTTTTTTCCGGCTCATCGGGGAGAATCCCACCAATACCATTCTCACCTTCAACCTGTATGCGAGCATCACCAATGCCGATGGCAAACCCATTGGCACCTTTAAAACCCCCTCAACCACGATTGATGCGGATGATTTCGATGCAGAAAACCTCACCTTCGCGAACGCTGCCGGTCCGGTTGGGCAAGCGCTGGCCATTCGCGTGGATGGCGATCGTGCGAGTTTTCGCAACTGTCACTTTCTCGGCTGGCAGGACACAATTTTACTGAATCGTGGTCGGCAATATTTTGAAGAGTGTTATATTGCCGGCCATGTAGATTTCATCTTCGGCGCGGCAACTGCATGGTTTGAGCGTTGCCACATCAATTGCCTGGGCACTGGTTACGTGACTGCCGCCTCCACGCCGGAAAGCCAGCCTTACGGATTTGTATTCTCGCATTCCACCGTCACGGGCAATCAGCCAGGTGTACAAGCCTATCTCGGACGGCCCTGGCGCATCTATGCCAGTACGATTTTCATGAATTGCGACTTGTCCGAAGTCATCCGGGCAAACGGCTGGTTTGATTGGAATAAACCAGAAGCGCATCAGACCGCACGCTACGCGGAATATCAAAATACCGGCCCGGGCGCAAATCCGTCTGCCCGGCCTAATTGGGTGAAAATGTTGACCAAAAGTGCCGCATCCAAAATCACGATGGAAACGGTATTGGGCGGCACAGATAATTGGCTGCCCATGATGAATTTTGTGTCCGGTGCCAATCGATTTGACGTCGAATATAGCGAGGCGGGCGGCACCAAATTATTGCTCGATGCACATGTGCCGATGGGTGGCGGACAACATCCAGTACTCATCATCGTTCACGGCGGCGGATGGAACGGCGGTGACAAAGAAACCGACATCGTGCCCGTGCTCGCGCCAGCCGTGACGAATTTCACCTGGTTCACGATCAATTACCGGCTCGCGCCGACCAACCGTTGGCCCGCCAGTTATGACGATGTGTTGACGGCGATCCGTTGGGCAAAACAACATGCGTCAGAATATCAAGGTGATCCTGATCACATGGCGCTGATTGGTTATTCGGCAGGCGGCCAACTGGTCACGCTGGCGGGCATCCGCACCAATGCCGATACGCGGGTACAGGCCATTGTCGGCTTTGCGCCGCCCACGGAAATTGCGGTTGATGCCCAACGCCGGGGTAGCCTGGATAAATGGGTTTCGATGAAATACTTGTTGGGCCGTGATGCGCTCGATGAAACCACCTTGCAGATCATGCGTGATATTTCACCTTCAGAACATATTCAACCCGGCTTACCACCGTTTTTAATCGTACAAGGCAACACCGACCAGACGGTGCTTTACGGCCAGACCCAGGATTTCCTTGCAAGATTGAAGGCAGCTAACATTCCGTGCGATCTCATCACCATCACCAATGGCCAGCATCGCATCGCGGATTGGAACCAGTTTCGCCCCGGCTGGAATCGCGAAGTGGCGCTATGGTTGCAGACTCAACTTATCAGGTAAGCGGATATAACAACTTTCCCGGCAGCCACTGGTTTTCGATGCCGTATTGCTTGACAGTTATTCTGTCAACTTTACCGTCATGACAGAACGACTTACTTATGAGATTCAGCATCAACACGGTTTTATTCACTTTTCCTTTCACCGATGCCGATACGCGCTGGTTCCGCCGGTTTCGGCACTGGGGATTTAAAGCCGTGGAGATATTGCTGGCTGACCCGGCACACATCCGCCCGGATTTCGTTAAGCGCGCACTGGACCGGCATGGACTGGTGTGCGGTTCCATCGCCGCTGCGATCAACCCCGAACGGGATTTGCGTGGTTCGGCAACCAGCCAGCGTCAGGGAGTCAAATATCTCTGCTCACTCATCGATGTGATGGTGCAACTGGAAGCGAAGGTCTTGAGTGGACCGGTATATTCCTATGTCGGGCGGGCCGAAGCCTACACCTCAGCGGAAAAAAAACAGCATTGGCAGGCGGTGGTGAAGAATCTAAAAGTCGTTACCGCTTATGCCCAACGTCACGGAAAGCTGGTTTGTGTGGAACCGTTAAACCGTTTTGAAACCGATTTTCTGAACACGATTGATCAGGGGTTAAAGCTTATCGCCGATGTCGGCAGTCCGGCGCTCAAGCTGCATCTGGACACGTTTCACGCGAACATCGAAGAGAAGCATCAAGCAGCGGCAATCCGGCGCGCAGGCAAACATCTGGGTCACATCCACGCGTGTGGGGCTGACCGCGGCACCCCGGGCAACGATCATATCGATTGGCCAGCCATCGCCGCTGCGTTGAAGGCCATCCAGTATCAAGGTGACATTGCCCTTGAATCTGTCTCGCTCGATGTTCCACGTATCGCCGCCAGTGCCGCCATTTGGCGCCGCATGGAGCCGACCCGGGATGAGATTGCCCCCAATGGATTAAAGTTTTTAAAAAAGACGTTGAAATAAACGGCGCTACCGGCCAAGACATTTCAAAAAAAATGCCTTATGACATGACCGAAGTGAGGGAGTGAATCCGCTCGAGCGGAGCAATTGCTCCGCGCTCCCTTGCACTGGGCATGGCAAGCAAAGCTGGAGCGCGAAGCATTGCTTCGCTCGGTGGTCGCTCCTATCGAAATGGCACGGTTTTCGTTGAAATTCTACAGATCAAGCGCGTTTTTTCTTCACCGGCTCCTGATTATTAGGACGGGATAGATAAGCGCCACAGGATTCACGCACCACCAAGCTCGGCGTCAGCATAACCGTCCGCGGGGTCGTCGTGGGATCAGCGATGCGGCTTAACATGGATTTGAAAGCCAGCGTGGCAATTTCCCGACAGGGTTGATGCATCGTTGTCAGCGGCGGCGAGACCAGCGTGGCGTAATGCACGTCGTCGAAACCAACCACCCGCAAGCCTTTGGGCACACTGACTCCGATTTTGTGCAACGAACGGATCAATACGGCGGCGGTATAATCATTACCGCAAATGATGGCGTCCTTCATCCGGCCAGCCGCCACCATGCGCACAAATTTCGGATCCTCGGGATTCCCGACCTGAAAAAAATTGTGCGGCAGTTCCATGCCCGCTTCCAAAATGGCTTCGCGCGCTCCCGCCAGTCGAAATTTAATCGTCGGGGCGGAAAAGGGGACGGCCACAAATCCGATCCGCCGGCAGCCCAGCTTGATCAGATGTTTGGCCAGAATATAACCGCCTTGAAAATTATCAATGCCGACCAGGTCAAGATCCGTGCGCAACGGAAAGGAACTCATGTCCCGGTCCAACAAAGTCACCGTGATACCAGCTTCCCGCAAACGATTGACCAGCCGGAAGTTGGTCGAATCGCATTGGGCCATGTGTTCAAACGAGGCAAAGAAGACCCCCGCCACTTTGCGCTGGATGAACTGGTCGCAGATCTTTTCCGCGTTGCGCAGCGTGGCGACCGCATCCAGGTCTTCGCTCGAACCACCGGTCCACCAAAACATGTAACCCGCCGCGCGGGCCAGCCGGGCCAATTCACCGGCAATGACTTCAAAAATTTCACCCGCCCGCCGCACACCCGGAACCAGCAAACCCAGTTCCAATGATTGGACCGGCAACGGTTGCGACGGCAACGGCTGGGGCGAAGAGCGGTTCAAGAATGTGCCGGCCCCGACACGACGCGTCACCAATCCGTCCGCTTGCAGGTCTCGTAACGCCCGGATCACCGTCGGCCGCGACACTTTGAAACGGGCAACCAATTGAGCTTCGCTCGGGAGTTTTCCAGTCTCACGATACTTGCCGTTGCCGATATCAGAAGCCAGCGCCTGATATATCAGGTGATGTTTCGAGTCTTGAGCCATAAGGGACGGTTTGGGTCAGGTCAAAATCATGACACTATCAGGCTACGGCATTCAATGAAAAAGCTTCAAAGAACCGTAACTGCTCCGGCAGGCACGGGGTGGCACCCGGTTGCGAAACAACATAGGCCGCCACTTCGCTGGCACTCCGGTTGATCCGATCCAGATCCCAACCCGCCAAAACCCCCAACGTCAGGGTGGCCGTAAACGCATCCCCGGCCCCCACGGTGTCCACCACTTTGGCTGGCAGTCCTGGCACCCGGGAATAATCTCCCCGGGAATAAAACAAACTGCCCCGCGCCCCGCACGTCAACGCCACCAGTTTCAAATCAAACTGTTGCGCTAATTCGGCAATCTGTTCCTCCGGTTCGCCAGTCAGGCCAAAAAATTTGGCAAGCACCGGAAGTTCCTCGTCATTGAGTTTCAGGATGTTGGCCAGTTTCAGCGACGTTTTGATGAGTTCCCGGGAGAAGAAATTTTGCCGGAGATTCACATCAAATACCTTGAGCGCATCGGGCCGCGCGACAGCGATCAGCGACTGGATCGCGACCCGCGAGCTTTCATGACGTTGGGCCAGCGTGCCGAAACAAATGGCATCCGCTGCCTGGACCACGGTGCGTGCCTTTTCCGTCATTGATAAATGATCCCAGGCCACATTTTCCTGGATGACAAAATGTGGCACGCCCCCCTGATTCAGTTCCACTGAAGCCGTACCTGTAGGCGCCTGGTCATCGGACTGAATCGCCGCCACATCCACCCCCATTTCGATCAGGCGTTCGAGAATGGCGTGGCCCAAATCATCCCGGCCCAACCGGCTAATCAATTGGGCCTGCGCTCCGAGCCTTTTGGCGTGGACCGAAAAATTGGCGGGAGCGCCGCCCAATTGGCGGCCGGCGGGCAATAAATCCCAGAGCACTTCGCCAATACCGATGACTTTCAATTTCATACAAAACTTTGATTCAACTAGGCCGTGCCCGGCCCACGAATGCCGAGTTTTTCCTGCATCTGTTCCAACGGCACACCCTTGGTTTCCGGCACCATAAATTTAACCCAGATCAGTTGCAGCGCCATCATGCCGCAGAAGAAAAGGAAGATGTATCCGGCCCGTTGCGGCTGTGCTTCCGCGCCCGATACTTTGACCATGATCGGAAAAACGGTCGTCAGCAGCGCGGCGAAGACCCAATGGGTTGAACTGCCCAGGGTTTGGCCTTCCGCCCGGTGACGGTTCGGAAAAATTTCCGAGATGAAGACCCAGATCACCGCCCCCTGCCCGATCGCGTGCGCCGCGATGAACGCAAAGATACACGCCGGCACAATGGTGTAATGCTGGGTGAAAAATGCCCAGGCAGTCAATCCGAGCGAGGCAAGGTAACCAAAAGAACCAATGAACAACAACGTCCGGCGGCCCAGACGATCAATCAGCCACAACCCGACAAAAGTAAAAATCAGATTCGTGACGCCGATGCCGATGGATTGGAGCAACGCCGCTTTAGCCCCCAAACCTGTCATCTCAAAAATGCGCGGGGCAAAATAGAGAATCGCATTGATGCCCGAAAGCTGATTGAAGAAAGCAACGAGAAACGCCAGCAGGATTGGCACGCGCAAACTCATCGTCCAAAATCTTGTGGCAGTGACGGTCGTACTGGAAGCGGCAGAAATCGCATTGGCATCCGCTTCAATTTGCGCCGGGGAAGCCTCTGGCTCGATGAGTTTTAAGACTTTTATGCCGGCGGCGCGATCACCTTTGCGTCCGATCAACCAGCGCGGACTTTCCGGGATGCCGAAACACAACAAGGTGTAAATGATGGAAGGAACGGCTGCGACACCGAGCATCCAGCGCCACGCATTATCGCCGATGCCGGCGAGCAGCGCGTTGGAGGCATACGCGATGAGAATACCAAAAACGATGTTGAACTGGAACATCCCCGCAAGGCGTCCGCGATAGGCTGCCGGAGCAATTTCTGAAATATAAAGCGGCGCGGCCACCGTGGAGATGCCGATGCCGATACCACCGATCACGCGGGCCGCGATGAACATCGTGACATCATTCGCAAACGCGCAACCCAAGGCGGAAATGACGTAGAGCACCCCGATGCACAGCAACGTTTTTTTGCGCCCGAAATGATCAGTCGGCCAGCCGCCGAACAACGAACCCAAGACGGTACCATAAAGTGCTGAAGCCATGGCAAAACCATGCAAGCCCGCGCTTAATCCCCAAAGCGCTTGAATTTTCTGTTCGGCGCCGGAAATGACCACCGTGTCAAAACCGAATAAAAATCCCGCCAGCGCGGAAGTGATGGACCAGAAGAAGATTTGTTTTTTCATAGTTTATTTTAGGACCAGGCAATCTAGACCGAACAAATATTTCGCGCCGCTGGTCAACGGATTGGTCCCTATCACTTCCACCCGCAATACGAACTCACCGTCATGCGGAGTAAAAGTTCCGAGATTCAAAACCGTGGCCGGACGCACGGTCGTAGCGTAACCATCAAACTGCTCCGGCACAATCTGGCCGTTGATCGAAAATTGGAGCGTGCCGTAGTCCGGCGCTTGCGTGGCATAAAGCAGGATTTGCCGGGGTTGATCATCCGGCGCGCTCACCTTGAGCTCTACAAAATCACCAACCGCTTTGGGGACAACCAATAATTGCCCGCCGCCACTCCAACGCTGGGCTCCAAACGGTTCCATATCCTGTTCGTGCACGGGAAAATCGCCAGACTTCGCCAATAGCTTAAGATGCTCGCATTCGATCGCATGCCGACGATGCTTCGGCGCATTCGCTGCGATCGCGTCCGCCAGCGTGGGCACCGGTGCCATAGCGGCTTCGGGCTGCGGTGGACGATTGTCCGTCGCGCCAGGAAAGGCATACCAATACGTGGTGGCGGCATAGGTGAGTGCGCCGGATCTCCAAGGCAGCAATTCCATGTCAAATTGAAGCGACGTACGAAACGGAATACCATCCAGATTGCGCGAACGGATGGAGGTGTTGTGGCCCTGAGTTTGCGGCTGATCAATTCGCGTCTCGCCGCAGAACGGCGTCTGGTGAACCGGTTTGGGGGCATAGGAATAACCGTAATAATCTTCCGTACCCGTGCCAAAATCTGACGGGAAGGATTCGCCATCCACCCAAATTTTTTCGTCACCTTCGCCATACCAGGCGGGAACGGGATTGAAGAGTGCCAACGTGTCGCCCACATAAACGCCCCGGCCTGTGATCGTCACATAATTCCAATCGCGCGGCGGCGGAACCTGCAAACCCGATTCGTGATGCCAGACCGAATGAAAATACAGGCTGCGATCATCCCATTGCCAGGGAGCTACCGTGGCGCGCAATGACACATTAACCGGCTCCGACCCAAGATTGAGCAACCTGATCCGCGCATTCTTTTGGTAAGGCATCACCCAGCGCGAGGTCATGACGCCGTTCGTCGTCACGGTGCGATACCAGCTCGCCACCGGATTCAACCCCACGCCACTGCCAAAAAAATCGGATGCCGGGCACCAGATGTTCGTTTCATCGTCACATACCATCTGTAATACCAACGACCGCAATTGTTGTTCGGAAAGCGTTGGTGACACAGTCAGTTCCAACCGGTGCACAGCAGCGGCTTCATCCGGCAATTGCAAAACCAGTTCACCCCGCGCCGGAATTTTTTTAGCCACCGACACATTCTGTCCAGACGGTGAATCCGGTGGCGACGATAAGGCTGTGTTCACGCGCTGAATCAAGGATTGCAGCGTTTGAAAATTTTCCCAGGTGAATGATTGCACCGGCGTGCCGGGTGGATATGTACGATAGCCGATCTGATAATAACGGGAACCCTGGCTCGCTTCCTCCCAGGTCACCTTGCAATGTTTGGCGTAGGGAATCGGCAGGTAAAGCGTGTTGCCACCGCCACCATCTGCCTGATAACCGGGATGAGGCTGGGCCAATGGCGCAGCGAGGTGCAACGCGCCACTCAACAGGTCAAAGGCCGGAAAGGTTAGCGTTGGTTTTTCTGCGCCATCCAGATAGATCCGAAGCGTACCTTGCTTGTTCCGATCCGTCGTCAGCCAAAAGCGCACCAGACAACCGGGACCATCCGTGTCCAACATCACTCGCTCCGTGCGCCCATCAAATTGCTCGTAGCGGATGAATTGATTTTGATCCTGATTCGCAAACCAGCCGGGTTGATCGGGCGCTTTGGCGGCGCGATCATAACTGCTGGCCTGTTTACCCATAAACTCCGGCTGCGGCCAACGGGCCTCGGCGTCGAAATCCACCATTTCGTTCAGCAACGACTCGAGCGAAACCATGGCGCGCGCCGACCCACCGGCCATCAGCGCGGCGGTACAAGCGAAGACGCAAAAGTTTCGGACGAATCTCATAATGATTCCATCATTGCCAGGCGGACTTCAGTTCATACACGTTCAGCGAAACGATCTGGGCGTCACCGCCGGCACAGGAAAGTTTCAAATTGTGATCGTGTGCGGAAATGGCTTTGGCCAACGGCAGGTAAAGCGTTCCGTTACCGCCGTAAATATCCACAGCCGCACGATCCACGAACATATGCAGTGAGATCTTGCCGGCTTCCGGCACCACTGTGGCGTGGCTACCCAGGCAGGATATTTTCTGCGTCGCCACATCGTAAGTCACCGGCACACCGCGCAATTCAAAAGAGATTTCTTTTGCCGTGCCAACCGCGATTTCAGCTTCCACCTCAATCAAATCACCCTGAATTCCGGTCAACGGATTGGTGTCGGGCTTGAGCGTTTGTGGTTCGACACTGTGCGTGGTTTGGCGTAACGACTTAAGTTCACGCGCCGGATCAACCAAGAGTGATGCGCCCGAGCTGGTGGAATGCAACGTGAGTTCAACCGGCAAACCCATCATCTGATTGAACGTCAAGCCACGGAAAATTTCCCCGTCTGGCAACCGGCCCCACGGAATGAGAATGCAGCGGCCATCGTTGGTGGGGATGTCTGAGTATACCTGTGCCGCATACCAGCAGTTGCCATTTTGCAAACGTTGCGGTTTGGTTTCGGGCGTGAATTGTTGGCCGTCAAATTTACCAACGACATAGACGCCACTGGCACCGAAGAAAACCCAGCGCAAATTTTGGGAATCACCATCCAATGGCACCGGGAAAAAATTTGGACATTCTGCGTCCCCCGGCAACGTGAAATCCTGGAGTTTGTGCCACTGTTTCAAATCATGCGATTCGAAGATCGCATAGTCGTTGTTGTCCAGGTAAAGCGCCATCACCCATTTCTTTTCCGGCGCAAACCACACGACTTTCGGATCGCGATTTTCCGCCGCAATATGTCCGAGTACCGGGTTCTTTTCGTATTTGGTCCAAGTGCGACCGCGGTCGTTGCTATAGGCAATCTCCTGGGTAAATGGCTTACCTGCAGCCGTGATCATGGCCACCAACGCAGGTTCCTGGCCGGCTTGAAAACCCGCCGTGTTATTCCAATCCACCACGGCGGAGCCTGAGAACATCGTGCCGTGTGCGTCGGGATACAACGCCACGGGCAATTCCCGCCAATGGACCAGGTCCGGGCTCACCGCATGTCCCCAGGACATATTCCCCCAATCCCAGCCATAAGGATTGTGTTGATAGAACAGGTGATATTCACCTTGAAAATAAACGAGCCCGTTCGGGTCGTTCAACCAGCCGCGACGCGAGGTGAAATGGAATTGCGGCCGCAACGATTCGTGGTACAGATTCTGATGGCCTTTGATCTCATCTGTCTGATCCACGGAACTCAACCCCGTGGAATGATCGGACAATTGGTTTACCTTGAGCGTAACGGTCTGGCCTTGAAATGGAGCCGCATCCAAAAACGCCCACCAATCCGGCTTGCCGTCGGCCAGCTCAATGTCAAAAGCACGGACTGCTTTCCCGCCCACCAAAACGGTCACCTGACGCTTGGCAGCTCCATTCTTCACGGGGAAATTAATGTATGGTTTTTCTACGACAAGGTCGCGGGTGACATTAAAACGCAGGATCGACGCTTCAATGCGTTGATCGCTCTGGACGATCTGATCCACGTTGATATGTCCCCAGCCGCCAGTCGCATCGTCCACAATCGTCACCACCGCGTCCCGGCCAAGAAATTCCGTGACATCCCATTGTCCGGGCTGCAAACGTTCGCTGCCGCCCGGCTGCGTGTTTGGCCCGATTGCTGAGCGCACGACTTTGCCGTCTACCAGCAGATTCAGGCAGGTCTTGCCTTCCCAACCGCCGCCGCCGATGAGGAATTGAAGATGTTTCCGTTCAACCTTGAATGACGGTGAAGTCAAAGTCCCCGTGGCGTCGTCACCGCCGTTGAATGAATTGGCCAGACCATGTCCTTGGAATCCTTCCACCGACATCTGACCGGGCAATGAGCCGTGCGCCGGGGCAGAACCAAAGGCGGTGCCGGTCACTTTCCATTGACCGTAATCAGCACCCTCGAAATCCGCGACTACAAGGTTGGAGCTTTGCGCCCAAGCGGTCGCATAGGCCAGCCCCAGAATAATTATCCCGCAATACGTCTTTTTCATTTTTTCCTTTTTATTTCCTGCGCGACATTATCGCTGGCTTAAGCCCGTCCAGATGGACTTAAGCTCGTTGACCGTCAACGAATTGAACGTGACGTTGCCGCCAGCGCACGTCAATGAAATCAGTGAATTGCCCGATGCATTGTTCGCCGGCAACGGCATGTAAAGCTGGCCGTTATTCCCAAAGATTTCAATCGTGTCACGATCCACCACGATCTCGAGCTGAACCTTCCCACCGATGAATGGGAGCGATTGGGTGTCGCCATTGCAATTAATCTGCTGATTGGCCGCGTTGTAAGTCACCACCACACCTTGGAAGGTGAACGTGACCGCCGATGCCGAGCCGGCAGCGAACTGTGCCTTCACATCAAAGGCTTTCCCACGGATACCTGAAAGCGGATTGTTCCCTGGACTTAACGTCAGGTTGGTCCAGGAATAAATGTTGATCGCGTTGTTGGTGATCTCTGTGATCGGCGTGGAACAAAGGCGTACGCCATTCGCCGTCGTCGTCAAACCCAACGCGGTCGGGAAATACATCAACTGATTGAACGGCATGCCCGGGGTCGAAATCTGTGCCCAACAGATCCGCACTTTGCGATTATCCCCCGGGGCCATGCCTGTAAACGTCTGCGACGCGTAATAATCTGCCCCGCTGTTCCCCGGCAGCTTTGCCGTGCTTGGCGTGAACGTTGCCCCGTCAAATTGTCCCAGTTGATACCCACTGCTGGCGTCGTTCAATTCCCACATCACGTTGTTAGTATCGCCATCCACGGGCAGCGGGAATATGTCCGGACATTCGAAGAATCCATTGTAAATCTTGCTCCGGAACGTCCAATGGCGGAAATCGGGCGTGGAATAAAACTGCACGCCATTGCCGCCAGCATCATCGTAAACAGCCATTACCCAGTAATTTAAAGGCGCATACCAAAATATATGTGGATCACGCCCCGTGCCGGTATGAACCACCACGGGATTATTGATGTAGTCGGTAAAGGTCACACCGCCATCATTACTGTAGGCGATACACTCACCACGAGCCGTGCTGTAAAAGGCCGCCACGATCACATCATTGGTGCCGGTCTTGAAACCACCGGTGTTGCTGGCATCCACCACCGCGCTGCCCGACCAGACATCATCGCCATAGGTATGCGAATAAATCCCCTCCGGCAGTTCCTGCCAATTCAGCATGTCGGTACTGACTGCATGTCCCCACCATTTTTGTCCCGAGCCATCCCAGTTGAACGGGTCATGCTGATAATACAGATGGTATTGCCCGTGATAATAAAACATGCCGTTCGCGTCGTTAAGCCAGCCGCGCTTGGTTGCGAAATGGATTTGTGGTCGCAATGCTTCCTGATACAGGTTCGTGGCCCCCACGATGCCATTGGTTTGTACGATGGAGCTTAAACCGGTGCTGCCAGGCGCAAGGCTGCTCACGGACACGGTGGCCGTCTGATTGGAAAATGCTGATACATCCACGAACGCCCACCAGTCAGCTACACCATCAGCCAGTTCAATATTAAAATCCCGCACCGGATTACCACCGACCACGACAGTGACGCGCTTCATGGTGGCGCCATTTTTTACCGGCAGGTTCAAGAGACCATTGGTGAGCCACAGCGTCCGTGACAACGACGGGAAAACCGTATCGGACAAAACGATCTGGTCCACATTGATATGACCCCAGCCACCGGTGGCCGTGTCCACGATCTGCAACGTTGCCGTTTGGCCGAGATAGGCACTGACATCCCACTGTTGCGCCGTCAATGTTTCGCTGTTCGCGCCGGTGGCAGTTTTGACGATCACGTTGCTCACGATCAGGTTCAAACATTCCTGGCCTGGAAGATTTCCGCCGCCGATGAGAAAATCAAGGTACGGCTTGGTGATGACCAACGGTGGCGAAGTCAACGTGCCGGTGGCCGGGTCGCCACCATGAAAAGAATCCACCAAACCTGAACCTTGATAACCGCCGACCGTTTGCTGGTTCGGCAGGGTTCCCTGAGCCGGCCCGGAACCAAAGGCTGTGCCCGTGGTCACCCAAGTCCCGTAGGTCGGCTGCTCAAAATCAGTGATGACTGTATCCGTTGACGACGACGCCAGAGTGACCGTGCCATTCAGCGCACGATAAAACCGTTGCGAACTGTTGACGTTGGTTTCGACAAATAGGCTGACGCCCAAAATTGGCGTGGTCACGGTGCCAAGATTTGTCCATGGCCCAAACAGGTTGGTGGCGGCCTGCACTTGGTAATTATAATTGGGCGAACCTGCCAGCAGCAGGCTCGATACCTGGTTGGTCCGTTGCGTCAGTTGCAATTCCGATACGGTGTTACCGACCACATCGGACCACGCCATGCCAAGGCGTACTTCATCATGCGCAACCGTAAGATTATTGAGATACGCTGCCAGTGAAACGCCATCGAACGACATGTCGGCGATGTTTGATACAGTCAATGTCGGCACGGTTGGCTCGGTCGCTGACGACGGGTTACGATACACGGTCACGGTGTCGTTACCGGTGCGGTAATCCATCCGTAAAACGTAAAAATTGACGTTCGTGGTGCCCAACCCAAGATCGTAAAATGTCGAGGAGCCACCGGCGGGGCTCTCAATCCGCAGGTGCACATGATCATCGGTCGTGTCATTGCCGATGCCCGCCAGACGCCCGCCGTCGCCCAAGTCACCCCGCTTCAACTCAAATTCATAAAATTGTGCCAACGCGTTGGGTTGCTGAAGAAAGCTGAGATAAATCGTCGTGCCATTTGCACCCAGATTGCCGTTGCCATCAACGTAGCCATGTTGGGCAAGCGCTCCCGCAACCGAACAATCCAGATAACGACCTTTGCGCGACGCGTTGGCAACGGATAAATACCCATTTAACGAACGGGCATCGTATCCGGCCGGCGCATTGGCTCCGGCGGACAAATTATTGGAGTAAGTTTGTGAGGAACCGCCCGCCACATTGACCCAGGCACCCGCCCAACCAAAACCACCGCTCGCGCCGCCGATGTCGCTGTTGGATTGACCGTAATTAAAACCTTCATATACCAGCAAACCGCCCCAGTTGGGAAATACGTTCACGATGGAACTCGTGGCACTGCCATAGGTATTATTTGCCGTTAAAACATACTGGCCAGCGTCAAAAAAACCGTCCGCACCCATTGCGAACGCAGCATTCGTTGCGTCCGCAATCGCCGCACCGTCCTTATACCATTGCAACGTCAACGGCTGCACTCCGTCCACAGCGGCGTTAAGGACCACATTACTGCCGGGGCCAATCGGAATACTGGAGGAACTGGTCAACGCCACTGAAATGATTTGCGCTGACAAGGTCGCTTGCGCACTGGTCGCCATGCCCAACGCATTGGTCGCCAGTACAAAGTACGTTCCGGCATCG
Source organism: Verrucomicrobiia bacterium (assembly GCA_036498725.1). Lineage (GTDB taxonomy): Bacteria > Verrucomicrobiota > Verrucomicrobiia > Limisphaerales > UBA11358 > UBA11358. The sequence goes on along the minus strand of DASYEY010000256.1, from coordinate 42,108 downwards.
CCCGGCCCGCCAGTGAAAATCAAATTCGCATTGGTCTGCCCCGTCAACGCATTGGTGATGCCAGCAATGATGCGATACCACTGATAATTCAGCGGCTGACTGGATTGTGCCAGCGCAGTAAATTGTGCGTTCTGTCCGGCGTATACCGTTTGACTCATCGGTTGCACCACGAATACCGGTGGATTGCCCAACACACTGGCCCACGTTTGGCCCAGGCGAATTTCATCATCGCTTACGGTCACATCGTTGAGGTAAGCGCCAAAGGAAAGGCCATTGAAGGACATGTCTCCCGCACCTAACATGGTCAAGGCGGCAGCGTTGTCCGCTTCGCTGGCGCCGGTCGGATTGCGATAGATATACACATCATCGTTGCCGCCATGATAATCAATTCGCACCACGTAAAAATTAACGTTCGTGTTACCCGCGGCGAAAGGGGTTTGCGCTGCGCCCGGCACTCGTAGATTGACCGTGGTCGCATTCGCCGAATCATTGCCGACACCCGCAATCCGGCCCGGATCACCCAAATCACCGCGATGCAGTTCAAATTCGTAAAACTGCGCCGGGCTGGACGCCTGTTGCAGGAAACTCAGATACAGGATTTTGCCGGACGCGCCGATATTGCCACTGGCATTCACATAACCGGCGAGGGCAAAGTTTCCATTCGTCGAACAATCCAACCAACGACCGCTACGGCTGTTGTTGCCCACATGCGCCGCATTGCCTAGGGAACGATTATCAAAACCAGATAGCGCGTTTTCGCCGGTTAATAATCCAGGAATAATTGTTTCGCTCGCATTGCCGCTGACATCCACCCAACCATTGCTCCAACCGATGCCACCAAATTGTCCGCTCAAGATATTGCCCGCTGGATAATTAAAACCATCATAAGCGAGCAGACCGGCAGCGGCACTGGCCACGCCCCACTTTTGAGCCAAACTGGTTTCCTGTGTTTGCTGGTCGGCATCCGACAGGGCGGCGCTGTACATTTTCACTTCAGCGAGGTCGCCGGAAAAATAGTTTTCCAAAGTTTGCTGCGCGCCCAATACCAGTTTGGCGGAGGCATTAAGCGAAGCGGTGTTACCCGTCGTCCTGCCGACGAAATTTCCGTCCACGTATAAATCCAATTCACCCGAACTTTTGGTACGTTTGAACGTCAGCACGTGCGATTGGCCATCATTGAATCCCATCGCGGAGCTAATCGATGCATCAGGGTTCCCTGCACCGGCGCAGATCTGTCCGCCGGCAAATAAACCCGCGCCAAAATCATTCGCCACGCCTGCGGCATTGGCGCTGACCAAGCCGGCGCTTTCAGAAAATTGAGTGCCAGAACTCAAACCTTGGGAACTGCGAAAGACACAGAAAATGGTGAAATCATCCTGTATTGGACGATTCAAGGCGAGGATCTGATTATTGGCACCATTGAAATGAACGACGGGCAGACCATTCAAGGCGCTTGTCATATACGTAGGCCGCTGACCCACCGTGGTTTGGATGGCAGAAAAACCGCGACCGCTGGAGTCCGGCCAAATCGCCACTCCTCCGCCATTGGCTGAACTGATCGCATCGGCTTTGAACCACGCAGCCACGGTTGGCGGCGTTACGCTAACCTCCGCTGAATTTACACTCTCACCGTTCGTGTTGATCGCCGAAACTTTGTAATAGTTGATTACACCCGCCGCGGGTAACGCATCAAAAAATTGATTGGACGCCGGCCACGCAGTGTTTGCTGTGGAAATTGTGCCAATCGTAACTTCACCACCACTGCCAGCGGAACGTTTTACGTTGTAAGCGATGGCTCCCGGAACTACGTCCCAGGACAATTTCACCCGGCTGCCGCCCGAAATAATATTCAATCCTGTTGGGACAGTGGGGACAGTCCCAGCCGCCTGGATGATCGCCGCGCTCCAATACGTTGAAGCGAACAAGATGTCAGGATAATAAAAACCGCCTGCAGCGCCCGTCGCGAGATACCAACTGCGAAATGCCGCCGGGTTTGCCGTGTTACTTTCCTGGCCGGGAATCACTTTGACGCCATGGCCAAACGCGGTGTTCCACTGCGCCGGATCATTGCCCGCGCCGCCGGAATAACATTGCAAATAGATGGCGTCACAGTTGGTGACGCTGTTGTTCACATTCACCCAAAAATTTTGGGCGGTGTATGGAGCCGTGGTGAATTTATAACCCAGTCCCCCGAGCAAATTAGCGAAACCTACCGTTGAATTCACATCGTAGGTTTTTTCGTCATCATCATTAATCGCATCAATTCCTGGCACAGCGTTTTTTAACGCCAGAAAATTGCGATAAAGCATGCTGCCCGTCCCCGTTCCTTGCGACGCGATCAGGCTTTTGATGTTGTCGTAACTCGTGTCCAACCAGCCGCCGACGCACACTTCATAACGCGTCACCGTGGTGGGAGCTGCTTTCAATGTATTGACCAGGTTTGACCAGTTGCCGGGACCAACATAAACGCCATTGGAACACACCGGGCCGCCGCCGATCTCCAGCGTGCCATCAGCGTCCACATGCATCGCGAACGTGATCAGCGTCGTGAAGCCGGAAGCCTTGTCAAAGGCCAGGGATGGCGTGGTGAATTGAAAATAATCATTCCCATCGGCGCCGTAGTTCATCACGTTGGCGGCGGAAATAAACTGTGCGCCGAAGCCCAACTGCAACCACACCGCCAGCCACAATCCTGACCAAAACTTTGTTCGCACTCTTTTCAACGACATCGAGAAATAAATATACAGCCACCGATTAAAAAGGTTGCCGGAGTAATTGCCCCGGCAACCTTGATGTTCCACTCACCCCTTAGATCAGTCGCCACTTGATCACGGCGTCACGGTCCGATAGAACGCCCGGCCCGTCGGCGCATTGGTGTCTTCGAACTCCACGTAGCCATTTTCCGGCGCCGTGTTGGTGGTGAGGTCCGTCCACGGACCGGTCAAGTCGGTGGCGCGTTGCACGCGGTAGGAATAATTCGGCGTACAGGCAAACTGTACCTTGTAACCATTGGCCGTTTTCGTCAGCGGCAACAGATTGGACACCGCCAGACCCAGGGCATCCGCATACGTTGCGCCCAAACGCACCTCATCCGTCTTCACATCCGGCCCGTTGTAAGCCGCCACGGAAACCCCGCTGAACGACATATCCGATACATTGGATACGGTCAACGTCGGCGTCGCCGGTTCGGTCAATGAGGTTGGATTGCGATAGACAAACACGTCGTCGTTGCCGGCCTTGAAGTCAATGCGCACAACGTAGAGATTGACACCCGTAGTGCCGGCGCCGAGGGAGCGGTTATTGACACTGTTGGGCGCGCGCAGATTGACATTACCCGTACCCGTGTCATTACCGATACCGCCGATACGACCCGGGTCGCTCAAGCTGCCGCGATGGAATTCCAATTCATAGAATCCCGATGTGCGATCCGGCTGTTGCAAGAACGAGAGATAAACCGTCTTGCCGTTCGCACCGATATTGCCATTGGCATCCACGAAGCCTTGTTTAAATAATTCCGAAGTGCTGGACATGTCAAAACTACGACCAGAACGGGTTTGCGCATTGGATGGAACTTCGATCAAGTTGCCAACGGAACGGGCATCGTATCCAGCCGGAACATTTGCGCCACCCACCAAGCTGCCCGACGTGATGATGACACCTGTGCCATCCACTTGTTGCCATGGACCATTCCAACCGAAACCGCCGGCTTGACTGACGCCATCCACTGAACCGGCAGCGTAATCATAACCGTCATAGGCAAACAGGTTGTTGTTCACCGCATAAACGGTGAGCGCCACCACGCTGCTGGTGACGGAACCGGACGCGCCGGTGGCCACCACGTAAATGTTGCCGCCATTCGTGATCTGCAGGTTGGACAACGTCGCACTGCTATTTGTAGCACCCGAAATTGCATTGCCATTCAGATACCATTGGTAAGTGGCCGCGCCGCCCACCACGCTGCTGGAGAAGGTCGCCGTTTGACCTTTGTTCAAATAGACCAACTGACTTTGCGGCTGGCTGGAGAACGCCAATCCGGCCACTTGTACATTACCGGAACCCTGGAGGAAACTGCCCAGGTTCGAGGAATTATAAATTCCGTTCGGCAACGCGACACCGTTGGTGTAAAGAGCAGGAACGATTAACGTGCCGCCGAAGTTCAAGTTCAGAAACGCACCGTCAACAATCCGGAACGCACCGGGAGAAGTACCGGCTACATCCAATTGCAAGACGGTACCATTCGTGATGACGCTATCACCGGTGTAAGTGTTCGTGCCAGCCAGTTCCAATATGCCGCCGCCATCCGCGATCAAGCCACCGATGCCGGATAATGCGCCCGAGAGCGTGATGGTATTGCCATTTGGACTAAAGGTGGTCGAGCCGTTGAAGTTCGTCAGGTTCATGTTCAAGGATGATACCCAAGGAGAGATGGCTGAAATCGTCCCGCCGCCCAGATTGACTTCATAGCTGCCGCTGCTGGAAACAATACCGCCGAAGTCAATGTTGATGATGCCACCGCTGAGGTTATAGATTCCATGGCCATAAAACCGGACGGAGCCGAGATCCAGCTTAAACACATTGTTAATGGAGCCGCCGGTCTGGTTCAACGAGGCCGGATAAACTGCGCCGTTATCACCCAAGGCGATGCCCAAGGTGAAGCCACTCATATCGAACACCCCGCCGTTCATGTCATATTCGGCCTGCGTACCAGACTGGCTGGTGGCGCCGACGAACAAATATTGTTGGTTACAATTATAAGTGAAGATACCGCCGTTCTGGACTATCTTGCCACTGCCGCCATTACGTCCAATCACCAGCGCATCACCAAAAGTGCCGGAAACCGTCAACGCCGCCCCCGGCTGGATGACCAAAGTGCCGTTGTATCCGGCATTTGCGCCCAAATAGAAGAAATCACCCCCGCCGGTGCCATTGACGGTCACGTTGCCCGTGATGATATTCGCCCCGCCGTTAAGGATGTAACCCCCGAACGAATCCACCCCGCCCAACGTCAAAATACCGCCGTCGAGCTTGGTCAGGATATTTCCCGACGTCGTGATATTGCCGCCGAGGACAAGATTTCCGTTCGTCGGTGTATCAATGGTCTTGTCCGCATTCCAAGCCATGTTGAGATTGATCGTCTGCGTGATCGGCGCGGAGGGATTGCCATTGAAACTGATGCCACCACTCAAGCCGATATCATTGCCGCCAATCGTGAAGGCCCCGGCAGCCGAATCAAACGTGAAACTGCCGACCGTGATGCCGCTCAAATCGTTGTTGTTGTTCAACTGCGTGCTGCCGGCAAAAGTCACGGCGTGCGGGAAAATCGGCACGGAATTGTTATCCCAATTTCCGCCGGTGCTCCAATTATTGTCTGCGCCCAGGCCGGTCCATTGACCGACGCTGATGCCGCTGGTGACCTGCAAATTGCCCGGGCCGGCAATGAAGCTGGACAGATTACCGGCATTATACGTTCCAACGGGCAACGCCACGCCGTTGGTGTAGAAACTACCGACGGCATAATTACCACTGAAGTTCAGATTCAAGAGGCCATTGTTGGCCACACGAAACGCACCCGCACTGCTCCCGGTCGCATCCAGTTGCAAGATGCTGCCGGCATTGACCGTCGTGTCGCCCGTGTATGTGTTGGCCCCGGACAATTCCAGAATACCGCTGCCAGACACTGTCAAGCCACCCGAACCCGACAGAATGCCAGACAGTGCAATCGTGTTGCCATTTGGACTGAACGTGACCGGACCATTGGTGCCCGTCAGGGTCAGGTTTAATACGGATAACCAATTGGCATAAGCGCCGACCGTGCCGCCGCCAAGGTTCATTTGGTAAGCACCGCCCGGAAAATTGGTGATACCACCTGAACCGATATAAATGCTGCCACCGGTGAGGTTGTAAATTCCGTTACCCGTGGAAAAAAACGGGCTGAAATAAAGATTTAACACATTGGTGATGACGCCACCGGTCTGGTTTACCACCCCCATGATGTTCCCGGCATTGACCCCGAGGGCGATCCCCAAGGTATCGCCATGCATGTCCAGCAAACCGCCGTTCATGTCATATTCAGCATGGGCATTCGGCTGTCCCGAGGCGCCGACGAACAGGATATTGTGCGAACCATCATTGATCGCGAAATTAAACGTGCCGCCATTCTGGATGATTCTTCCATTGGCGCCATCGCGTGCAATCACACCGGCATCTTGAAAACCGTTGGTGATCGTCAAGGTGGCACCATTTTGAATGATCAAAGTCCCATTACGGCTGGTGCCGGTGTCGGGCACATAGAAAAATGAACTGCCGCCGATCCCATTGATCACCGTATTGCCGGTGATGATATTGGTTCCGTTATTGACCACCAATCCCTTCAAAGAATTATTACCGCCCAAAGTCAAAATACCGGCATTATCCGGGCCCGTTTGTGTCAATTGATCAACACCAGTGAGGTTGCCGTTGATGGTGATATTTCCATTCGTGCGGGTACCGATGGTAAAATCAGCGTTGGGCGTCAATGCAAGATTGATGGTTTGCGTGATGGGCGAAGCCGGGTTGGCGTTGAAACCGATATTGCCATTCAAACCAAGGCTGTTACCCGCCAGCGTGAACGCACCCGCAGCGGAATCAAACGTGATATTATTGGCGGATACGCCCGTCAAATCATTGTTATTATTCAAACCGGCGTTGCCGGCAAAGGTCAAACTGGTCGCGAACACGGGTACGGCGTTATTGTCCCAGTTGCCGGCCGTGCTCCAGTTGGCATTGGCCCCGCCACCGTCCCACAGCCCGGTGCTGCTGGCGCCGGGACTGACTACGTCTGCCCAGGTTTCACCCACGCGGATTTCATCGTGCATCACAGTCTGACTGCCGACAAAGGCACCCAATGAAATGCCGTCGAAGGACAAGTCAGCTGTGATCGCCGTTACTTGTTGCGTCGGCATGGCTGGCTCAGTCGCGGAAGTCGGATTGCGATAGACCGTCACGGTGCTATTGCCGCTTTGGAAATCGATGCGCACCACATAAAAATTGACGCCGGTATTGCCCGCTCCCAAATCGGAAAATGTCGAACCGCCGCCAGCCGGATTTTCAATGCGGAAGTGCACGTTATTATCACCCGCGTCATTGCCTACACCGGCCTCGCGGCCCGGATCGCTCAAGTTGTTGCGATGCAATTCAAACTCGTAATAGACCGAAGTGGCATTGGGCTGCTGCATGAAACTGATATAAACCGTTTTGCCATCAGCGCCGATATCGCCGTTGGTATTGATATATCCGTGGGCCCCAAACATGCCTCCCGCAGAAGTATCCAACCAGCGACCGGTGCGGGTGCCATTTGAAGTTAACGCGGCATTGCCAGTCGAAAGCGAATCATAACCCGTTGGCGCATTGGCGCCCGCCGTCAAATTGCCCGCGATTACGCTGGACGAACTGTTGTTCACGGTCTGCCAGCCACCGCTCCAGCCGAAGCCGCCGCTCAAGCCGGTCAGATTGGCGCTCCCCGTGCCATAGTTAAATCCTTCATAAGCCATCAACGCGGCGTGCGTTGGCGCTGGCGTCAGTAATACGCCGCCGGTTAAAGCAACTGCCGCCAAACTAGCCAGCTTGATGTGGTTGGACGCAAATGGTGAAGTTTGCGTGGAGCGATCGCGGTCACCCGGCAACGAGCGGCGACGAAGCCAATTCATCGGCTTGAATTTTTTGGCGTAGGTTATCGGATTCATATGATTTTGTGATTTTGTTTAGGAACGGGAACGAAATTGAATTTTATCGGGTGCCCGCACGTTGGAGCGGATCCCAATAGCGGGAGTTAACCAGGCACTGTGAACTGGCTCCGCCAAGCGGATCAATGGGCGGGTTTATGTTGGCATCCTTTTTGGATTCAGCGTGGCCATCCACAAAAGCGACATCACCGACACCACCCCACTTTCCGCCATTATGGCGGCGGGTATCGATGCCTTCAAATTGCTGGGAAGTACTTTTACTGGAATCCATTGACGCCTTCGCCCACCATAAACTACCGCTCGCCGTCAAAGCCGCCGCCCCTTGACTATTGGGCTTGGGCTGTTTGTCGCCAAATACCAGGCAATCGCTTGGATGCAACACGCTGGAACGTTTGAAATTCCGCATACTACCGTAGGCAAACGAACCAATCGTCACCGGATCCGTGCCGACCGAATTGGGGGCACCGTCAAGGAAGTAGGAATTGTATCCGTAACTGACCAGATCAAAATTAAACGCCCAAGTCCAGGTTGTACCATTGTAAGAAACCTGCCCCTGCAACGCCGGATCATGAAACATTTGGTAGTTATTTGTATTGCCACCACAGATCGCGGTGCCCCACCAATTTAACAATTTATCATTGGGTGTGTCGGCGGCCAGCGCAGTCGGAAATTTGTCGCCGTTATCATCCGTGTAAATCTGCGTAAGGATGATGGTCTGTTTCAGATTGTTCAGACAGGCAATCCGCAGCGCCTTGCTCTTGGCTGAAGCCAGGGCGGGCAGCAACATGGCCGCCAAAATTGCGATAATCGCGATAACAACCAATAATTCAATCAAGGTAAATGCCATCAGGCGATACGGCTGCTTCCGCGAGTGGACAGTATGGTGCATGAGCCTACTGTAGGTGAACGCGCGTCCCGAGGGTTAACGTTTTGAGAGGCGTTTTGGAATTTCTGACCTTTCAGGCGTGCAAAGCTGTTATAACAGGTGCTTAAGTGCCCGCGCCGACACCTGTGGAATAACTTCAGCTGAGGTGGCGTGGAATTGGAACCCAGCTTGCGTCCCTTAATCAGTCCCGCCAACCAACCGATAACCAACACCCGGTTCGGTGAGGATTAACCCAGCTGGGGCGGCGCTGTCTTCCAACTTCTCACGCAGGTGGGCGATATGAACCCGAAGATAATGGGTCTGCTCCACCGCGCCCGGCCCCCAGATTTCTGTCAGCAACTGGCGATGGGTGATGACCTTCCCCGCATGGACTACCAGCTGCCTTAACAAGGCATATTCGGTCGGCGTCAGCTTCACTTCGACGCCGTGCTTGCGGACTAGGCGCGCGGACAAGTCAATTTCCAGATCGGCGGCACGAAAAACCGCAATCGTCGCTGGTTGGCTTCGGCGTCGAGCCGTCCGCAGACGTGCCAGCAATTCGCCGCTGGCAAATGGCTTGGTTACATAATCATCCGCCCCCGCGTCCAGCGCGGCGATCTTGTCCTGCTCACGATCCCGCACGCTCAGAATGACAACTGGGACCTGGCTCCATTCGCGGATGCGCTTCAATACTTTCACGCCAGTCAAATCCGGCAGGCCCAAATCGAGCAAAATCACATCCGGGCGGCACTGGGCAGCTTGCACGATGCCTTCCTTGCCATTGGTCGCATCCACGACGGCATAACCGTTTGCTTCCAGCGTCACGCGCAATAAACGACGGATCTGCGGCTCGTCGTCAATGACCAGCGCAGTCTGGGAAGGCTCAGTAATGGGCGAGCTCATGGTAACGCTTCAGTTGGTGGCAACTCGGTTTGCGGAATGCGGATGGAAAAAATCGCGCCCCCAGCCGGACGATTGGCCGCGGAAATCTGTCCACCGTGAGCTTCCACAAATCCTTTCACGATGGCGAGCCCCAAACCGCTGCCGCCAGCGGGCGCATCTGGCGCGCGAAAAAATTTTCCAAACAGATGCGGCAACAATTCCGGTGACAAACCCGGACCGTTGTCTGCGACCGCAAAAAAAAGGTGTTCCTTTTCCGGCCACGCTTGCAATTGAATACGCGTGCCCGCCGGCGTATGGAGGGCAGCGTTCAGCAACAGATTGGCCAGCACCTGCTGCATCAGCGTGAAATCAAGCCGGGCCAGCGGCATGGCCTTGGCAACTTCAACTTTAATTTCGCGCCCGGCTAATTCCCGCCCCAATGAACGAATGGTGGTTTGCACCAGATCACTGACATCACACCAGTCAAGTTTTGGACGGACGTGGCCGGAATCCAGTCGCGTCACATCCAGCAGGTTGCCGACGAGCCGGTTCAAACGCGCTGAGGCCTCCTGAATTTCCGCAATCATGGCATGATTGAATTCACCGTCCGCATTTTTTACCTCTGCCAACGCACTCGCGGCGCTGGTGATGGCGGCCAGTGGCGTGCGCAGTTCGTGCGAAATCGAATTCAATAAGGCGTTGCTCAAGCGTTCGGACTCCGCGATCAATTTGTTTTGCTCGCCCGCCGCGCGCAAGGCCACCCGATCCAGCACCAACGTCGCCTGCCGCGCGTAGGTTTCCAGCAGGTCCCGGCGAACCAGCGGCAGGACTTTATCCGATAGCTTCACCGACAGCATGCCGACAACGGCACGTTCGGTCATCAACGGCAGGTGCAAGGCTTCCGCTCCCGGCAGGTTATCGGTGAATTTTCCGGCGGCCTGACGATTAAGAAAACCCCACTCCGCCACGTGCAATTCTTTTTCGGATAGTACCAGCGAACCATCCGGATGCGCTGCCAGTGAATTTTCCCCCGGCAAAACCACGGCGGTATGGGCGTGGAAAACGCGGTCCACTTCCGCGATCAATTGCCAGACAACCTCGTCCCGCGTGCCCGCCGCCGCGAATTCCCGCGTGAGTTGATAGAGCGCCGTCGCCCGTTCCTCGCGCTGGCGTTCGGCCTGCTCCTGCGTTCGGATGCGGGCGACCAACTGCCCGAGCACGCTGGCGACCACGAAATAAAGTCCGAACAGGATGCCATCTTCGGTGTTGTTGATGATGAATGTGAAACGGGGCGGGAGGAAAAAATAATTCCAGACCAGCGCACTCGCCACGCCGGCAAATAAAACCGGCCCGCGCCCGAGAAACAACGCCAGAAGCACAACGGCCAGCAGGAAAATAAAACCCGGCACCCGCGGGCCGGTGAATTGGGCCAGCAACACGTTCAGCAAACCCATCGCTGCCAGCACGCCGGCAGCGGCGCCGTATTGTTTCCAACTGGTGCTCGGCCGCCAGCGCCAGCCGGGCGTTCGCGGCACTAAGTCGCTTTTCTCGGCGCGCACGACTTGCAGATCTATATTGCCACTGTCACGCGCCAGTTGGCGTAATAATCTCCCACCCCAAAGCCATGCCAATGGGTTGTTCACCGCAGGTTTGCCGATAATGAGCTGTGAAACATTGTTCTGCCGCGCCACCCGAAGCAGGCCACGGGCTAGATTTTCGTCCGTCGTGCCAATCACTTCCGCCCCCATGGAGCGAGCCAGCGCGAGATTCTTCTCCAGCCGCGATTGGGTCGCATCCTCCAGCCCGTGGGCATTTTCAATATGAACCGCCAGCCACGGACATCTTAGACTGTCAGCCATGCGCCGGGTCCACCGGATGAGGGATTCAGAAAATGGGCTCCCACTGACGGCGACCATCAGGCGATGGCCGGTTTTCCAGGCAACCGCCTGGTTTTGCCGGCGATGATGTGCTTGGGTTTCCGCACCGACATGATCGGCGACCAGCCGCAATGACAATTCGCGCAGCGCGGTGAGATTGGCTGCGCGGAAAAAATTCTGCGTGGCGCTGGCGGTGCGTTCCGGCAGATAAATTTTTCCCTGCTGCAAACGCTCCACAAGTTCGGCCGGCGGCAGGTCAATCAATTCAAGCTCTGCGTCGTCAAGCATGCTATCGGGAACCGTTTCGCGGATTTCCGCGCCCGTGACCTGGCGGACGGTATCGGCTCGACTTTCAATGTGCTGCACATTGAGCGTTGTGAAAACATCAATCCCCGCGTCGAGCAATTCATTCACGTCCTGCCAGCGTTTTGGATGACGTGAACCGGGTGTATTCGTATGCGCGAGTTCATCCACGAGCGCTAGTTGCGGGTGGCGCGCAAGCACGGCGTCCAGGTCCATTTCCGTCAACGCAAGATCGCGATGCACTAAATTTTTCCGCGCGATCAACGGCAGTCCCGCGGTAAGCGCGTCGGTTTCTTTACGGCCATGGGTCTCAACGTAACCGATGACGAGATCGCTGCCGTTTTTGATTTCGCGCTGCGCGGCTTCGAGCATGGCAAACGTCTTGCCGACACCGGGGCACATGCCGAGAAACACCTTGAGCCGGCCGCGTTTTTTGCGCGCCACCTCGTTTTGAATTGCGGCCAGTAAAGAATCGGGATTGGGGCGGTCCGGCTCCATCACAAATTCAGCTTAATGAATTTATCGGGGAATTCAGCTTAAAAGACTCTCAGCTCGCCGCAGTAAATCGTGGAACGGCGGCACACCATTTCTATTTCGCCGTCAACGCGTCCAAGGCCAGATTGAGCGGGAGAACGTTCACTCCCGGTTCGCCAAGGAAACCGAGGCTCGCAGCCTCCGTATTGGCACGGATGAGGTCACGCACTTTGGCCTCGCTTAAACCGCGCACTTTGGCAACTCGCGGAGTTTGCAATTCGGCATTGCGCAAACTGATATGCGGATCGAGGCCGCTCGCGGAAGCGGTGACCGCATCGGCCGGTATGGGGGTATTGGTATCGAGATTATTTTGGACGCGATAATTTGCGATATTTTTTTTGATGGCATCGGCCAGTTTTCGCGAGGTCGGCCCGAGATTGCTGCCACTGGAACTGATCGCATCATAGGTCATGCCGTTGGCACCCGCATTGGACGGGCGGGAAGTAAAATATTTGTCACCGGTGAATTGCTGGCCAATCAAGCGCGAACCGTGAATGACTCCGTTTTTATCCACAATCAGGCTGCCGTTCGCTTGATCGTGAAACAACACTTGCGAGATGCCAAAGACGGCCAGCGGATACAGTCCGCAGCAGACAACCACAAAAGCCAGCGTGGCCATCAGGGCGGCCCGGAATTCGGAAAATAATTTTTTCATAGATTTAAATCAGGTTGAGTGAAGTGATCAGCAAATCAATGGCCTTGATGCCGACGAAAGGAATAATGATGCCGCCGGCCCCGTAAATGAGCAGGTTGCGTTGCAGGATGGCGAGGGCGCCCACCGGTTTGAATTTCACGCCGCGCAACGCCAGCGGAATCAACGCAACAATGACCAGGGCGTTGAAAATGATTGCGCTCAAAATCGCACTATTCGGGCTGTGCAGATGCATGACATTAAGCGGTGCAATCACGGGAAAAGTGATCATCAACATTGCGGGAATGATGGCAAAATATTTCGCCACGTCGTTGGCAATACTAAAGGTCGTCAGTGATCCGCGCGTGATCAGCAGTTGTTTGCCGATTTCGATGATCTCAATGAGTTTCGTCGGATTCGAATCCAGGTCCACCATATTGCCGGCTTCTTTGGCCGCTTGCGTGCCGGTGTTCATGGCCACGCCCACGTCGGCTTGGGCCAGGGCCGGCGCGTCGTTGGTACCGTCGCCAATCATCGCTACCATGCGACCGCCAGCTTGTTCTTTGCGGATGAGCGCAAGTTTGTCCTCGGGCGTGGCTTCGGCCAGAAAATCATCCACCCCCGCTTCGGCGGCGATGGCGGCGGCGGTTAATTTATTGTCGCCAGTGATCATTATCGTGCGAATGCCCATTTTACGAAGTTGCGCGAAACGTTCTTTGATGCCGCCTTTCACCACGTCTTTGAGTTGAATCACACCCAGCACTTCCCGACCTTCGACCACCACCAAGGGAGTGCCGCCGGCACGGGCCACATTATCCACCAGCCGATTTACCCGGTCGGGAAATTGTCCACCGAGACGATCAACGTAAATCTTCATGGATTCTGCCGCACCTTTGCGAATCGAACGGACGGGAGTGCGCGCGCCGTCGCGCGGTGGTGTGCCATGCGCCGGGTCAGACCCCGTTCCTCCAAACATTGCAGGCGCACTCCCATCGTAAAAATCCACTCCGCTCATGCGCGTTTGCGCGGTAAAGGGAACGAATAGCGCCTGCGGGGCGGTAACTTCGCGGCCGCGCAATTGGAATTTTTCCTTCGCGAGCACGACAATGCTGCGGCCCTCCGGAGTTTCATCAGCCAGTGAGGCCAATTGGGCGGCGTCCACCAAACGCTCCATCTCAATTCCCGGTGCAGGAATAAAATCCGCAGCCATGCGGTTGCCGAGGGTGATGGTTCCGGTCTTATCAAGTAACAGCACATCCACGTCGCCCGACGCCTCGACGGCGCGACCGCTCATCGCCAGGACATTGTGCTGTAAAAGGCGGTCCATGCCTGCAATCCCGATCGCGCTTAATAACCCGCCGATTGTGGTGGGAATCAAGCAGACCAGCAGCGCGATCAATACGGGCACGGAAAAAACTGTAGCCGAATAAATACCGAACGGTTTTAACGTGATGCACACCAGGAGGAAGATGAGGGTCAACGCCGACAGCAAAATCGTAAGCGCGATTTCATTCGGCGTTTTTTGCCGCGAGGCGCCTTCGACGAGCGAAATCATCCGATCCAAAAACCCTTCGCCTGGGTTAACGGAAATACGAATTTTGATTTCATCCGACAACACGCGTGTCCCGCCGGTGACAGCACTGCGATCACCACCGCTCTCGCGAATGACGGGTGCAGATTCACCAGTAATGGCGGATTCATCAACCGTTGCCGCGCCTTCAAGGACATCGCCATCGGCCGGAATAACCTCGCCCGCACGGACAAGGACAACGTCGCCTTTGCGCAATTCATTCGCACTAATCTCTTCAATCTTGCCAATTTTGCCAACGCGGCGCGCAAGGGTATTGACACGAGTGCCGCGAAGCGCCTGGGCCTGAGCTTTGCCACGTCCCTCCGCAACCGCTTCCGCAAAATTCGCGAAGAGCACGGTGAACCACAGCCAGATTGCCAGTTGGGTGATGAAACTGCGGTCGGCGACCGGGGCGGTAAAAATTCCGAACGTTGTCAGCGCTGCGCCAACCAGCGTCACGAACATGACGGGATTTTTTATCATCAGGCGTGGATTAAGCTTTTTAAAGGCTTCACCGATCGCCGGCCCGGCAATCTTCCAATCAAAAAGAGCAGGAGCTTTATGTGTCATAAAAGTGCTGTGATTAACCCACGGTGATCGTCGGGGAAATTTTGTTGCCGATAAGCAAACGTTGTTTCATCGCATTGAGTTGGTTTGGATTAAAACAGTTTCCCCTGAAGCATCAGGAAATGCTCCACCATCGGGCCCAAAGCCAATACCGGGAGAAAATTCAAAGCCCCGACCAATAATATTGTGCCAAGTAACAGCAAAATAAATGTGCCGCCGGATACCGGGAATGTACCGGTGCTCGCGGGAACGATCTTTTTCTGCGCCAGCGACCCGGCCAATGCCATAATGGGAATGATCATCAGGAAGCGTCCGAACAACATGGCCACTCCCAGCGTCGTATTATACCAGGCCGTGTTGGCAGTAAGACCCGCGAACGCACTACCGTTGTTGCCGACGCAAGAGGAATAGGCGTAAAGAATCTCACTCAAGCCGTGCGGACCGCTGTTGTTAAGCCCGGCCCGACCCCAATCGCTCACCGCCGCCCAGGCCGCAAACCCTAAAATGGTCGAACAAAGGATCAGCAACGAAAGCATCGCCATTTTTACATCAAAGGCATTGATTTTTTTACCGAGATATTCCGGCGTGCGCCCTACCATCAAGCCGGCGATGAACACCGCCAGCACAACGAAAATGAGCATGCCGTAAAGTCCCGCGCCGACGCCGCCAATGATGATTTCGCCCAACTGGATGTTAAACAGCGGCACAAAACCACCGAGCGCCGTAAATGAATCATGCATGGCGTTAACCGCGCCGCAGGAAGCATCCGTTGTAATCGTGGCGAACAAAGCCGAATTAAAGACACCGAAACGGACTTCCTTGCCTTCCATGTTGCCGTCGGCAACCGCGACGCCGAGTTGTTGATGAATCGGATTCCCCCCGGCCTCGGCCCACCAGCAGAGGAGTGTTCCCGCCAGAAAAAGCGCCATCATCGCACTCCAGATTGACCAGCCATGGCTTTGATTTTTCGTCATGCGACCGAGGTAATATGTCAGCCCGCTGCCGATGGCGAAAATGGCGAGCATCTGCAGAAAATTGGAAAGCGGGGTCGGATTTTCAAACGGATGGGCAGCATTCGCATTCGTATAGCCACCCCCGTTCGTGCCGAGTATTTTGATCGCGACCTGCGAAGCCATGGGTCCTTGCACGATGGTCTGTTCATCCACGATTTGATCCAGCATCACCGGCACATTCGTCATGACGATCTGTCCCTTCGCATCCCGTTGCGGCACATCCATCATGACGGCCAGACCATTGGTCAAAACCACCTGACCCTTTGAGTCCAACTTAGGCGCTTGCACCATGACTGCTATATTCGTAGTCACGGGCTGGCCTTGGTCGTCCACTTTCTGGACTTGAAGGGTGTAAGGTTCGACTAATTTTGCTTTGGTATAGGCGCTGAAATTTTGAATCATGCCCTGCGACACCAGCACCACGGCAAATATCAAACAGATCGGCACCAGCAGGTAAAAAGTGACCCGCACCAGATCCACCCAGAAATTGCCGAGCAGCTTCGTCGAATGCCGCGAGATGCCGCGCACCAGGGCAGCGGCAATGGCGATGCCAGTCGCGGCGGACCCAAAATTGTGGATGACCAGCGCCACCATCTGCGAGAAATAGGACATCGTTGATTCACCGCCATAGCTCTGCCAGTTCGTATTCGTCGTGAAGCTGACGGCCGTATTGAACGCAAGGTCGGGACTCAGGGCACCCAGGCCTTGTGGATTTAACGGCAGAAAATTTTGCAGGCGCAGGATGACGTAGGTCAGCAAGCAACTCACCAGGCTGAACAATAACATCGCCCAAGTATATTGACGCCAAGTCTGTTCTTGGTCGGCACGCACCCCCATCGCCCAATAGGACAGGCGTTCGAGTGGGCGGATGATTGGATCCAGCCAGGTCTTGCCCTTGGGATCAAGCACCTGCGTCAGGTAAAGCCCCATCGGTTTGGTGATGCCCGCGAGCGCAACGACGAAAAAGACGAGTTGTAACCAGCCGGAAGTATTCATAAAAATCAGAATTTTTCGGGATAAACCATCGCCATGAACAGATAAATGAACAGGGCGACGGCAATGAGCCCGACGATAATGGTTTCCATATAATTCAAAGTTAAAATCAGAGCTGCTCGCACCAGCCGGCATACAGTTCGCCGGCCGCGAAAAACAGGGCCATCGCTGTGACAAAGATAAAATCGATCATAGGTTTTGTTGTTCGCTTAGGAATGCTCCATCCCGCTCCTCAAAACTGTCAGCGGCAACGCGTCGCATCCATTTATGACCACAGATTCGCCGACCTTCGGCTGGCCGGCTAATTAAGAAACCCCGCTACCGCGTTAAGAAAGTGTTAAGATGAAAGACTGCCTTTAGGGGATTGCACCGGGCAGCCTCGAAATTTTTTACGCGACTTTCCAGCAGCCTTGGCCTAGTTTGTGCGGCGTTACCAGACCTAAATCTACTATGGCAGCCATGAATCCATCCATCGCGTCAACCACCGGTTCGACGCAAAACTCCGGCCAAAATTATCGCGGACCCTTCGCGATCATGACCGTCCTCTTTTTCATGTGGGGCTTCATGACCGTGTTCAACGACATCCTGATCCCGCGGTTCAAGGAAGCGTTCACCCTGGATTATCTGCACGCGATGCTGGTGCAATTTGCGTTTTTTGGTGCTTATTTTGTTGGTTCGTTGATTTATTTTATCATTTCTGCCCGGCTCGGTGATCCGATCGCAAAAATTGGTTATAAAAATGGCGTCATCACCGGGTTGGTGATTGCAGCGATAGGCAGCGCCTTGTTCTGGCCAGCGGCAACCTTGGCCCCGCGGTCATCCATTATCGCTCCCGACGATTTTCGTAATTTCCCAGCTTTAACCCAAACGTTGGCCCAGCAAAAAGATGCGGTTTCGGTCTTTATTTACAATGGTTTATCCGAACCTACACGCCAACTGCTTAGCCAGGGTGGAAGCGGAAATACCGAAGCATTGAAAAAAGATTTGGCGGATGATTTAAATAAAATTGCCAAAGGCCCGTCAATTTACGACGAACAACGTTTTGCAGGAGTCAAGCTGGCCGACACCACCAAAGAATTATTGAAGTCAAAAACCGAAGATAAAGCTGTCGCCCAATTAAACCTCTGTTTATTGCAAGATGCTTATGCCGGTGAAATCTCGCGCTATCTGGTTCCCTTCTGGATTTTCCTCGTTGCCCTGTTCGTGGTTGGTCTCGGCTTCGCGATGCTGCAGATCGCCGCCAACCCCTACGTGACGATTTTGGGACCGGAACGGACCGCCTCAAGCCGCTTGAATCTGGCCCAGGCATTTAATTCAGTTGGGACCACGGTCGGCCCTTTGATCGGCGGCTATTTGATTTTTCAATACTTCGCCAAGACCGGGGCGCACGGAGCAGAATCCGTTAAGATTCCATATCTGATCTTCTGCATTATTTTCCTGGCGCTCGCCGGCGTCTTCTTTCTCATCCGCCTGCCTCATGTGGGTGAAGGCAAGGTGGAACGGGGTATGGGCGCCCTGAAATATCCGCATGTACTATTGGGTGTACTGGCCATCTTCATGTATGTCGGCGGTGAAGTTTCCATCGGCAGCGCGATCATCAGTTTCCTTGGTCAAAAAAGCGTCGCTGGTCTGGACCCGGTGGAAGCGAGCAAATATGTGTCGCTCTTCTGGGGCGGCATGTTGATCGGACGTTTCATGGGGGCAGTCGAACTGAGCGAAATGAAAAAGGTAAACAAACAGATCTTTCTCGTGGCGATTCCGTTGGTGTGCTTTTTACTTTTCTGGATTCTGCGCAGTTGGGATTCCGATTTGAAACACTTTGATTTCACCGCCGGCTGGGCGATCGTGAAGAATTATCTGCCCTTGCTGGTATTATGCTGGGTGTTGTTTCAATGCGGCAAGGCCATGGCCGGACGCACGTTGCTGATCTTTGGCCTGACAATCGTTGCCTTGTTGGCGGTGGCCATCGGTTATGGCGGCCATGTAGCCATGTGGTGCATCGTCGGCATTGGCTTGTTCACCTCCATCGGCTGGCCAAATATTTTCTCCCTCGCGCTGGATGGCGGCGGCATCTACAAGGGCCAGATCTCTTCACTGCTGGTCATGGCGATCTTGGGTGGCGCACTATTGCCACCCTTGCAAGGCACAATTGCTGATCATTTCAGCATCCAGCTCTCGTTCATCGTGCCGATGATCGCCTACGCATATGTCGCCTTCTACGGCGCGATGGGCCACAAAATCGGCCGGAAAAACACCAGCATCCCGCTGGGCAATTAAAATATCTCTCACCACAAAAAATGCGCCTTTGATAATCAAAGGCGCATTTTTATTTTATAACTGAATGATGCCGATCAGACCGCGCCAACCACCGTGTGTTCGGCGGGCAGGGAAACGCGCACGATGCCGGAGGATGACGGGACGATCTCCAATTTACCGTGATGATTCTCGATGATCTTTTGCGTGACCGCCAGCCCAAGGCCGAGGCCGATGTTGCGCGTGGTATAAAAGGGCGAAGGGATTTTCTTGGCCGCCTCAATGCTGAAGCCGGCACCGGTATCCTGCACTTCGATCGTCACCGCCCGATCGCCATTGCTGCCACCCGCTTGCAGCTTCACGTCCACTTGCGCGCCTTTGGGATTCGCCTGCAAGGCGTTGAGGATGATTTCCGACATGGCATGTTTCAATGCGGCGCGGTCCCCGGAAATAATGTAGGGCTTGCCGCCGGATTCCATCTTCAATAAGACCTGGGATGGCTGTTGCCGCATGGCTTCCTGATAGGCCTCCTCGATTAATTTCTGGATGGCGAATGCCTCCTGTTCAATGAAACCATCGCGGGCCAGAAAACGCATCTGGCTGATCAAACGGGAAACACGTTTGACGCCTTCGCCCAGGGCCGTGTCGAGGGAAAGGCGGAATTCCGGATCATCAAGTTTTTCGCCAAGCAGTTGATGATGCGTGGAGATCGGCACCATCGCGTTGCCGATTTCATGCGCCAGGCGGTCAGCCATCGTCCGGATGAGCCGCAGATTGGCTGCTTCCAATTCCAACCGGCGCAACCGTTCCGTCTGCGTCAGGTCATCCGCCGTGAGCAGCGCGGAGCTGGGCAGCGCGGAAGTGCCATGCTGGAACGGCACGACACTGATGTTATAGATTGTGCCCGGGGAATTTTCCGGTTCGTAACGAAATGGCTCCAATGCCGCGCCCGTCTTCAAAACTTGATACAACTTGGCGCCCAGGACCTGCGGCAGGTCGCTGAATTCCAGGCCGCCGGTGCGCTCGTTCTTGCGCCCAAAATGGCGGCGGGCTGATTTGTTCGCATGCAACACTTTCAAATCGCGGCCAACGACGATGCATGCGCTGCTTAGTTCCCGCAACACGTCCGCCATCATCTCGTGATTGCCCGCCAGTTGATCGTGCAACCAGATGTTGCGCAGGGCGAGGCCAACCTGTTCCAGCAGGTGGAAAATTAGTTCCAATTCCGCGTTCACCAACGGCTCACCCGTGAAGCGGCCATCGAAAACGGCCACCCCAACGATGTTGTCGCGGTCAGGAATCGGCACGGCGACCTGCACGCCCAGCAATTCAAATTCCTTTTGAACTTCGTTATTGAGCCGCGCCTCTTCGCTATCGCGGCGCAGAATGCGGCCGGACCGCGAAATCTGCGCGCCGATGCCGGAATCCAGCGACAATTCGAAATGTTCCAGCAAACCGGAAGAAAGCCCGATCGCCGCCGCCGAACGCAGTCGGCGGGAAATTCCCGGCGCCGGCGCCTCCACCGTGGGCACGCAGGGACGATTGAGAAAAATCGCAGCGCGATTGACACTCAGGATTTCACGGAGAAATTGTAAAAATTGTTTCAGCATCGCTTCCGCGTCGAGCGAATGCGTGAGGATGGCGGAAAAATCGCGCAATACATCCAGCGTCTGGCCGGGTCCCACGGGCGGCTGGCCGAAGAGCGCCAGACTAGGATTACGAAAAAGTGAGGTGTCCGGCGCAGCGGGCGGCGGCAATGGCCGGGGCGCAACCGGGAAATTAGTCGTCCGTTCCAGCACGGAATTCAACAGCCGATGGCGCACGGGCTTGGTCAGCACATGCGTCACGCCACGCAAAAATGCCTCTTCTTCCCAATCCGCCTGCACCGACTCGGTGTAGGCAATGATCGGCGTTTTGGCATCGCGCCGGCGCAGGCGTTCGATGATCCAGATGCTTTCAACGCCGAGCAGGTCGGCGTCCAGCACACAGGCCACCACGAGACCGTGGACCAGCAATGGCTCGCCTTCTTCGACATTCAAGCGGTGAACGACGCGGTACTGCTCGGCGTTCAAGCCGATGCGAATCGTCTCGGCGAAATCAGGATGGGGCGATAAAACCAGGATTGTCTTCATGTTTTTCAGTCAAAAAAATTCAGCCGTGCGTCAAAAATTTACTCCAAAGATCTTCATTCAATAAGGCGCGCTTCATAAAATCCGCATCCTCATCCGACGCGGGCGCCACCCGTTCCGGCTTCAACGGCAGCCGCACGGTAAAGGCATTGCCGCCCGGCAACGTTCGGGCCTCAACCCGGCCGCCATGATGGTGCGCGATAAAAAAACAAGCCATCAAATTGATGCCATATTCCGACGGCGTGCCAGCGGTGACGGTGAACGGATCGCACACCACCTGCAATGCGGTCGCCGGCAGCGCGGGCCCGTTGTCGGCCAGCGTAAAGATCATTTCATTTTCCGACACTTCCGCCGTCAAGGTGATCTGGCTGCCGGCCGGCAACATTGCCAGTTCATCCTTCAGCAACAGGTCAATCAGCCGGTCAAATTTCGGCTTGTCCACGCGCAGGAGCGGCAACGTTTCGGAAACCTGATTTTCCAGCGTAATCCGGCGCGCCGCCAGCGAACCGTTCAAGACCGCAATCCGTGACTCCAGCGCCGCGCGCAAATTGATTTCGTCCGGGAACAACTCACCGTTGCGGCCATTTTCCGAAGCGGTACGCAAATCGGAAAGTAAAACATTCACTTTTTCAATCTGGCCCTGAACATTCTGATGATATTCCCGCCAAAAATCCGGATCCCGCAAACCTTCGGCGCTGGTTTTTTCCTCGGCCATCTTGAGCGGCGCCAGTTCCAAAAATGTTTTCACCGCCACCATCGAGTTGCGGATGTGATGACTCAAACCGGCGGCCAGCAAACCGAGGCTGACAACGCGATCGGCAATCATCATGTTGCGCAGCATGGACATTTTTTCACGCAATAATTGGTCGCGCTCGCCCTGCACCATGAAAAATTCCAGGCCCTGCCGAAGTGTGATCTCAAGCTGCGACGGATCCCATGGCTTGGTGATGTATTTGTAGATCGCACCCGCGTTGACCGCCGAGATTGCGGCATCCATATCCGCAAACGCCGTCACCAGCATCCGCAGGACGCGCGGACGAAACTGCCGGCACCGTTCCAGCAGCCAGACACCCTTTTCCCCTGGCATCCGCTGATCCGTCATCACAATGCCGATCTCGTCCGCGTGTTGCTGGAACAACTTGAAACCTTCCTGCGCACTGACGGCCGTGAAGATGTGGAACTGGTCGCCGTAGGCACGCGCGAAGCTGGTTAATGACCGCTCTTCGTCATCAACATACAACACGGCAAATTTTTTATAGTTGTAAAGGTTCCCCATTTTCAATTTCCATTTCGACGGCCGCATCGGCATCGGCCGGAAAATCCAGGGTGAATTCACAGAACTGCCCGCGTTCGCTCTTCACCGTAATCTTCCCGCCGTACCCCTGCACAATCCGGTAACAGATGCTCAGTCCCAAGCCCATGCCCTTGCCCACTTCCTTGGTCGTAAAAAACGGATCAAAAATTTTGTCCGCAATCCGGCCCTCAATCCCCGGCCCATTATCGCGAACGATGATACTGCTTCGATTGCCATTAAGTTTCCCAGTGATCCAAATCTGCGGCTGCTCGCCGCCGTTAAACTCTTTTTCCTGCAACGCGTCAATGGCATTCTGCACTAAATTAACCAGGACGTGAATCAATTTATTGCGGTTCGCCCAAAGATTTTGCGTGGGCAAAATATCTTGATGGATCTGCACCCGCCCCTTCCATTCGCCACCGAGAAAACGCAGTGTGGCATCCACGGCGTCCGCCACCTCGACCGGTTCGCCCGCACCCACGCCCGGATGCGTGAAGGTGCGCAGGTCGGAGACGATGTTGCGCACACGCTTCAGTCCCTCCTCAATGTCGTTGAGGATCGCGTCGTATTCCGTGCGGTCTTCCGGCGCCAGTTTTTTCCCCTTGTTGCGCAAAGCAAACAACCCCGTTAACGAAAAATTCAACGGATTATTGATCTCGTGGATGATCCCCGCGCTCATGCGGCCCAACGAAGACAGCTTCTCGGATTGCACCAACTGCATCTCCGTCTCCTTGATCTGGTCAATCGCCTCGGATAATGCCTGGTTTTGCCGCGTCAATTTACGCTGGAAATGATGCGATTCGATCAGGTTTTTGATGCGGGCCTGCAATTCGATCGAAGAAAACGGCTTGGCCAGAAAATCATTGGCTCCCATCTGCAAGGCATCAAATTTCGCCTCTTCATCCGCGCGGGCCGTCAGCAAAATGATCGGTATGCCGACGGTTGGCGCATATTCGCGCAACTCGCGGCAGACCTGCAATCCGTCTTTGTGGGGCATCATCAAATCGAGCAGGATCACGTTGGGAATGGTTTCCTGCGCCTTTTCCATCGCGTCATTGCCATCCACCGCCTCGATCACTTCGTAGTCATCCTCCAATTGCGACACCAGAAACCGCCGCATGTCCGGCTCGTCATCCGCCACCAATACCACCGGCCGCCGCGTCCGGTGGGAAAACGGCACGAGTTCCGAAGCCTTGCGCTTGGCGGCCGGGAAAAATTCCGCGCGCCGGTAAAGATTCACCAGCCACTCTTCCGAATGCAGCGGTTCGATGTCCGCCGCTTTGTCCGCGGCACTCAGTGGCGGGCGCACCGGTAATTCCGCCGGTTCGAACGGCAGCCGGACGGTGAACACCGTGCCTTTGCCTAACTGGCTTTCCACCGTCACCGCACCGCCAATCATATCGGTCAATTCCTTCACCAGCGCCAAGCCGATGCCCGCACCTTGAAATTTTCGCTTGGAAGAACTGTCTTCCTGCCAAAATCGGTCGAAGACAAACGGCAGGCTTTTTTCCGCGATACCCACGCCGGTATCCCCGACAATCAGCATAAAATCGCCATCTTTCTTCTCAGCATTTAACCAAACCCGGCCATTTTCCGCTGTAAACTTGAGGGCGTTAAAGAGCAGGTTCAACACGATTTTTTCCAGTTTGTCCCGGTCGGCTGAGATCGCGATAATGCCGTCATCCACATGGGTTTCCAGGCTGATCCGCTTTTCCAATGCCATCTGGCCAACGGCGCTGGCGAGGCCATTGACAAATTCGTTGACGGAAAGCGGTTCCTTTTTAATTTCCATCCGCCCGGATTCAAGCCGGATTAATTCCAGCAAATCGTTGATCAGTTTAAGCAACCGCATGCCATTGTTATGCATCGTCTGGAGCAGGTCATAGGTGTTGCTATCGAGCACTTTTTCGTAACGTCTCACCAGGATTTCCAGCGGTGCCAGCAGCAACGTCAACGGCGTGCGCATTTCATGGCTGACATTCGCGAAGAAGCGGCTCTTGAGCCGGTCCAACTCGACCAGCTTTTGGTTGGTTTGCTCCAATGATTTGCGGTTTTTATCCAGTTCATAACGCAAAGAAAATTCACGGAAACGCTGGCGATAAGCGGCATGGCTGCCGGCCACCACGATGACGGCGGTAAGCGTGATGAAATAAAGATTATTAAAAACCGCCCCAAATGGCTGTTTGCTGGCCATTGAATAGGAAGCCACCAGATAGATCACGATCACCGCCGTTGCGGATATTAAATTTTGCCGATAAGTCCACGGTGACAACAGGCCGACCGCCAGCAAAACGATATTAAGCCCGGCGTAATAGGGGGAATTCGGATCGTTGGCATAATACATCATCCACGCGATCGCAATCGTCGGAATCATATACCACGCCACGCCAAAGACGCGGTCGTTTTTTTCGTGATTGAGATAAAACCATAACCATACCAATCCCATCAGGCATGAAGCCAAAACCCGCACGCCGAAAAACAACCATAAATGTTCCGGGTAAACAAAAAAATCCAAGGTCAAGCCGGCGGGCATGAGCACAATGGAAAGAATCGTGGCCAGTTTTGAGTTGCTGATCCGGTCGTGCCGCTCCTGCTTGTCAAAAGCCTGTTGAAAAATGAGATCACTCATGGGTTCAGCGACGGTTTTCGCACTTCCAAAATAACGTTGGCGCTGGTGTATTCGGCCCTGATGGCGATGCTGGCGTCGGCCGGCAATCTGGCGGCCAGCTCGGCAAGTTGCCGGCCATCCCGATAGATCAGCGGCCAGTCGTAAATATGATCCATAATGTTTTTAATGGGATTCACGGGATCAACGTTGGTTATCAGCAGCAATCCGCCCGGCGCAAGCAGGTTGTAAGTCAGTTCAATAATCGTCCGGCCAACCTGGTCGGTTAAATAATCAAAGAGACCGGCGGAGTAAATATAGTCATATTTTTCGCCGGCAGATTTATTCCGGTCACTTGGCTTGAGTAATTGATGCACCGATTTTTTTACCAGCTTGAGGGGGGTCCGCCGGTTGTGCTTGGACTTGATGCTTTCCAGCAACTTGCCCGTATTTCTTAAGGTTTCATCATCGGCATCCAGGAGGGTGAACTGGGCGTGCTGCGACAAGTCATGCGCTCTCAGGAATTGCTGAACTTCACCGGCCGGCCCGCAACCAAGATTGTAAATCCGGCAAACTTTACCTTGTTGCGCCATGCGGCCCACCTCTTCGACCAAGCGGTGAACCAGGTAAATGACGCGGTTGCGATGCGCCTCGCCGGGCACCTGTCCCAAAATGAACACATTCAGCAGTTTGGCAAAAAGTGAATCTCCCTCGTGCGGATCACGCAAGATCATGTTGACCATCTCATAATCACCAGCATAACCCAGCGGCTTAGAATAGATCCGGTGCATGAAGGGTGAGCAGAGAATCAGCGGGTGCAACATCCGCTTGACGAGGGCTTGGTGGGGCGGCAGGTGTTTTTTATCCACCGCTTTTGCCGCCAGCTCAAACCTTTCAAACAGCGCCGCAAAGGTGGGAAAGGCCAGCCGTCCCACTTCGGCAATGATTTTACGCTCCAACGCCGGCTGTTCAATTTCAGGAACCGCTTGAATGCTGATTTCCAATTGATTCAACCAAAGCTTCAGGTCGGTGAAGTAAGTCTGCATGTCCACCAAGGCCAGCTTGTATTCAGGACTGATCTTGTAAAGGCTCTGCCAGTTTTGAAGAAATTCTTTGAAGCCAAGCTCCAAATGACCTTTGCCGCCGGTTGCGGCCGGGGTTTCTAAAAGATTTATTTTCCCGGCCCAGAGATTTTCATCCAGGGTTACTTCACAGAAAGTGTTGCTGCCACCATCCAGCAAATTTGCAATAACCGCGCGCCCGGAATAAGCCGTCTGCCCGCAGATTTCAATCTGAAAATCCGTGAGGGCTTCAGCCGCACGCAAAATTGTCGCCGGTCCATGAAATTCAAACGTGGCGGATTGCCGGGTAAAATGCGCGAGCATGCCGCACAGCTTGATGCCTTCGACGGTCTGGAAGTTAACGCGCGATACGCCGGCTGAACCATCTGCAAGCTTTGCGGGGGCAGGCTTGGGGGCAACCGGCGGCACGGTTGGCGAGCCATTGGTACCGTTGACGTGACTATTGCTATCGTGGACCTTGTTCATCCCGCGTGCAAGATGCATGATTTGTTTGGGTAAAACAAAGCGATTGTTTACTTTATGATTTTTTTTTGCTTGGCATCATGCGTGCTCGTCTGTGGGCGCACCCCGTAGACCGGCGAGATAAATTGTCTTGTGCCGGGACAGCGATTGCCCAAATTGGAGCCCAAGAGGATTAATTATGAAGCAACCATCAACTCAGAAGCGTTGTCAAATTGCCGGCCTGAAATCATCTCACTGCGCCGCAGTATGCATCACGGCGTTCGCCGTCTTTTCAGATGGGGTGGCGAAGGCTGAAGGCTTCCGCGACGCCACCACCGGGGCGTTTGACTTGGGTCGTTCCGGCGGACGCATCGCGCAAGTGGGCGATTCCACGGCAGTACAAAATAACCCCGCGAATTTGATGGATATCAATACCGCCCAGGCGGAATTTGATCCTTCACTCATTTACATCAAGGTGCATTATACGTCACCCGATGGCACCGAAGCGGCTTCAACCATCCATCCGATAAAGGCGTTGCCGAATTTTTTTGCGTCCATTCCTTTCGCCGACAATCGCTTTGCTTTTGGTTTTGGTGTAACCGTGCCGTTCGGACTGGCAAACCAGTGGAATGACAAATCAACGGCGTTTTCCCAGTCAACGCCTCCTGCGGGCGGCAATCTGACTTACGCGACGGCGTATTACTCGAAGTTGACCACGATGAACTTCAATCCCACTTTTGCCGCCAAATTGGGCGATCATTTGCAAATCGGGGTGGGGCTGGATGTGATGTGGTCAGATTTGGAATTTAAACAATTTGTAAGTCCAGGATTGCCCGGAGTGTTTGCCCACGCCGATGGCGATGGGGTCGGGGTCGGCGGCAACCTTGGGGTGACCTGGAAAATTACTGACCATCAACGACTGGCCATGACCTATCGTTCCACGATGACGGTGGATTACAGCGGCAATGTGATGCTTGTGAATTATCCAGGCAATCCGGAAACCTCCTTTGACAGCCAGATCAAATTTCCCAACATTTTTTCCGTTGGCTATGGAATTGACCTGACGGATACCATCCGCTTGGAATCCGATGTGGAATGGCTGCAGTTTTCGCAATTTAAAAATCTTGGCGTTACCACGGGCAGTACTCCCATTGGCTCTTTGAGCCAAAACATCCCCGAAAATTGGCATAACACTTTTACGGCTGGCATTGGCGGTGACTGGAAATTTGCCGAACATTGGGTTTTGCGCGCGGGTTACCAGTATTTTGAAAGTCCCGTGCCGGATTCGACCTTCTCGCCAACCATTCCTGACGCAAACCAGAATGTCCTCACGATTGGCGTCGGCTGGAAAGGCGAACATAGTTCGCTTGAATTTGCCTACGGCCTGGATTTTTACGATGATCGGAACATCAATAATCCCGTAACACTTGGCGTGCCCACGACCAACGGCAAATACACTTTCAACGTGCATCTATTCTCGCTGGCATATCGCTATTCATTTTGATCCATACAAATAAGCACGCCCTTGATTGGTTTGCGCCAATCAAGGGCGTTTCGTTTTTTTAAAATGGATCAGGCGCCGACCGTGGCGGCCTTTGCCGGGATCACCGTTCCGAGCTGCTCATAACCCCAGCGCAACATCCGTTCGGTCGTTTCCCAGCCGATGCAGGAATCGGTGATGCTCACGCCGTACTTCAAGTCGGCCGCGTGCTTTGGAATCGGCTGGTTGCCCTCGTGCAAATGGCTTTCAACCATCAGGCCAATCAGTGATTTTGTGCCTTCGACCCGTTGCTGGATGACGCTATGCCAGACATCCTCCTGCTTGGCGAATTTCTTTTCGGAATTCGCGTGGCTGCAATCCACCATCAATACCGGCGGTAATTTTTCCGAGATCAATTTCTGTTCGGCAGCGCCGATGCTTACCGCGTCATAATTGGTCATCGCGCGGCCGCCGCGCAACACAACGTGCGCGTGCGGATTGCCGCTCGTGCGGACGATGCTGGTGACGCCGTCTTCATTGATGCCCAGAAAACTGTGCGGATGCCGCGTCGCCCCCATCGCATCAATCGCCACTTGCAGGCTGCCGTCGGTGGAGTTCTTCAAGCCGACCGGCATTGAAAGACCGCTCGCCATTTCGCGATGGGTCTGTGATTCCGTGGTGCGCGCGCCAATGGCCGCCCAACTGATCAGGTCGGCAATGTATTGGGGAACGATCGGGTCCAAAAATTCCGTCGCCGTCGGCATGCCCATATCGGTGATGCCCAACAATAGCTTGCGCGCGATCTGCAAACCAGTGCCGATGTCCTGGGAACCGTCCAGATGCGGGTCGTTGATCAAGCCTTTCCAGCCAATTGTGGTGCGCGGTTTCTCAAAATAGACGCGCATGACGATCTCCATCCGGTCGGCAAATTCCTTGCGCAATGCGTTCAGGCGCGTGGCATATTCCATCGCACTTTTTTCATCATGGATCGAGCAAGGCCCGATGACGACGAGTTGGCGCGGGTCTTCCTGCCGCAAAATGCGGATGACCCGCTCGCGGCTGCGCGCCACGGTGGCGTTGGCCGTCTCTGTCGTCGGCGACTGCGCCTTGAGCGCACGCGGTGACAGCAACGGCACGATTTCTTTGACGTGTAAATCCTGCGTCCGATACATGGAGTCCATTATACGCCTCAAATCGAAAGTCTAAAGTCCAAAGTTTTAAGCTTTGGGCTCGCCGCCGCTTTTTGTATCGTAAGCCCGGAAAAATTTATGACCGGCGAAAAATTAAACACCGACGAAAAGGCGCTCCAGATCAATCTCGATGCCAAGAAATATGGCACGTTTGCCGAGATCGGCGCCGGCCAGGAAGTTGCCCGCCGTTTTTTCCATGTCGGCAAGGCCTCCGGCACCGTGGCCAAGACCATTTCCGCCTACGACATGGCCGTGAGCGACGCGATTTACGGCAAAGCCGACCGTTACGTCAGCCGCAAACGCCTGCAGGCGATGCTGGATCTTGAGTTTGACCTGCTCCTCAAACGGCTGGATAAAACCCGCGGCGACAAATGCCAGTTCTTCGTTTTTGCCGACACTGTCGCCACCAAGCGCGATGAAGGCCAGGGCTGGCTGGGCGTAAAATTTCAAGCGCAACTCCACGAAGCGCCATCGCAGATCATGATTCACGTCCGCACCCTCGACAAGGAAAGCCTCCGCCAGCAGGAAGCGCTCGGGATCATCGGCGTGAACCTGATCCACGGTGCGTTTTACCGTTCCGGCAGCCCGACCCAGCTCATCGGTTCCCTGCTGGATGACCTTTCCAGCGCCCGGGTGGAAGTGGATATGATCAAATTTTCCGGCCCCGCGTTCACGGGCGTGGACAATCGTCTGATGGCCCTGCAACTCGTCGAACAATGGCTGACCGAAGCCGCCATGTTCACCGCTGCCGGTGAGGCCGTGATTCCCGGCGAACTGCTGTGGAAAAAACCGATCCTGCTCGAGCGCGGAAGTTTTCGGCCGCTCACCAATCCGATGCTCGACATGTTGGAACGGGCACAGGAAAAATTCGTGCAGGAAAAATGTGCTCCCGGCGAGCAACCCGTCGTCATGTTCGAAATGACGCTGCGCCAGCTGCAGGTCGGCAATGCGATTGACCACCAGGATTTTCTGGACCGCGTGGACACGCTGGGCGCACTGGGCAAACCGGTGCTCATTTCAAACTTTCTGCGCTACCATCGCCTCGTCACCTATCTGTCGCGCCAGACGGACCGCCCTATCGGACTGCCCATTGGGCTGGTGCGTTTGCGGGATGTGTTCGACGAAAAATTTTACACTGACCTGCCCGGCGGCTTGATGGAATCGCTCGGCCAGTTGTTCAAGAATGGCGCGAAATTATACGTTTACCCGTCGCTTGATAAAAAAACCGGCAAACTCATCACCGTCGAAAATATGGAAGTCGCACCGCACCTGCGCCATCTCTACGCTCACTTGGTGGAAAATAAATTTATTGAAAACATCGCCGGCTATAACCCGGAAGTGCTCAAGGTCTATTCCGGTGAAGTCCTGGCCAAGATCCATGCCGGCGATGAATCGCTGAGCGAAATCATTCCAGCGGCGATTTTTGAAGTCATCAAGGCCAAGAAATTATTCGGCTGGCAGCAAAAAGCGGCGGTGCCCGTAGCCGCGTGATTGCGGCCCGCAGCACGGCCTCACCTGCTCGGTGCCAGCTTCCTGGCAACCCGTGTCCAAGCAAATGGGTCGCCAGCGATTGTTAACGGATAACAACCTTGGCATCTCATAGGGACGGGTGGAATGGGTTGCGCTGCGACCCATTATGCCGGCACCGCCGGCAATTTGTGGCTTTCAGTGGTAGTTGGACGCGCAATGTTTCATCGCCTGACGCTACACTCGGCGATGACTTTGGCCGCAGCGCAGGCAAAGCTATCGCCATGCTCATCTCCATGACGCTACTCGACCCAAAGCGTCCCTGTCATCACCCCGCCAAATCACACGACTGCACGCGATTTTCCTGCAACTTTCAATTCATAGCGGCTGCCCGTCCGCCGCAATTTGATCGGTGCGTGAAAAGCTTCCGACAGGTCTTTTGAATTCAGCACCTTTGATTTTTCCCCGGCCGCCAGCACGTGGCCTTTTTTCAAGATCAGCACATCGGAAAATACCGGCACGATTTCTTCGACGTGATGGGTCACCAAGATCAAGGTGGGCGCGTTTTTGTTCCCGCCCAGCCGCTGGATGAATTGCAGGAAATGTTCGCGCGCCGTCGGATCCAATCCCGCGCACGGTTCGTCCAAAATCAGCACCCGCGGCTTGGCCATCAGTGCGCGTCCGATCAAAACGCGCTGCCGTTCGCCCTGCGATAACACGCCCCAGGGACGGTTGACGAGATATTCGGCTTCAACCTGTTTCAACAATGCCCGCGCCTGGAGTTTATCGGTGCGGCTCAGCTGCCCCCAAAAATCAATCATCGCATATTTGCCGCTGGCGACCGTCTCCAAGGCCGGCTCTTCATCGGCCATCATCTGACGCACGGACGAACTGACGATGCCGATCTTTTTCCGCAATTCGCGCCAGTCAGATTCGCCGTACGTTTCGCCCAGCACGGAAATTTCCCCCGCCGTCGGCATCAGATAACCGGTCAACGCACTCAGCAATGACGTTTTTCCGGAACCATTGGCACCGAGAATCACCCAATGCTGGCCGGGCGCCACGCGCCAGGAAAGATCGTTTAAAATCACCGTGCCGCTGCGTTCGATATGCAAACCGGCCACGGACAAAATGGTTTTTGCTGTTTTCAAAATTGTTTTTAAACCACGAAAATCACATTCACAATTCCCGGATTTCCGGCCACAACGCTTGCAGGTCGTCATCGGCAAGCGCCATTTTCTTGATGACTTCCTTTTTCCCGGCGGTCACCGCCTGACGCAGCCAATGTCGCGCAATGTCCAGTTGCTCCATTTGGCAGGCGTAGCAGGAAAGGTTATAGGCGACGATCGGTTCCGCGGGAAATTTTTTGGCAGCAGGCAGCAAGGCATCCCAAGCCTGGGACAAACCGCCATCGGCCACCCGCCGTAATGCATAGGCGCGATGCAACCAGCCCGAGGCATCATCGGGTGCCAGCGTCAATTCGACCTGGGCGATCTGCAAGGCATCGCTCCATTGCCGTTGGTGCGCAGAAATCGTCCAGCGCATTTCCAGCACGGCAGGATGATTTTGATTTTCGCCGGAAATATTCTCCAATTCCGCCAGCGCATCGTCTGCACAGTTCAACCCGAGCCAGCCGATGGCGGCGTCGAGATGATGCGAGTCGGGCGGTTCGATTAAATGCACCCCCGGATTTTAACGTCCTGCCCGCAGATTGAAACCGAGAAATGATCATGGCCGTTGGCAGGAAACCCAGCCGCCCGGAAACACGCTGGTATTTTCCGACTGATGTTTTATTGTTCTCGCATATGAAAAAATTGCTTTTGACCCTGCTCGCAGCAGCGTGGGCGATTTCGGTTCCGGCAAAAATCGTGACGAAAACTGTGGACTACAAACAAGGCGATACCACGCTGGAAGGTTATGTGGCTTATGATGACGCCCTTTCCGGCACACGCCCGGGCGTACTGATTGTCCATCAATGGCTCGGCCTGACTAATTATGAGAAACATCGCGCAGAAATGCTCGCGCAACTTGGTTACGTGGCGTTTTGTGCCGATATTTACGGTAAAGATAACCGCCCGAACGGCGTCAAGGAAGCCGGGCCGTTATCCAGCAAATTCAAAGCCGACCGCACGTTGCTGCGTGCCCGCGCGAATGCCGGGTTGGACGAATTGCGCAAGCAACCGTTGGTTGACCAAAATAATATCGCCGCCATCGGCTATTGTTTCGGCGGCACGACGGTGATCGAACTGGCCCGCAGCGGAGCAACGCTAAACGGGGTGGTGAGCTTTCACGGCGGCTTGGATTCGCCGACCCCGGCGGATGGCAAAAATATCAAAGGCAAAGTATTGGCCCTTGCGGGTGCCGATGATCCATTCCAAAAGCCGGAAGATTTGACCGCCTTTGAGAATGAAATGCGTGACAACAAGGTGGATTGGCAAATCGCCTTTTACGGCGGTGCCGTTCATAGCTTCACCCAACCTGACCCCGGATTCAGCAATCCCGGCGCCAAATATAATGAGAAAGCCGACAAACGTTCATGGCAGGCCATGAAGGATTTTTTTGCCGAAACCCTGAATCATTAATTCATTGCCTGGTGGCACCGCTTATTGATCTACGGTGTAACCAAGCACAATTCCACTATTTAACCAACCCATGCGCATCACTGGAGGCAACGCAGCTCGACGAATCTTGAAAGTTCCCAAGGGGCTCGACGTTCGTCCAACACCGGATCTCGTCAAACAGGCAATTTTCAATTCACTCGGCGAACGCGTCGTCAACGCCAGGGTTTTGGAATTGTTCGCGGGCAGTGGCGCATTGAGCCTGGAATGCTTGAGCCGGGGCGCGGCAACGGTGATGTGCGTGGAAAAATCGCAGCGCCATGCAGAATTTATCCGCAGCAATGCGGTCGCCGCCGGTTACGGCGAAATTCTGGAGGCACGCACGCAGGACGTTTTTCCCGTGATGAAACACCTCGCGGAAAATGGCCGGCAATTTGACCTGATCCTGGCCGATCCGCCATATGGCGAAAAGAATGTGAATCGCCGCTCAACCTCTTTTGCGCAGCAGCTATTGGATGATCCGCAACTGCCAAAGCTGCTCGCGCCGGGCGGACGTTTTGTCCTTGGCCATACGAAACGGGATACGTTGGAGATCATGACCCCGTGGATCGAGGTAAAAACCCTCAAGCATGGCGATACGTTGATGCGCTTTTTTGAATTGCCCTGATCAGGCGCTAGAGCGATTCAAGAAATACTGTGGCCGATTATCGTTAATTGGGGCGCGGATGCGGCTGACGCCATCCTCCTCGTCGTGCTCGTCCTCGTGTGAGCTTGGCTTTTAGTTAGAGACTCGTCACCTCGTCACCTACAAAATCAACCTGTGATCGGCTACAGGTTGACTTAAAGCACTTTAGCGCTTGGCAATCAAAGCGTTGCCTCGCTTGATCTCAACTAACCCGCGATGAAATAATCCTTACTTGCGAGCTTTTTTGGCCCGGGACTTCTTGGGTTTCTCCGGCGGTTGAGGTGGTGGATCAAGCGGTGCCCCTTCCGCGGCAGCGGCTTCCACCGCTTCACGGATGGACTGCGTAAATTTTTCCATCCCTTCACCAAACGCAGCGGAAATCGGCAGCACGGAGACTTTTTTGATCTTCTTTTTGAACTGCTTCAAATTTTCCTCGGCGACGGCTTCGTCCATTTTATTGGCAACCACCAAACGCGGTTTTTCAACCAGCGCCGGATCGTAGAGCTCCAGTTCCTTGAGCAACTGTTTGTAATCATCCCACGGTTTGCGGTTATCCGTGCCCGCCATGTCAACCAGCAGCACGAGAATTTTGCAGCGTTGGATGTGACGGAGAAATTCGTGGCCCAAGCCGACGTTATTATGCGCGCCTTCGATCAAACCCGGCACGTCACAAACCGTCAGCCGCTTCCAATCGGGATATTCAACAATACCAATCTGCGGATGCAGGGTAGTGAAAGGATAAGGCGCAATTTTTGGACGCGCGCGCGAAATAGCGGCCAGGATGGTGGATTTACCGGCGTTCGGATAGCCGACGAGTCCGATCTCAGCCATGATGCGCAGTTCAAGCAGGAAGTCGCCTTCATCACCCGGTTCGCCCGGCTGTGCAAAACGCGGGGTCTGACGCGCTGCGGTCGCAAAATTACGATTGCCCAAACCACCACGTCCGCCTTTGCACAAAATAAATTGTTGCCCGTGCGTGGTAAGATCAGCGACCAATTCACCTTTGGTGGCATCGGCAATGCTTGATTCGCTGTCGTCCTCTTCCTTGCTCAGGTCAATTTCCTGCGCCAGAAAGCCACCCGCCGTACGGATGATCGGACGTTTGCTGGTGCCAATCTTGAAAGCAGGTTGCTCGGCTTCTTCGTCTTCCTCTTCATCCGCATCTTCGTCCGTCTCAACTGCTTTGGGCGGAGTTGGCAAACGCCAAACCAACGTGCCGCAGGGGACTTTGACGATGACATCTTTACCGGCATGCCCATCCATACCTTTGCCCATACCCGCCTCGCCCACCTGGGCAATGAGACGCGGGACGTAATACTGTTGGATGAGATTGTTGAGATCGTGATCGGCCTGTAAAATCACGCTGCCGCCGCGACCACCATTGCCGCCGCTCGGGCCGCCCTTGGTAATGTAAGCTTCGCGATGGAACGCAACGCAACCGCGTCCGCCGTGCCCCGCGCGGGCATAAACCTTTATTTCATCGATGAACATGATGACTTTTTAGATGGAATCCACAAAATGCACCAGATGAAAAATGATTTTCATCCGGGTGCTCCTAGAAAATAAAAAAGGCGAGGCTGGTGACCTCGCCTTAAAATTGTTACCGGCCGCTTAGTTTTTGGCGGCGGCGGCTTCGACCACGACATTCACGCGGCGGCTGCCCTTGTCGAACAGCACTTTGCCGTCGGTCAAGGCGAACAAGGTCCAGTCTTTGCCGGTACCAACATTCTTGCCGGCGATGAACTGGCTGCCGCGCTGACGGATAATGATGCTACCCGCGCTGACAACTGTGCCGCCAAATTCTTTTACGCCAAGTCGTTTGCTGACGCTATCGCGCCCGTTTCTTACGCTACCTTGACCTTTTTTATGTGCCATAAAACGTTTTAGTTAAAAAGTTGAGATTGAATCAGGCGTTGATGGCCGTGATTTTGACAACCGTCAATTCCTGACGATGGCCGATGGTCTTGTGATAACCTTTGCGGCGCTTCATCTTGAACGTCAGTTTCTTTTCGCCGCGCTTGTGGGCAACCACATCCGCCGCAACCGTCGCACCTGCGACCGTCGGCGCACCCACAGCAATTTTGCCGTCGTTGTTGACGAGCAGCACACGGTCAAACGTGAACGGCTTGCCCGCCTCGGTTTCGAGACGTTCGATTTCCAGCGTATCGCCAGCGGCGACGCGATATTGTTTGCTTCCGGTTTCTAAAACGGCGTACATAAAATTTTCCCCAAAGGGCTGGATATTAAGACAGAGATGTTGGTTGGTGTCAACGTCTGTTTTTGTAAATTTAGCTACAAGCGGCGGTCAAAACAAAAGTCGCGTTCCGCCGAAGCGAAACGCGAAAATTGGCCGGTTTTCAACAAGACTCAATGATGCCAACCGCCACCGCCGTGCCAGCCGCCATAATAGCAGCCACGTCCCCCATAATACCTGCCACCGCCAAAAGCAAATCCTAGTGATATATTAGGCACCCAACTGCTGTAGTAGCTCGGAGCATAGTAGGGTTGAGCGTAATAATAGGTCGTCGGGACGGGTTGAACATACGTCACTGTGGGTGCCGTCACCACCGTGGTTGTAGGCGCAGGCACCGTGGCAACCGTAGCCGGGGAAGCGACCTGTGGCGCTGGCGTTGTTGGCACCGGAACCGTTGCTGGCGCTGCGGCCACGACCGGTTTTGGCTGGCTCAACATCGTCGTGATCACGGCATCTGAAACACCTTGCTGGCGCAAATAAACGATCTGATTCGCATCCAAACCATAGCTGATACCGGAATTTTTGATATAAGCGATGATGGTGCTATCGCCGACTTTCGCCTGGGCGAGTTGCGCGATTTCTGGCACACCGTAAGACAATTGCGGCGGGGCCGCTGCCGTCTGCGCCTTGGCATCCACAGCCAATACCATCAATCCAGCAACCGCAATGACGGCCAGACTTTTCGATAAATTTTGAATCTTCATAAAATCACCTGTTTCACTCATCCATTCCAACACCACAACATCATGCGAGTTGCTTAAACTGTCAACCACCACTCATTTTAGACCAGTTTCGCCAGTAAAAGTTCAATGGGTGGCGGTTTTAGAGCATTGACCGAAAAGAGGTAGTGAATGGCTGCGGGTATTTTTTTGGCTTTTGGCAAGGCTTTGGCGAAGACGCAGCTCTGAATTGACCTGTAAGTGAGCCAAAACGCTGCCAAAACCAAAAAAAGACCCTGGTTCGCAGAACTTCCAGCTAATCGCTATCGCTTTGAGGGAAATGCTCCAGCTTCCTGCTGGCGAAACATGCGCTCCTGCTTTTTGACCTCCGTCGCCAATAATTCCTCCGCCGACCAGCCACTCGCTTGCGCCAGAGCAGTCAGTTCAAACAATTCTTTGCTGAGCGCCGTTTTAGCCAACCGATGTTTAGGCAATGGCTTGGGGAGTGACATTTTGGCCTTTTGAGCCTTTTTCAGCAGCTTTTCCGCTCGCAATAATGCCGGCAAATGTTTGGGAATGCCGTCAAACGCTGATTTACGCTCCAAATGGGTCCCGGTTTTTTCCGCGCGCTTGATCTTTTCCCAATTGGCCCAAACTTCGTCGATGTCTTTGACTTTGGTGGTGCCAAACACATGCGGATGACGACGGATCAATTTTTCAACCAATGTGCGGGTGACCCGTTCAAAATCAAAGGCGCCGCGTTCCCGGGCCAACTGGCAATGAAAGACCACCTGCAGCAACAAGTCGCCCAACTCCTCGGCCATCTCGTGATCATCACGCGCCTCAATGGCGTCAATCAATTCATAGACCTCCTCAATGGCATGGCGGCGTAATGTCATGTGATCCTGCTCGCGATCCCACGGACAGCCCTTGGGCGAACGCAGTTTCGCCATGACCTTCAGCAAATCTTCAATGGCCGGTTTCTTTTTCATTTTTATAAAATCACCAAGTCGTCGCGGTGCACCAATTCTTCCTTCGGCAATTTCTTTTCTTTCACCGCTGCCGAACTGAATCGGGCAATACCGCGCGCAAATTCCATCCCGTCCAAGTCGCAGATGCGCACAACTTCACCTTCGGCGAAATTTCCTTCACAGCGTGCTATGCCCGGCGGCAGTAAACTTTTGCCCGCCTCACGCAACGCGCGCTTGGCGCCGTCATCCACGAACAACGTGCCTTTCGGATGATGGAAAAAAGCGATCCACCGTTTACGACCTTGCAACCGGGTCGGTTGCGCGACAAATAATGTGCCTTCGTCCCCACCAGCTAGGATTTTAGCGAGCGCATCCGTTTTTCTACCGGACGCGATAACGAGCGGGATGCCGGAGCGGATGACAATCTTCGCCGCGTCAATTTTTGATTTCATGCCACCGACCGCCGTCGCGCTCGTCGTGCCGCCGGCCATGTCTTCAATTGTCGGATCAATCTGCTCGATGACCGGCAACAGGGCTGCGTCGGCTTTTCCAAAGTTCGCGATGACCCCGTCCACGGTCGTCAGAATCACCAGCAAATCCGCCGGCAACAACGACGCGACGAGGGCGGACAATTTATCATTGTCGCCAAATTTGATCTCCGTGAATGACACCGCATCGTTTTCATTAATGATGGGAATGACGCCGTGATTGAGCAACGTGACGAGTGTGCTGCGGGCGTTGAGATGACGTTCGTGATGTTCGAGGTCTTCGTGCGTGAGCAACACCTGGGCAACCACCAGGCCGTGCGCGGAAAAAAGTTTGTCGTAAGCGGCCATGAGGCGCGATTGGCCGACGGCAGCGCAGGCTTGTTTTTCCGCGAGGTCGGTGGGGCGCGATTCAAAGCCCAGTGCGCCCATGCCCGCGCCGACGGCGCCGGAAGTCACGAGCACCACTTCTTTGCCGGCTTTTCTGAGGGCGACGACTTGGGCAACCAATTGCTCCAACTGCGCCGGGTCAATCAGCTTCCGGCTGTCGGTAAGGACGCCGGTGCCCAGTTTGACGACGAGTCGGGAGACAGATTTAAGCGAGTCGCGATGCACACGGAAAGTTAGGGAAAAACTGATTTTATGTCGAGCCGTCGTGATGGCTCGTTAAAAAAGTCCCGTAGGGACTTGGAGCGCGGAGCATCGCTCCGCTCAATCGCAGCATGACCATGCAGTGTCAGCTTTCTCTGGCTTAGTCACCATCGGGTTCATAATGGGCAAAACAGCCGCTTTGCCCTACCATTTATAAAATGAGTTCCAGATTCAACGCCGACGAACTCACCAAAACAATTTTAATGCGTCGGCATTTTTCGCCTTGGGATCAACGAACAACGTAAAAAAATCACCGCTGCGCAGGCCGATCAAGACCGCCAACCCGGTGAGGTCGGCTGGCGATTTCACGTTTTGGATGATCTGATTTTCCACGTCTACATTTTGCGTGCGATTATGCCGCTGATCTTTCAGATCAATATACTTAAGCGTGCCCACGGAAACATTCAGCGTGTCGATCCCGGCGAATTCCAGTCCGGTCCGGTGCTTGAGTTCGTCTTTCAACTGGGTGCCGTTACCGCTGGGATTTTTGGGAATGGCGAGGCCCAATTCAAAAATATTCGTGGCCCCCGCCTCATTCCGGACGATATCCAGTTCGCCCAGATTGAAGCGCACCAAGTTGAAATGCAGTTTCTGGTTCGCAATCGCATCACGATCAAGTTCCAGGTGGACTTCGGGAATGCTCAAGAACAGCGTACCGCCAAATGTCTTGGCCGGGTTGTAAATTTTCAGATCCCGGATCGTGACGGTCGAGTCCAATAACCCCAATTTAAAGCTGCCGATCTCCGCGTCCATACCGGTCTGCGCGCGGATGTTATGTTCGACCAGTACACGCAAAATGGAATTGAGCGACAGCAAGAAAATCACGATGAGCACGACGCCCACGATGAAAAGCCGCAACACCCATTTTAGAATCGACTTGATCATTTTTAAAACTTACCCGGTATCATAAACGATTTACGCACGGTGTGGACTTATAAAATCAAAGAAAGTTTATCAGTTCATATCACCAGAAAAAATATCCGGGGGCCGATTTCAAATCGCAAATCTTAAATCACCCATTGCAAATTCAAACCGCCACGTCTTCCGGCCGGACTTCCAGGCATTCGTCCGCATCCTCCCAAATCACGGCTGCGTAGAACTCCAATAATTTCGGCGCCAGCTCACGGCCATTGTAGGCCAGCAATTGCTCGGCCTGTTTGGCGGCGTTTTCATAGGCGTCGTCATAGTTACCCGTACGCCGGCGCTGCCGGTCATCCCAATGCGCAACCGCGTGGACCGGCTCGTAATTTTTGGCCCAGGCTTCCAAAGATCCACGCACTCCGACGGGAATTTCATCAAACGGCACAAGGATTTCACTGCAATGTTCACAGATCAGGCCGGCATTGTGGACATCGCGCGTGAGCAACGGCAGGAATGGCGCGCGACAGCAGGCTGATTCCGCATAACCAGCTGGAGCCGTGGCGAGTCGCTTGAACCAAATCTGCCGGTCATGCGCAATTTTCGCCGCCAGTAAATAGGCGCCGACAAGCGGATGCGACGAACGCCATGCCCGCCCTTCCAGCTGGCCTAGCGTCTGCGCCAGCCAGCGTGCCAGCGTCAGGTCGTCCCAATCCCGGAATACGCGGGAATATTCCCGCATGAGCGAGTCGAACGCCGATTCGGATTCAAATGCCATGAAAACAGCATGGCGCGGGTCGGAAACTTTGTCGAGCGATGTTGAACTGCGTTGAACGAAAAGAATGCCCGGACGGTCAATACCCCGATTCGGAATATGCAATTCTCTCAAACTAAAATGCTGGGCCTTGTGCTTTTGCTCATTGGCCTGGCACTCATCTGCCTTGGCTTATCTTCGCTACTAGGTACGCCACAATTTCAAGCAACAGCGAGAATCAAAGTTGAGCCGGAACCTGTATTTGATGCCAGTGGTCAGTCTGAAACCGCCTACGATCCTTATTTCATTCAAACCACATTTGAAATCATACAATCAGAAGTCATCCTTTCTAATGTTGTCTCTACCTTGAATCTGGAGACCCTCTGGGGCAAAAAATTCGCCGGTGGCAAGAAATTATCGTTGGCTGACGCCATGGATTTATTAAAACAGCGACTAATCCTGGCTCCCGTTCGCAATACTAAAATCATTGCCATCAACGTGCGCAGCGATGATCCAGTTGAAGCGGCGAATATCGCCAATGCCATCGTTGATGCGTATATCCATTACCGCGAGGAAACTCGGAAGCAAATTTTGGCCAAAGGTTTGGAAGTTTTACAACAACAATACAATGAAACCGCCCAGAAAATTGAAGCCATGCAAACCAACTTGGATTCATTACGCAAACAATACGGAATCAGCCTGCAAGACGAATCTGTCGTAGATTCAACTTCGACACTTTCAGAGAGAACAACTCCAGCGGAAAGAGAAAAAGCACTCAATGAATATAACCGAACCAAACCGTTCTGGGATGCAAAATTTAAGTTAAAGGAGCTGAACGACCAGCATCAGCTTTTTCGAGCTAAACTTGAGGCGATTCGGCTTAATGACTCCATTCCAAAAAACTCCATGGTTCTACCGGTTGATTTCGCCACACCCCCAAAGTCTCCCATCGGTCCGAACCGATTCCTGGGCACTGTGATGTTGGCACTCGGTTTGATCACCGCGCTTGGCGGCTGGCTCTTGTTGATGTCGGAGCGCGAAGTCACTTGATTCAAAATGAAATTCTCTCAAAGGAAAATACTGGGCTTCGTGCTTTTGTTCATTGGTTTGGCTCTCGTCTGCCTTGGCCTATCCTGGCTATTAGGTCCGCCACAATTTCAGGCGACGGCGAGAATCAAGACTGAGCGGGACATTTTCGACACGCCACTAATTGAGATTGTCCCTGACCCCAATTGGATCCAGACCATCCAGTCTGACGCCGTCCTTTCCAATGTCGTCACCGCTTTGAATCTGAAAACCATCTGGAGCAATAAATTCGCGACCGGCCGAAAGTTAT
>DASYEY010000255.1:0-42758 GCA_036498725.1 Verrucomicrobiia bacterium | reverse complement strand
TTCTCTGTCAGGTCTTTTTTTTACGCCAAAAGAACATTGATGAAAATCTTGCGGCCAGGTTTTTGCTTGAAGGACTGGAACTTCATTGGGCCGGCAGGCCGAGCGAGTCGCTGGCCTGGGTTGAAAATGGACTCAAACTGTATCCCCAAAACATCCACTTGCTCAATTTATACGGCGTGCTTTTGATCGAATTGACCGAATATGAAAAGGCTCGCGAAGGTTTTTCGAAACTTCTGGAACGCGCTGATAATCCGCCCATGATGCAGGCGCTTTTCCAAAACAATCTTGCTTATCTGAATGCCTTGATCGGCCGGGCGGATTTATTGGCGGAAGCCGATGAACTTTCACAAAAAACCCTGGCAACGATCGGCTGGCATCCCTCAATCAAAGGCACTCGTGGAACCGTTCTGCTGGCGCTGGGCAAACCCGATGAAGCCATTCCACTGCTGCTGGCAGCCATGCAGGAACAAGTTGAAATAACAAACAAGGCACAAAATGCTTGCTGGATCTCCATGGCTGAAGCGCGGCGTGGCAACTTGACCGAAAGTAAAAAATTTTTAGATGAAGCGGGAAAATTGTTGCCCAGCTGTTTTCTTCTGGAGCGCGCATTGAATGAGCTCCACATCGCCACCTTGAAACAAACTGCTTTAAAAACAGATTAGACCGGCATCCCATCGGCTGTTCTGTCTTAATAAAACCAACCTCTGCCTGAAAAGCGTCCGGTCGCATTTTTAAGATTTCGATATGTCTGGAATCCCTTTATGCTTTGACGCTCGATGCTTACTGTAGCCGGACTTTCTAAATCATTTGGCGGCCGCGAACTGTTTGACGATGTTTCGTTGAACATCATGTCGGGCGACCGTATCGCCATCACCGGGCCGAATGGTGCGGGCAAATCCACCCTCATCAAAATCATCCTTGGCAAGGAGGAGCCAGATGGCGGCAGCGTATCGTTCATCCGTGGCACCCGCGTCGGTTATCTGCCGCAGGAAAGCGAGCCCGCCGGCAACGAAACCGTGCTGGAGATCGCCGTGCCGCATGAGCACGAACACGACGGTCAATTCGTTGCGAAAGCGAAACAGATTCTCAATAGCCTCGGTTTCAAGCTGACGGATTACGACCGTCCCGCGCGGGAAATGTCCGGCGGCTGGATCATGCGCGCGCATCTCGCGCGCTTGCTGGCGGAAGAGCCTGATCTCTTGATGCTCGACGAGCCGACGAACCATCTCGACCTCGAAACGCTCATCTGGTTTCAGGATTATCTGAAATATTATCCGGGCGCGATTTTGATGATTTCGCATGACCGCGAATTTTTGAACCAACTGTGCACGCACATCGCCGAGCTGCGCGCCGCCCAGATCCAGCGTTATACCGGCAACTACGACAGCTACCTCGAACAACGCGCGGCGCATGAGGCGGTGCTGATCGCCACGGCCAAAGCGCAGCAACGGGACATTGACCGGTTGCAATTGTTTGCCGACCGTTTCGGCGCGAAAGCGAGCAAGGCTGCGCAAGCGCAGAGC
The DNA here is from genome assembly GCA_036498725.1 of Verrucomicrobiia bacterium. GTDB lineage: Bacteria > Verrucomicrobiota > Verrucomicrobiia > Limisphaerales > UBA11358 > UBA11358. The sequence continues at coordinate 41,235 of DASYEY010000255.1, read as the reverse complement.
AAGCGCAAGCAGATCGAGCGCATCAAGGAAAACATGGTCGAGTTGCCGGACGGCCCGGAATCCACCATGGGCTTCAGTTTTCCGCAACCGCAACGCAGCGGCCAGCGCGTGCTCACCCTGGAAAAGATCAAATTCGGCTATGGTGAAAAACTGATTTACGACGGCATTGATTTTGAGGTGGAACGCGACCAGCGCATCGTGCTCGTCGGCCCGAATGGCGCCGGTAAATCCACGTTGCTTAAACTGCTGGCGCAAGTACTCACGCCGCAAGCCGGCGAACACAAACCGGGCCACAACGCCAAACTCGGCTACTTCGCGCAGCATCGGGCGGCAATGTTGGATCCGAAGCAGACCGTTTTTCAAACCGCCCTCGATACGCCGCAACGCATCACCGAACAGTCGGTGCGTACCGTGTTGGGTAGTTTCCTTTTCCGCGGCGACGACATTTATAAACCCGTCAGCGTCTTGAGCGGCGGCGAAAAAAGCCGGCTGGCCCTGGTCAAATTGCTGCTTGATCCGCCGAATCTGTTGTTGATGGACGAACCCACAACGCACTTGGATCTGGCGAGTGTGGACGCGTTGATCGAGGCGCTGAAGCAATATCAAGGCACCCTGGTTTTCATCAGCCATGATGTGCATTTCATCCGCGCGCTGTCCACGCACGTGGTGCGCGTGGAAGCCGGCACGCTCAAGCATTTTAGCGGCGGTTATCAATATTATTTGGACAAGACCGCGCAATCCGCGCGCGCAGCGCTGACAAGTTCCAGTTTCAACAATCAAGCCGCATCGGCCGGCAAGCCAGTAGTTCCGCAGGTGGATCGCAAGGAACAAAAACGGATCGAAGCCGCCCAACGCCAGGCGCGTTCCAACAAGAAATCAGAGATCCAAAAGCGGATCACCACGTTGGAAAAGGAGATTTCCAGTCTGGAAGTGAAGGAAAAGGAATTGGCAGCGGAACTGGAGCGGCCGGAAAGTTATGCGAGCGGTCGCGCGACCCAAATCAACCGGGAATTGATGGCGGTGCATAATCGCCTGCCCAAAGCGACTGCGGAATGGGAAGCGGCCGCGCAGGAATTGGCGAAAATGGACACGGCGAACTGAATTCTACGACCAATCTAGGGCTCACGCCAATTTGCCGTATTTTCGCATCTCAGGCCAGATCCACGCCACCGCCAGCACGACCAGAATGGTGCCGATGCCGCCGGTCACAGTGGATACAATCGCGCCCGTCGCCGCCGGGTCACCCAGAAAGGTTGGCGTCGTGAATAAAAAGGCCACGATGCCGGAACGGAAGCCGCCTAACTCATTTGAAGTGCCGATGAACAGACTATTTACCGCAGAAACGCGGCCGCGTTTCTCATCCGGCGTCAGGATTTGCACGAGGGTTTGTCGCACCACGACGCTGATCTGATCCACCGCACCTGCCAGCGCGAGCATCGCAAACGCAACCCAGAACCAGGCCGTATTGGGCAGCGAAATCCAACGACCCAGACAGTTCTGATTCGCCAAACCAAACACGATCGTCGCCAGGCCGAATATCCCCACGCACCAGAGCATCGCCTTGCCCGCCTTTTGCAACGGCGGACGATGCGCGATGACAATGGCGCAGGCAACGGCGCCGATCGCCATGGCGTCGCGCAACCAGCTCAGGCTGGCCGCGCCGCCATCAAAAACATCCTTGGCGAACATGGGTAACAAAGTGACCGCGCCGCCGAGCAGCACCGCAAACAGGTCGAGCGTGATGACGCCCAGGATGATTTTATTTTGATACACGAACCGGAAACCTTCGACCAAACTTTTGACGGAAACGGGTTCGGCCGCCTTCACCTTATGTTCGTGCTTGATGAAAAAGATCAAAGTGGCGCAGATCAGGGTGGCCAGCGCGTTGAAGGCATAAACCGACCAGGCGGTGTGATCGAGTTGGGCGTGCGGCGTCAACGCGATGAACAGACCGAACAATACCGGACCGGCGACGGAAGAAATCTGGAAGGTGCCACTGTTGAAAGTGATGGCCCGCGCCAACTGGCTGCGGGGAACCAGGCTGGTGATGAACGCGGCACTGGATGGCCACAAAAATGTCCGCGCCGCACCCAGGATGACCAGGAAAAAGTAGATCAACCACAACGGCCCGGTAACCAACGATGACCAGGCCAGCCCGACACTGGCCGCAGACATGACGAGGGTGGAAAGGAAGATGATTTTTTTCCGATTGTAAGTGTCGGCAATATGTCCGGCCGGCAGCGTGAGCAGCAGCATCGGGATCATCTGGGTCAAACCAACGCAGGCCAGCGGCAGGGCGGAATGCGTGCGTTCGTAAAGTTCCCAGTCAATCGCCACGACCAGCATCTGCTGGCCGAGCGACGCCACAAAACGCCCGATCAAGTAACGGGTAAAATCTGCGTTTTTAAAGACGGCGTACGAATGTTCCACGACCGGTTTGGCGACCGGGGCGGCGGGGAGATTCTCTGGCAATTCTTCGTCGTGCATGCGAGCAGGCGCACACACTCTAGCACAGGAATACCAACGGTCGAGTTCTCACTCGGGCATGGCGACCGCCGGGCGGAGCAATCAAAGCCAGGGCTCGAGAGCGAGGACGACGATGAGGACGAGGATGAAACTGTCGTCCTCGCCACTCCCTCCATAAATGGCCACACTTTTAATGGAAACGCCATCGGGCAGACAAATTCCCCGCTTTCGGCATTTTCAAAAATGTGCGACCTTGGGTGCATGGAAAATGAAACGCCGCCGCAACCACATTATCGCTGGCCATGGTTTGCGCTGGCTTTCGTGGTGCTCGGCATCGTACTGGCCATCGTGTGGATGAGTTATGCCGTGCGGCGGGAAAAAGCCGAACGCGATTTTAATGCCCCCCTGCCCGCACAAAGGCAGTGATGCTTTTACGGCTGATTCTTCGGCGGCTCGTCCGTTAATAATGGCATGATGGATTTGCCGGTCACTCCTGCCGGAACCTTGGCATAACCAATCTCCGCGACGGTGGGTAAAAAGTCGGCCGCCGTCCACTTAACTTCGCTGACTTGTCCTGCAGGAATGTGGTCCGGCCAGCGGACCAGCATCGGCGCCCGCCATTCAGCCTGACCGGGAACATCCGGCGGTGCCTGGAAAAATCCGAGTTTTTTATCCGCAAATTTTTCCGGCGGCGCACTGCTGGTGAAAAAAATTATGACGTTGTTGGTCATGCCTCTTTGATTGAGAAATTCACCCAGCCGGCCGATGTTGCCGTCCAACCGCGTCAACAGGGCGGCACGTTTTTTGGCCGCCGGCGCCCAAGGTTCGTCGGAATAAGGCGCATCGCTCGCCACGGGAAAATCATCCTTGCCCGGTGTCGCGGAGCGCGGAGCGGGCAGATTCAAATACAGGAAAAATGGACGAAAATGGTTGAACCGGTCGGGTTGGTTGGCGGTGATAAAGCGTTGCACCACCGTATTCATGAAAAAATCTGGCAGCCAGGCGCCTTTTTTACCGCCTTCATTCTCATAAACCGGTTCGCGACCGGCGGTCTGGTTATAAATCGTATGTGATGAAAAACGCCAGAGGTGGTCGGCATAATAATTGACGCCTTCTTTTTCATCTAGAAACCCGAAGAATTCATCAAAGCCCTGTTGCCACGGCAAGGTGGTTGACTCCGGCCATTCGCCTAAAAAAGCGGTGGCGTAACCCGCTTTTTGCAATGTTTGCGCCGCGTTAAGCGGGGAAGTCCCGGACATTTTCCCCGACAGCAAGGCTACTTGCGCTGACTCCATGTTCGTACTGCCGGCCAGAAAATCATTGAAGCGGATGCCTTCGGCCGCGAGCTTGTCGAGGTTTGGCGTTTGAAAATTCGTCTGGCCATAGCAACTGATATCGCCGTAGCCCAAGCCGTGACAGCGGATCACGATGATGCTCGCCCGGCGGGGAATCGCCCTGGGTGCCGGGGTATTGGTAAAGATGGACGCCAGATCCGCCGCTGACGCAGCTAAAGTACACCCCATCAGCGCCGTCAAAACGGCCAGCGAACGATTAAAAGAAAAGATCTTCATTACTGTGATGCTTGGATTCTGGAAAGGCCGGCACGTTCAAAGCAATCCTTTTTATTTGAATCAATGCGTTCCTTGGTCAATTTCGTTTCCCAAAATCCGGCTCCAGCGGGATTTTCGTCGTCACCCAAAAGCTGGGAATGGTGGCCAGGATCACCCACACGAAAAAATGTTGATAACCAATCTGCCCCTGCAACCAGCCACTCCACATGCCCGGCAACATCATGCCTAAGGCCATAAACCCGGTGCAGATCGCGTAGTGCGCCGTTGGGTGGGCGCCGCGGGCGATGCGAATCATATAAAGCATGAATGCGGTGAAGCCAAAACCGTAGCCAAATTGTTCCACGGCCACGCCGGCACCGATGGCCAAAACATTTTCGGGCCGTGCATACGCCAGCCAGATGAACACTGCGTCCGGCAGATGAATCGCCAGCAACATCGGCCACAGCCAGGATTTCAAGCCTTGCCGGGAAATCAACCAGCCACCCAGCAAGCCGCCCAACATCAACGCGATTACTCCCACCGTGCCATAAATAAAGCCGACTTGTTCCAACTCCAACCCCAAGCCGCCTTTTTCCCGCGCATCGAGCAGGAAAAGTTGCGCCATCTTCACCAATTGCGCCTCGCCAAAACGATAGAGCAGCAAAAACGCCAGCAGCGTAAAAATTTTCGGTTTGCGAAAGAAGTCCGCGAACGTCTGCAGGAAGCCGCTGGAAAAATCATTCAAAGAACCCAGCGGGGCCGCCTGATCGCCCGCCGGCCGGGGCAAAATCCAGCGATGATAAACCCCGAGCACGAGGATGACGCCCGCCATCATGGCAAACACCGATGTCCACGCCGTTACATAATTATGCGTGTGCCGGTAGATTTCACCGGCCAGGATCACCAGGCCGCCTTGCGTGATGATGCTGGCAATGCGATAAAACATATTGCGCACGCCGGTGAACCAGGCTTGTTCGCGCTCCGCCAGGGCCAGCAGATAAAATCCATCCGCCGCAATGTCATGGGTGGCTGAGGAAAACGCCACCAGCCAGAACAAGGCGAGTGTAATCTGAAAAAAATGCGGCGCGGGAATCACCAGCGCCACGCCCGCAAAGGCCGCGCCGACGAACAACTGCATCGTCCAAACCCACAGCCGGCGGGTCTTAAGCATGTCCACCAACGGACTCCACAAAGGTTTGATGACCCACGGCAGATACAACAGGCTGGTATAAAACGCGATGTCGCCGTTCGCCACGCCGAGGTTTTTGTAAAGCACGACCGACACCGTCATCGCTAACGCGTAGGGAAAACCTTCCGCCAGGTAAAGTGTCGGGATCCAAAGCCAGGGGCTGCGGGAATTAGTTTTACTATCCACCATCTCTTTCGTGATTCCTTATGTGCAAAACTTTAGGGTGTGCTTCCCGCGAAGGAAATTGTTTTCTTCGGCGTTCCCCGCCAAAATGCCGGCGTGATCGGCGCTTTTCTCAACGCTCTCGGCATCCTGGCCGGGGCCTTGTTTGGTTGCACGTACCGGCAACCGCTGTCGGCGCGCGTTCAGCAGTTTTTCAAATCTGCGCTCGGCGTACTCACCTTCGGGTGCGGTGCAGCCCTCCTCTGGCTTAATGTCAACGGCACTTTTCTGGCGGGTGTGAAACAACTTTTCCTCGCCGCGCTCGCCGTGGTGCTCGGCAACTGGCTCGGCCGGCTATTGCGCCTGCAAAAAATGTCCAACCGCATCGGCCGCCATGCCGCCGGCCTCATTGCCACCGCGCAAAAAAAACCTCCCGGCCGGTCAATGGACGGGCTTATCGCTGCCACCTTGCTGTTTTGCGCCGCGCCGTTGGGCCTCATCGGGGCTGTGACCGATGGCTTGAATTATTTCTTCTATCTGCTCGCGCTCAAGGCGGTCATGGACGGTTTGGCGATGGTCAGTTTTGTGAAGATTTTTCGCTGGCCGGCCGCGCTGGCGGCGATCCCCGTTTTGATTTTCTTGAACAGCCTCACGCTGGCTGTCCACTTTTATGCCGCGCCGTTTTTGGACACGCATCACTGGATCAATGCCGTCGGTGCGGCCGGCGGTCTCATCGTTTGCGCGACGGCACTCGTGATTTTTGAGGTCCGCCGCGTTGAACTTGCCAATTATCTGCCCGCCCTGGCCCTCGCTCCCCTGGTGGCAAAGTTATTTAATTAAGCAGAAAGAATTTGCAAATTAGTGCAATCGAATCGAAATTATAGCTTGTGGCGAACAAACGGAAACCAACACCGCATCAGAAACAAATTCGATTTTTCATGTTCTTTTTTGGCACGATCATGATCATGCTCGCCATCGGCGTGATTTGGCTCCTCAATCACCGGTCGCTAGGTCATTGAATCAAGCCGCGTTTTCGCAGCATCGCCGCCATCGCCTGATCCATCAGAAAATCCGCCAATGGCTTGGTCGCCTCATCGAGGCCGGCAACAGTTGACTGGAGCCTTTTCAAATCACCAGTGCCGGTCCCGGCATTTTCTGTCGTCAACGCCTGCTCCACTTCCTGCGCCGCCACCGAGACTTTTTCACGATAATCGGCCTCGATCTGGTCGCCGCACGTGCTGAGCGCGTTTCGAGTTGCTGTCAGCGTCTCGTTTGCCTTCAACCGGGCTTCAATCCAACGCCGGGCCGCAAGATCCGTGAAAGCGTGCTCCACTGATTCCTCGACCATTTTCTGCACGGCTGAATCGTCCACGTCCACCGCCGATTTCATCTCCACCACTTTTTCCTTGCCGGAGCGCGTATCGCGCGCCAGCACATGCAGGATGCCGTTCGCATCAATCTCAAACTGCACACCCACACGCGGCACCCCGCGCGGTGCGGGTTCAAACTCCAGGGTGAATTTTCCCAGACTCCAGTTGTCCTGCGACCGTTCCCGTTCGCCCTGCAACACATGGATCAACATATTGCGTTGATGATCCACCGCCGTCGTGAACAGTTCACCCGCCTTCACGGGAATCGTCGAATTGCGGGGGATCAGGACATTCATCAGGCCGCCGAATGTCTCCAGGCCAAGCGATAACGGCGTGACGTCCAGCAATAAAACATTTTTGAATTCGCCCGCCAGAATTGCCGCCTGGATCGCCGCGCCCAGCGCCACCGCCTCATCCGGGTTTTGTGACGTGTTCAATTGCGGGCCGGCGGCTTGGTGATATTCCGTTCCGAGGCGCAGACCGCCGCGCGTTTCTTCAAATTCCGCGCAACCAAAAAGGTCGCCGACAAATTCCCGCACCAGCGGCATCCGCGTCTGCCCGCCCACCAAAATGATTTGATCCAGATCTTTGGCCGTCAATTTCGCGTCTGCCAGGGCCCGCAAACAATGCGGGCGCGTCCGCGCAATGATGTCACGCGTAAGATTTTCCAACTCCGTGCGCGTGAGGGTGTAACTGAATGAAAAATCCGGTGTTAAAAATGGCAGGGCGATTCCGACTTCCGTTTCCGTGGACAATTTGATTTTCGCCGTTTCAGCCGCTTCCCGCACCCGGGATAAAAAACCGGCATCCTCGCCCGTCAAGACGGAAAGGCGCGAAGATTCGGTGGCTTCTGCACGGTTGGACGGCTGGGAGCGAGAAAAGTCCGTCGCAATTTTTGCGCGCAGAAATTCAACGATTTTTTTATCCAGATCATCGCCGCCGAGCCGGGTGTTGCCGTTCGTCGCGAGCACTTGGAAAACCCCTTCGTTCAATTCCAGGATCGAAAGGTCAAACGTACCGCCACCCAGGTCATAAACCGCGATCTTTGACTTCTCCTTGAGCTTGTCCAAGCCGTAGGCCAGCGCGGCGGCGGTCGGTTCATTGACGATGCGTTCAACGGTGAAACCGGCCAGTTCGCCCGCGCGTTTGGTCGCCTGGCGCTGTGCGTCATTGAAATACGCGGGCACCGTGATGACGGCCCGTGAAACGGCTTCGCCAAAATAATCTTCCGCATCACGCTTGAGTTTTTTCAGGACGGCGGCCGAAATTTCCTCGGGTAAAAATTGTTTGCCATGAAGCGGAATGGTCACCGCGCCGGGTTGGTCGGTGACGACGGGAAAGGTGACGGATTTTTCCTCGGCCGAAATTTCCGAACCCCGCCGGCCCATGAACCGCTTCACGGAATAAACCGTCTCGGCTGGCTTCAAAAGACGGATGCGGTTGGCTTCGTGACCGACGATCGGTTCCGCGTCCGCCGCCGAGAAATGGACGACCGAGGGCGTAAGGCGATTGCCATTGGCCCCGGCGATGACGAACGGAATGCCCGAATCCACAGTGGCGACCAGTGAATTCGTGGTGCCCAGATCTATGCCGACAATTTTGCTCATTTGCGACGGGAATTTTAACCGCTAATCGGCGCTAATAAACGCTAATCTTTCAAATCGCAAAATTTGTCGTTTTCATTGGCGAAACAAGCGCCGATTCACGACTGACAAAACGGTGAAAAATTTTGTCTACTTCGGCCGCCGGCGGACATTTAATAGATGAATGCCAGATCAGCAGGACGATCACCAATTACTCGCCACCTACGCGCGGGACAATTCCGAAGCCGCGTTCACCACGCTGGTGACACGCCATCTCGGCCTGGTTTATTCCGCGGCGTTGCGGCACAGCGGCGATGCCCATGGAGCCGAGGAGATTGCGCAGGCGGTTTTCATCATTCTGGCACGCAAAGCCGGTGGATTGTCCGCCAAAACAATTTTGTCCGGCTGGCTTTATCAAACCACACGGCTGACCGCCGCGAATTATTTGCGGACCGAGCGGCGGCGCCAACAACGCGAACAGGAGGCGTATATGCAATCACTCAACCCCCAGCCCGAGGTCGACCATGCGTGGGCGCAGATTGCACCGTTGTTGGACGACGCACTGGCAAAACTCGGCACCCGTGATCGTGACGCCATTGTGCTGCGTTTTTTTGAAAATAAATCTGCGCGCGAAATCGCTGCGGCGTTGCGCTTGGAAGAAGCTGCTGCACACAAACGGGTGCAGCGCGCGGTGGCGAAGTTACGGAAATTTTTCCTTCAGCGCGGCGTAACCCTTTCGGCGGCGGCGATCACCGGAGCAGTTTCAGTCAATTCCGTACAAGCTGCGCCGATGGGACTGGCGAAAACCATTTCGGCAGGGGCCAGCTTGAAGGGCGCAACGGCGACCCTCGCAACCGCAACCCTCGCCAAAGGAGCCTTGAAAATGCTGGCCTGGTCAAAAATGAAGATGGCGATTATCACCGGGATTATTGTCTTAACGGCAACCGGAACGACAATAATGGTCGCTGAAAACATTATTGTTAAAATGAATTCGGTTCTTAAACAATCTCTGCCGGATGGTTCCATATTATCAATTGAGATGGTTTCATTTGGCGATAAACACGAATTCTTCCAGGGAAATAAAAAAGTCAATTGGAACTGGCCGGGACATGATGAGCTGGTGCTAAGCTTGAAACTTGCCGGAAAAAATGCGGCTAACAATCAATTGGTGAAACCTGATTTCTTTCGACAGTTTCGCTGCCGCCTGCATGGAGAACAGGGCATTGAATATGTCGAAGAACTGCTGCCAACCGCTTTCGAAAAAAATGGCGATGCCTATTACGGCTATGTTGAAACCAGCATGTTTCCCCGCGATGCTCGCTGGCTTTCGTTGGATCTGGAAAAACGTGATGAAAACGCGCGTTATGATTCATGGCAGAGGGTGGCTGAATTCAAATTTAAAAACTTGGCCGCACCACAAAACTTTAAATGGACTGCCAGCCCGACGCCCGTTACCAACACCGTTGCCGGCATGGATTTGGTAATGGACGAAATCAGTGTAAAAACCATTCCCAATTATACCAATGACATTTGGAACCACGTCGTGAACGTGCCGACCCAAGTTTTTGAAAGTGGAATTTTACAGACAAATTGGACGGCGGCTTATACCTACGTGACCGATGCCAGCGGTAATTGGAACGCAAATCTTCAAAGACACCGCAGTCTGGATCCGCGTTACGTTTGGAAACTGGACATGGATTTCGAACCCAAGTCAAATTTTCCCGAAGGCTGCTCAGTGAGCGTAGCTTTTCCCCGACCAGCCATGATGATAACCAACATTTTAGATATTCCAGTAACCGTTTCTTGGGATGGCAAACTTTTAACCGCTTTTATTCCACAGAATCGAACCGATGTCGCTTTGAAATTTATCGGAGCCTTGGATTCTCACAATCGGCAATTGAAAGCCGGTGGTGCCAGTTGGTCGAAATACAGTTTCCGGGAAGGAGATTTTAGCGCGTGGATCGGGAAAAATTCGATGACATCTATTGATGTGAAACCGGTGCAATTTACGTTTGCCATCATTCCCAACGTGCATACAACGTTTTATGCACAGCCTAAACTTGAAACTCCCTAGCCGCCGGAATAGAAAATGTTGATCCGCCTTGAAGCGCCATAGATATTCCTCATCGGCCAATGAAATCATTTACAACCAAGCTTGGGTCGGGTTGTTTTTATGAAGATGCACGCTCGCCGCGCCTTTACGCTCATTGAATTGCTGGTGGTCATCGCCATCATCGCGATCTTGGCGGCGCTGTTATTGCCGGCCTTGAGCCGGGCGAAAAACTCGGCGAGCAAGGCCACTGACCTCGATAATCTCAAACAAATCATGCTGGCGACGCACCTTTATGCCAACGATGCCAACGATATTTTGCCGCTGCCAAATTGGGATAATGGCAATGCGCTGGCCGATGGCCAGACTCACGCCGGCTGGCTTTACCAGGCAGATTTGAGCTTGTCCGCGCCAGCAAAATTCAAGGCCGAAACCGGCTTGCTCTGGAATACGCTGGGGCATCCGAAAATTTATCTCTGCCCGATGGACAATCCCCAGGAAACGCGCTTTTCCAATTTGCGCAACCAAAACATGCAACGGCCGCAGCAGCTTTCAAGTTATGCCTTAAACGGTTCACTCACGGGACAGATGTATGGTTGGAATAACCCGCAAGTTCCGGCGGCGAAAATCGCGCAGATGCACCCGGACGATTGCGGCTTTTGGGAATCGGACGAGACCGACCCGCAACATTTCAATGACGGTGGCAATGACCCGGACGAACCGGTAAGCAAACGTCATCAGCAAGGGGGCATTCAAGCCGCGTTCGATGGCTCTGTCAGCTACATCCGGTTTGTGGACTGGAGCCGGCTGTCGGCGGAAACCAGCCGCAACCGCCTATGGTGCTGGCCCGGCAGTGCTGATGGGCGTTACCACGAAAATCCGTGACCGTGGCTGGCGCAAGTAGCATCAGCCAGCCGATGCAGGATTCCTGGTTAAGGCCGATGAAAGATTTTTTGTGCGCTTTGTGTCCTTTGTGGTTAATTTTATCAAATGAATTGCCTCGTTACCGCCGGGCCTACGTTTGAGCCGCTGGACGACGTGCGCCGGCTGACAAATTTTTCCACGGGCCGGCTGGGGACAGAACTCGCCAATTTTTTGACTGCTCGCGGCCATCAGGTCACGTTACTCCGTGGTGAAGCCGCAACGTACCCGGGAAAATGCCAGGCATCTGCGGTAACGCCCTTTTCCTCAACGACGGATTTACGCGCGAAATTAAAAGCGTTTTCCGGAAAAAAAGTGGACGCGATCTTTCACGCGGCTGCGGTGAGTGATTTCACGTTCGGGAAAATTTTTGCCGAGAAAAAGGCGGGTGAATTTGTTGCCCTCAAAATTTCTAAAAAAATTTCCACCCGGCAGGGCGCTTTGCTGGCGGAACTTTTGCCCACGCCGAAAATCATCGCGGAATTACGCGGTTGGTTTCCGAAAACAAAAATTTTTGGCTGGAAATATGAAGCCAATGGCAAACGGCCCGAGGCACTGCGAGCAGCGAAAAAACAAACGGCCGATTGCGCGACGGATTTTTGCGTGGCTAACGGCCCGGCTTACGGTTCGGGTTTTGGCCTGGTTGACCGCCAGAGCCATGAACATTTTCCTAATATGGAGCGGCTTTTTATTGCGTTAGAAAAAGCCGGGCGCTGATTTTAGGGCTGCTCAAAAAAGCTGGAGCTGATTGCAGCCGACGGGCGCGACTATGGCTGGCACTTTCATCCTCGTCCTCATCGTCCTCATCGTCATGCTCGTCCTCGAATGAGCCAATGCTTTTAATTTGTGCCTCGTCACCTACAAGATCAGCGCAGCTATAGATTTTTCTTAAAATACTATCGTTGCGAAACTCGCTCGCTCATTTCACCTTCCACGCAGAATCCAGCAATTCCTTGTCAAAAGTTCCAGGAACAACGCCTTCCGTGGCGTAGATGTAGAGCGCACAACGATAAACGGGATTCACCACGCTGCCCAGTAAGCCCAAGAGCGGCAGCAACAGCACGAATTCCATTATGATGACAGGCACGATCAGCCAGGCGGTCCAATGGAAACACAAGCAGACAATCAGCGTCAGCAGTGCTCCGGCTGATATCGCAGCCAGCAAAAGCAACCCGGAAGCCATTTCCAAGCCGACGAAACCGATGACCAATTCTCCCCAGCCACGTTTTAGCGTGCCGGCGGAGCCACGCAGCAACTTGAGCGGATCGGTCGTCTTCTCTTCCCGGATCAAGGTAGGAATCACGAAAACACAAGCAACGCTCCACATGAAGCCAAGCAGGCCGGTGAAAATTCTGCCGAGAAAGCCGAGGCGCGCCTCAATGGCCTGAAGGAGGTAGCCCACCAACCCGGCAAACAGCGACCACATCAAGATCGCGCGCCAACGGGTGGCGGCAAAACGAAATCCCCGCCGGATGGAAACCGGCTGGCCGTTTAGCGCCTGCATGATTTCGTGATAAAATGCCACATTGGCAAAGGTGGCCAAAAACATGGAGGTGAAATACAGAAGCACACAAATGGGTGCCAACCAGCCGGCGTCGGAAAAAAACATCGGATTGGCGGATTGGGGGGTGATCGTCTGGCCTCCTGGTTTGTGGCCGGCGACCGACGGGGTAAGATTTTGCGCCAGCTCATGGCCTAAAACGCTCCAATGCGCCGATGACAAGAGCGGTTGCCCATTGGGATAAAGCGCGATCGGAATGATAAAGAATAATGCCACCACCAACGCCAGGCCGGTGGCAATGATGGGAAAGAGCAACAGTTTTTTCTCGCGGAATAAAACGGCAAAAGCCGCTTTTAACAGGCGCAGGCTGCGATCAATTTTTTTCATATGGGTTTCTTTTGGTTGATAAAGGCGATGAGGTTTTCTTCGTTGATTCCGTGACTGCGGGCTTCCGTCAACATCCGGTCATACAGTTCTTTGAGCTTAAGTTTTTTTTGTGCCTCCGGCAGGGTGGCGACCGGATCTTCCAACTTGACGAAGGAGCCGAAGCCGCGCTGGCCATCAATCAAGCCTTTGAGCGCCAATTCGCGATAAGCCTTCGCCACGGTATTGGGATTCACGCCCAGGGCCTGATTCAATTCGCGGATGGTCGGCAGACGGTCACCGACGGCCAGCGTGCCATCCGTCATCGCCGAGGTCAGCCGGTTGGCGATCTGTTTGTAAACGGGAATCCCCGAATGAAACTCGATCCGCCAATCTTTCATCAACGCCTGCACACTCATGATTAAGTTATTGTGTTAGTACAATAGTACAACAATCAAAAAGCGTCAAGTTTTAAAATGCAAGGAATCAAGCTTCGAAGTCTTGCAAGCGCCACAGGCCGATTTTTAAGGGCAGCCAACCGACCAGGAACGAGATGACCACAAAACCGAGGATGCCGAGGAAAGCCAGGTTGGCCTGTCCGTGAAAGCCGCCGAAGCCAAAGAGAAGCGCGGCGAGGGAAAAAATGATATAGACCGAGCTTAGGACAAAACACAATGTGCCGCCGAATCCGCTGACGATCTTGTTCGGATTGGTTTCTTTTATGTTGGGAAACAAGACGCCCAGACCCACCGCGAGGCCGTTGAGGGCGAAGGTCATCACGGTGACGACTGCGCCAAAGAACAGGACGTCACTCCAGGACATGTTCAGCAAGTAGCAGGAAAGCGTGACCAAGCCCAGCGTGACAAAGAGCGAAATGATGCTGGCCAGCCAGTATTTAGTTTTAACGACCCGGGCCAGGCCCATTGGCGCGAGCCCGATGATCCACAGGCGCCGGCCTTCCAGGGAAAATTGGGGGAACACAAAACGCGTGGTGACGGAGGCAAGGTTGAAGGCGCAGGCGCCCAGATTGAGGAAAGCGACGGCGTTGATCCAGAAAGGACTGGTCAATTGATGGGTAAAATTGCGGAGATTGATGATATAGGCGCCCAGCAGGCCGAAGAACATCACCGATTGGCCCCATTGGGTCGTGTCACGCCAGAACATGCGCAGGTCTTTCACGGCCAAAGCACGGACATCCGGGGTCAGGAGGGGGATTTTATCAAACATCTTTTCAAGAAAACCGGGCGCGTGGGAATTCCTGGCCTTGCTGGAAAAGCCGAATCGTTTGCCGCTGCGTTCTCGACTTTGCACCACCGAAGCTGTGTCGTAAAACAGGTTGCCGAAACGCGTGAAGGCCAGCGTGCCGAACAACAGTGTGTTGCTCAACAACACGGACGCGAAGAAAAGCGCGCTGCGCGTGATCCCTTCCGCCCATTGCAAGATGGCGGAGGAAAGCCAGTAACTTGGCAGAAACGGAAACATGGTGAACCGCGTTTTTGCGAGCAGGCGGTCCAGCGCTTCCAGCGTGCGCTTGTCCAGCAGATCGTCATCCACCGGGTTGGCTTTCCACCAGAAGGCCACAAAGGCGATCAGCAGCAGCGCGATGACCAGCAGGACGAATTGAAAATTCCGCCGGTCCAGATGCCGCCCGATGACGATGGCCGCCACCGAGCCGAACACGGCGGGCAGAATGATGAACAGCCCGATCAAAAAAACAGTCAACGGATAAAAATGCCACGGCACATCGCGCACCAAACCGAACGCGACCAACAGCGGGGCGATCAAAAACAAAAAAGCCCACGAGGCCAGCACCAGGCATTCGATGAATTTCCAGCGGAAAATAGTCTGGCGTGAAACCGGCAGCGTCAGGAGAAAGGCGGTTTCCCGGTTGCGAAAAAAATTGGTGTAGCCGATGACCAGATTGCTCAGGAGCAACAGCGCAAACAGAAAGGCGAACAATGTGTAGAACAATCGTTCCGTCAGCACCGCACCCAGGCCGGGAAATTTGGCGATGAAGCGCATCCCATGGTAGAACAACTCAAACGCCAGCACCAAATAACCCGAGACAAAGATTATAATAATACCGGTGAGCAGGCGGGATTGCGTGCGGATGGCCAGCAACCGGCGCCAACTATGCAGCGCGTTGGTGCGGAGCAACAGCCAGAGCGGCGAAGCTTTCCAGTTTTTCACGATTCCCGGCACGCGTCCAAAGTAACGGGGTCGTTGAACGGACGCAATGCTGGCGGTGTCAGATGCTTGCTTTAGTTTTCATCCGGGATGCCGGTGGCTCATGAAATTAGGGAAAATCAATCGTCGAAAATTTATTCTGGCCGCGCTGCTGGCAACGCCAGTGGCGCTGGCCGGGGACGCGACGCTGATCGAACCAACGTGGTTAAAAATCCAGCGGCTGCAGATTGGTGACGGAAAAACCGGGGTCCGCTTCGCCCATTTTTCAGATATCCATTACAAGGGCAATCACGCCTATCTGCAAACGGTGGTGGCGACCATCAATTCGCTGCAGCCAGACTTTGTCTGTTTCACCGGCGACCTCATCGAGCAGGCGGCTTATTTGCCGCCGACGCTGGAAATTTTGTCGGGCCTCCGCGCCCCGCTGTTTGGCGTGCCGGGCAATCATGATTACTGGAGCCGCGCCAATTTTGCACCGATTGAAAAATGTTTTGCCGCCACCGGCGGCGCTTGGTTGCTAAATGCCCAACGAAAAATTGCCGGCGGAAAAATCAATCTGATCGGTTCCGCCGGCCTTACCGTCGCCGGGATTCCGAACCCGTCGCCGGACGCAAAAAATATTCTGCTCGTGCATTATCCCGCCTGGGCGAAAAAGCTGGGCAACCAGAAATACGACCTGATCCTGGCGGGCCATTCACACGGCGGCCAGGTGCGGATTCCTTTTTTTGGCGCACCAATCGTGCCCTTCAGCGTGGACGAATATGATCTGGGCCTGTTCGCACCCCCCGCCGGCCCGCTCTACGTAAACCCCGGCATCGGCTATATCTTTCAGTACAACTTCCGCTTCAATTGCCGCCCGGAAATCACCCTGTTTGAGGTCTGACCTGTTTTGCAGAAACCATCTTGGCTTGCTGCAGCGGACGTGAGCCTATTTCATTTGATTTTTAGGCAGGACTCACAAGATTATGCAGGACTTTTTTTCCTGATCCATCCTGTGAATTCTGTAAATCCTGTCTAAATTTTTCCGCGCTTGGTGGTTTAAATCGCCGGGATTGGGTTATTACGCCTTGCCGCCGAAGCTACAGTAATCGTCGAGATCCATCAGATCGAACCAGGTGTGGATGTCTTCGCGATTCGGATTGAATTTTTTCACTTCTTCAGCGAAATCGGTGATGGTTTCATGATCGCTATCCGGCGAGCGGCGCAAATGGAAATCGCTCCACGCGGCGATTTCCCACGGCTGGCGTTGATGTTTCGAATTTGTTTGCACCCAGGTTAGCAATTCCAGATCGCCGCCGCCTTTAGCCAGTTCCGTTTTCAAGGCTTCGTGGTCGAGACCGACAAAGTTGAAGAAGTGACGGTCCATGCCTTTGCCAGCGTAATGATAGTCGCCGAGCTTGCCGGCGAGCGAGGCGCGGCCTTTGTCGAGGATCCGCGGGAGTAAAATAAACCCACCCAACCGCACGCGCGGGCTGCGCGGCGGACGTTGGGTGAGATCAGTGGTGATGGTGGTGCTCATATTTTGATCGTGTCAGGGATATACAATCAACGCATGCCGCCAGAAATCAAGAGTGTTTCACCCGTGACCCAGCCGGCATCATCCCCCGCAAAGAACGCGGCGACTTTGCCGATATCCTGCGGTTGACCGATCCGACCCAGCGGCGTTTGGGAAATAACCTGTTTCGGAAATTCAGTTTCCAAAAATCCAGCGGTGTGAACGCCTTCAGTCTCCACCATGCCGGGATTGATCGAATTCACCCGGATCTTTTTCGACCCCAATTCCTTCGCGAGTGATTTTGTAATGGCATCCACCGCCGCCTTGGTGGCACTGTAAACTGCCGCACTCGGCAGCGGATTTACGCCGACCACCGAGCTGAGGTTGATGACGCTACCGCCGGCCGGTGAAAAATACTTCAAGGCTTCCTGCGTGGTGAGAATCAAGCCGAGCACATTCAAATTAAATTGTTTGTGGAAATGCTCTTC
This sequence comes from Verrucomicrobiia bacterium, assembly GCA_036498725.1. GTDB lineage: Bacteria > Verrucomicrobiota > Verrucomicrobiia > Limisphaerales > UBA11358 > UBA11358. The sequence goes on along the minus strand of DASYEY010000255.1, from coordinate 23,910 downwards.
GGTGACCTGCTCGAGCGGGGCGAATTCATAGATGCCCGCGTTGTTCACAAGCACATCAAGCTGTCCGAACGCCTTTTTTGTTTCCACGAACAGACGCTCAATATCCACTTTCTTGGAAACATCGCCTTGCACGGCAACGGCTTTTCCGCCCGCGCCGGTGATTTCAGCCACGACCTTGTCCGCGCCGGTTTTGCTTGTTGCGTAGTTGACCACGACCGACGCGCCTTCGGCCGCCAGATATTTGGCAATGGAAGCGCCGATGCCTTTGGATGCGCCGGTGACGACCGCTACTTTGCCTGTGAGTTTATTGTTGGTGCTCATAACTATGTTCTTTCTTGTTGTTTGTTGTTGTTTGTTATTTTATTGTTACTAAAAAAGTAACAATTAAAGTCAAAAAAATTATTTGGTTTTTATCTCGGAAGCAATCTGCGCCAGGCTGATTTCTGCCAGGCTGGCTTCCATTGCCGTTTGTGATTTAGCCAGGGCATTTTCCAGTGCGGTTTTGATGTGACAACTCACCGTGCATGCCTTTTGTTCGGCATAACTATGGATGGAAAACACCTTGGGAGCATCCACCGCCTGATAAATATCCAGCAATGAAATGCTCTTTGCCTCTTTGGCCAGCCAGCAGGCACCCGCCTTGCCGGTGGTCGTCTCGACCAAGCCCGCCTTGGACAACTTGGCCAACGTCCGCCGCACAAAGCTCGCGCTGGTGTTCACGCTCTCGGCCAGATGCCCGGAGGTGACACCTTTCTCGCCACATCCACAGGCCAGGCCGGCCAGAATGTGAACTGCGATCGAGAATTGTGTGTTGACTGCCATAACTGTTACTACAATAGTAACAATTAAGAATAGTGCAAGAACTTTTTTCAAATTTTCTTTGGCACCTCATTAATGACACGAATTTAAGCCTGCGCGATCCGCATGAAAACGTTGCGCCGCTGGTGAATTTTCTCTAATCCATGCGCGGATGAAACACACCATTTCCGCTCAACAATGGAAGTCCGGAATCGCCGCGTGGCTCGGCTGGACGTTCGACGGGTTGGATATGCATCTCTATACGCTCGTCGCCGCGCCGTTTGTGATGGAATTAATCGCCGCTTCCAGCACGAGTGACCCGCAAGTCGGCCATTACGCCAGCCTTATCCAAGGCGCGTTCCTCCTCGGTTGGGCGTTGGGCGGCGGCTTCTTCGGTTTGATCGGCGACCGCTTTGGTCGCTCACGCACCTTAAGCCTGACGGTGCTGACGTATGCCCTTTTCACGGGTTTATCCTTCTTTGCCCACACTTGGTGGCAATTGATGATTCTGCGTTTTCTGGCGGCACTGGGCATTGGCGGTGAATGGGCGGTCGGCGCCTCCTTATTATCGGAGACTTGGCCGAGACCATGGCGTCCATGGCTCGCCGCTGTGCTGCAAAGCGGCGTAAACGTTGGTATTCTGGGTGCGGTTCTGGCGAATTATTTCATGGCGGATGCGCCGCCACGGTATCTATTCCTCGTCGGTGTCCTGCCGGCGTTTCTTGTGTTTTGGATCCGCCGCGCCGTGCCGGAATCAGCCGAATGGCACGCCGCGCGGGCGGCGGCGCACAACCAGGCACCCGGCATCAGCGAATTATTCCGCGGCGAAACGCGGCGCGTCACGATTTGGGTGATGTTGGTCTGCGGCTTTTCGTTGACGGCACATTGGGCGTTCATGTTCTGGCACCAGCAACATCTCCGCAACCTGCCGGATGTAATCGTGATGTCAGCGGAACAAAAAAACAAACTTGCGAGCACGGCCATGTATCTGGTCATTGGCTCTTCCATTGTGGGCAACTTTTTTTCCGGCTGGATCGCGCGTTATCTCGGTTATCGCGCCACCATTGCCTGGACATTCGTGTTGTATTTCGCGGCGATGATCGGCGCCTATGTCGTGCCGCGCAATCATACGGAACTGATGCTGTGGTTTCCGTTGATCGGCTTCTGTCAGGGCGTCTTTGCCCTCTTCACGATGTATCTGCCGCCGCTGTTTCCCACCTTGTTACGTACGACGGGCGCCGGCTTCGGCTACAATATCGGCCGCATCGGCGCGGCGTTTGGCACGGTGTTTTTTGGCATCTTTTCCAAAGTTGGTGATCACCGGCTGGTGCTGTTGTATTCGGGACTGCTCTTTTTACCAGCCGCCGCAATGACTTTGCGGCTGCCGCGCGAGCGTGATTAATTTTTGGTTTCCTCATGTCGCATCCGGACCGGTGGAATCCGGGGGCAGATTGGTGATGATCCGCGCGCTGCGTTTGTAGGAAAAATAGGAATAAGCCCATTGGAACAGCACGGATATACGGTTGCGAAAACCGACGAGAAAAATCAGGTGGATGAATAACCACGCCAGCCACGCCAGCAGGCCGGAAAATTGGAAACGACCCACCCACGCCACCGCCGCCGAACGCCCGATCGTCGCCATCGTCCCCTTATCCCAATACTTGAATGCTGGCCGCACCGCAGGCTTCCCTCCAAAGCGGATTTCATGCTCGATTATTTTTGCGACGTGACGGCCCATTTGCATTGCCGCAGGTGAAACGCCGGGCACCGGTTTGCCATCGTTTTCCAATACCAGCGCCAAATCGCCAATGGCAAAAATCTCCGGCTGCCCGGGTACGCTCAAATCTGGGCTTACCTTCACGCGTCCTGCCCGATCCAGATCCACCCCCAGTTTTTTGGTGAGGGGGGTGGCGGAAACGCCCGCCGCCCAAAGGATATTTTCGGCCGAAATGATTTCGCCACCGGCCAATTCAACCTTTCCCGCGCTGATGTTTTTAACCATCGTCGCCGGGCGAACCTGAACCCCCAGCGCTTCGAGCTGGCGTTGGGCACTGGCGGAAAGTTCCGGCGGCAAATGGGACAAGATGCGCGGCGAACCTTCCAGCAGGATGATCCGCGCCTGCGTCGGGTCAATTCGGCGGAAATCGTGGCTTAACACTGACCGTGTCAGTTCGGCAAACGATCCCGCCAATTCCACGCCTGTCGGGCCGCCACCGACGACCACGATGGTCATGAGCTTGTCATGTTCCGCCGTGTCCGCTTCATTTTCCGCCTTCTCGAACGCGAGCAGCACGTGACTGCGGATGCGCAACGCATCGTCCAGCGTCTTCAGCCCCGGGGCGAATTGTTCCCATTCGGGATGCCCGAAATAGCTGGTTTGCCCGCCCATTGCCAGCACCAGAAAATCAAAGTCCAGCGTGTGCTTATCGAGTAAAATTTTTTTCTGCGCCAGGTCAAAGCCGGTAACGTTGTCGAGCAAGACGGTGATGTCTTCGCGGTCGGAAAGAATCGCCCGAACCGGTTGCGCAATGTCCGGGGCGGACAAACCGCAGGTCGCGACCTGGTAGAGCAACGGTTGAAACAGGTGATGATTGGTGCGGTCCACGAGCGTGATCCGCGCGTCGGCCATTTGAAAATGTTTGCAGAACGTCAGCCCCCCGAAGCCAGCGCCTACCACGACGATGTGAAATTTCTTTTCCCCAGTCATGCAGTAATCTGGCGCAACTGGAGTAAAATGCAACGCCACTTGTTTCACCGGCGGCCTTGCATTAAACTATTGCAGTGATTTACGACGCGTCATTGGATGATTTGCTGCAGAAAGTCTGGGATGGAAAGCGCATCACCGCCGCCGAAGCGTTGCGGCTTTACACGCTGCCGCTGGAAGAACTCGGCGCGCTCGCGGACCGCCGCCGGCAATTGGCCAAAGCCGCTGAATTCAACGGCCGCGGCAATGAAATCGTCACTTTCAACGTTGATCGCAACGTCAATTACACCAACGTCTGCAATGTCTATTGCAAATTCTGCGCGTTTTACCGCGTGGAAAAAGACGATGATTCCTACGTCATCACCCTCGACGAATTGGATAAAAAGATCGAAGAAACGATCGCACTGGGCGGCAACCAGATGCTCATGCAGGGCGGGCATCATCCCAAGCTGACGAAGCAGTGGTATCTCGACCTGTTGTCCCACGTCAAAAGCAAATTTCCCCAATTCAATATCCACGGGTTCAGCCCGAGTGAATTCATCCATTTCCGCGATGTGTTCAACGAACCGCTGGAAAAGATCATTGGCGATTTCAAAGCGGCGGGACTGGGCTCGATTCCCGGTGGTGGCGGCGAAATTTTGGTGGATCGCGTGCGCCAGCGCATCGCGCCGCTCAAGGCCATGAGCGATGACTGGTTGGCAGTCATGGACGTAGCCCACCGGCTCGGGCTTTATTCGAGCGCAACGATGATGTTCGGCCACGTTGAAACCGTTGCTGAACGCGTTGAACATCTGGAACGCTTGCGCGCACAGCAGGATCAGTCATTGAAGCGGAAGGCAGAAAGCGGCAATGAAAAGATGGGCCACTTCACCGCATTCATCGCTTGGACGTTCCAGGCGGAGCATACGAAACTGAAAGCCCCGACGGTCGGTGCGCATGAATACCTGCGCATGCAGGCGCTGTCTCGCATCTATCTCGATAATTTTGCGAATGTGCAAAGTTCATGGGTCACGCAAGGCCTGGAGATCGGCCAGATTGCCTTGAAATACGGCGCGAATGATCTTGGCAGCATCATGATCGAAGAAAACGTCGTGTCCCAAGCTGGTACGACCTTCCGCATGACCGTTGGCGACATGCAACGCCTCATCAAAGACCTTGGCTACGAACCGCATCAACGTGATAACTGGTATCAGTTGGTGAATTAAAGTTGTCCGGGCGATACGCCCTGAAATTTTCCATGCAGCGTGTCATCATCATCACGGTCAACTGCGTCCTGCTGGTTTTTCTGTTGATCGGGCTGCCAGCGGCAACGCGCGCGCAATGGGGTAACGTGCAATTTTCTTCGGCCAACACCGGACGGCAGTTGATGTTCTGGGGCTTGGGCATTGCGGTCGCCGCGAATATTTTGGGCGCGTTTTTTTTGCTCAAGGTTCGCAAACAAAAAGTGCTCTGCTGGGAGTGGGCGGCCGTTTTTAGCGTATTATGGTTGGTGTTTTACGCCTTCACGCTGGGAAAATTTAATTTCCACTGGCTTCGGCAAGCGCTGGAGTGGCTGCAAAAACATCTGTAATAGAGAGATGTGGCATTTCAGCATGACAATGGCTCATAACTACGATGGCTGGAGTTGGTCGCGTTGCGACTGATTTTGCCTGTAGCACAAGCGCTTTGTGGCGTGCTCGTGTGGTTGAACGTTCTTTTTCGTCGCCTGACGCTACGCTCGGCGACGACTTTGGCCGCAGCGCAGCCAAAGCCACCAGTTGGGCCAAGGTTGCTGGCCCGGCATAGTGGAGCGCGGAGTATCGCTCCGCACAGTGGTCGCTATACGCAAAGAACCAGGCCCTGCTTTCAAATTTTTTGCTTTTGTCCCAAAGGGACAGTGGAGATTAGCCAGCTACGAAGTGGCTGGTTTTGCCATCAAAATACTTTCCGTCCTGAAAGGACGACGGAAATATCTACACCTCAATTTCACCCGGACAAATCCTTCGTCCTTTCGGGCCGGGGAAATTTGGGGGCGCTGGTTTCCAGCCACTGCGTAGCTGGCTATTTTCTGGTTGTGCCTTCAGCACAAATATGTGGCCTTTTTTACTTTATTCCGATCATTTTTTGGCACGCGACGGCGATAGCTCTGAATGCCGGAAACAAGTGACATGATGATCATTCACCATGCCCACCGCCTGCATATAGGCATAACAAATTGTGGAACCCACAAATTTGAAACCGCGTTTTAATAAGTCTTTGCTCATCGCATCGGAGATTTCGGTGCGGGCAGGAACCTCCTGACTATTTTTACGCTGGTTTTGCAGCGGTTTGCCACCCACGAATGACCAGATATATTTATCAAAGCTGCCAAATTCCTCGCGCACTTTCAGGCAGGCCTTGGCGTTCTGGATAGCGGCGTGAATTTTTAGGCGATTGCGAATGATGCCGGCGTTATTCATCAATTCCGCGATTTTCTTGTCACCATAGCGTGCAATTTTTTCCACCGCAAAATGATCGAAGGCAGCACGATAATTTTCGCGTTTCTTTAATACGGTATGCCAGCTCAAACCCGCTTGGGCACCTTCAAGAATGAGATATTCAAACAAAACGCGGTCGTCATGCACCGGCACACCCCATTCGGTGTCATGGTAGGCGATGTAAAGTTCGTCCGTCGGCCAGGGACAGCGGGATTTTTCGGTCTTCATCAAATTATCCAGTTTGGTTTCCTTTGCTGAAAATAGGCTGGACTCTGATTTTCGACAAGCGCAGCTTCAAAACTATACTATAAATTTTTTTTGGAATTTTTTCAATAAATGAGCGTCGCACGTCGTCGTCCCTATCTGGTTGGCGCTGTCATTATTACCGTGGCGGCAGGACTGGCCTCGCGAAAATGGCCATGGCTCCTGCCGGCCGCGTTGGGAAAATTTCCAGGTGATGTTCTCTGGGCGCAAATGGTCTATTGGACCGTCGGTTTTCTGGCGCCGACCGCATCTATTTGCCGGGTGGGAGCTTGGGCATTAGCCATTGCTTACGCGGATGAATGCAGCCAGATCTATCAAGCAACTTGGATCAACCAAATCCGCGCTACGACCTGGGGGCACCTCATCTTCGGTTCGACTTTTTCGTGGTGGGATTTGCTGGCTTACAGCATCGGTGTGGGCTTGTGCTGCATCATCGAAGTCATCGTGTTAAAACTGGCTTCAAAGCGTTAGCCACAGACTGTTCGCTTTCACACGGCTTTCGCCGCTTGAATGAACGCCTGCACTTTTGCGGCATCTTTTTTGCCGGGTGCCGATTCCACTCCGCTGGAGACATCCACACCAAATGGATGTACCTTTTTCACCGCGTCCGCGACATTTTCCGGCGTCAACCCGCCGGCGAGAAAAATCGGTTTGCCAAATTTCTGCGCTTCCACGGCCAAATCCCAATTGAATTTTTCACCGGTGCCGCCCAAACCACTTTTGGAATATGCATCCAGCAAATAGGCGTCTGTTTGATAATTTGGCAAGGCTTCCAGCGATGCCTCGTCGCGGATGCGGAAGGCCTTCATCGTCATCGCGCCGAATTGTGAGCAAAACTCGGGTGTTTCATCGCCGTGAAACTGCAGGAGCGTCACGCCGGCTTCGCTGATGGCGCGCATAATCACTGCCTCCGTCGAATTGGCAAATACGCCCACCTTGACGATGTGTGGTGGCAGGGCGCGCGAAATTTCGACTGCTGTTTCCAGTGAAATAAAACGCGGACTTTGTTCATAAAACATCAGTCCGATCATATCTGCGCCCGCTTCAGCGGCCGCCAGGCCATCAGCAACGTTGGTGATGCCGCATATTTTTACAAGGGTTCCCATTGTTATACTTAAAGATAAACGATTGGCGCATTTTTCCAAGGATGGAAGGCAACCGTACTGCCCGAACAGTCCAATGGTCGTAAAGCGTAGATTTGTTTTGAGACTCCTTTCGTCGTCACCTACTTTAAACGCGGATGCCGCGCTCGATTTACTTCGATTACAACGCCACCACACCGCTTGACGCGGACGTGCGCGCGGCGATGTTGCCATTTTTGGATACGATCTGGGGCAATCCTTCGTCCGTGCACCATGTCGGACGCAAAGCGCGGGCGTTGCTCGACGATGCCCGGGATCGGGCGGCAAAATTTCTCGGCGCCAAACCCAGTGAAATCATCTTCACCAGTGGCGGCACGGAAGCCAACAACCTCGCGATTTTTGGCACGGCGCGGGCGTTGAGAGCCAAAGGCAAACATCTCATCACGTCGGCCATTGAGCACCATGCCACGCTGCATTGCTTCGATTATCTGGAAAAGCGCGAAGGCTTTTCCGTCACGCGTTTGCCCGTGGATTCGGCTGGCCGCATTTCGCCGGATGATTTGCGTAAAGCGATCCGGCCCGAAACAATGTTTGTCTCCCTCATGGCGGCAAACAATGAAATCGGCACGCTCCAGCCAGTGGCTGAACTGGGCGCCATTTGCCGTGAACGGGGAATCGTCTTTCATTCCGACGCTGTGCAGTGGTTCGGCAAGGAATCACTGGAAACCATCCATCAATTCAATGCTGATTTGGTTTCGATTTGCGCGCATAAGTTTCATGGGCCAAAGGGCGCGGGTATTCTGTGGATCAAATCACCACTGCATCCGGACCCGATCCTATTCGGCGGCGGCCATGAAAATGAACGGCGTGCGGGTACGGAAAATCTTCCGGCTGTCATCGGTTTGGTGGCGGCGCTGGAAAAATTTATCAAACCGCCGGTTTTTAACCGTGCCCAACTGGAGCCACTCACAAAGAAATTGATGCTGGCCATTGAAAAAATTGGCGGTTGTGCGATCGTTTCGCCACATTCACCCAACCAACCTGGTTTAGCCAACACGGTTGCGTTCACGGTTCGAGGCTCGGATGGCATCGCTTTGATGGCCGGTTTGGATGTAGAAGGCATCTGCGCATCCAGTGGCTCAGCCTGTTCAGCGGGTTCACTGGAGCCGTCGCATGTGATTCTGGCTTTGGGAAAGAAAAAAGAGGCTAATTCGTTGGTGCGCTTCTCGTTGGGACGAGATTCGACGGAAGCGGAGGTGGATTTTGTGATTTCGGTTCTGCCGGATGTCATCCGCCGCGCACAACGTGGCGGATTGGCTGCGAATGGATTGTGAATGACTTGTGGATAGTGTGAGGAACTTTGGCTTTTATATTTTCCAGGTTCGCTTACCGTAAAGTTGTCACGGTTGTTAACGGAAGATTCCAGTGGTTATGATTGCGGTTTAAGAGTTGTTTGGCTTGTTCACAGGCCTTAATAAGAATAGAATTTTTAGAAGAAAAGACTGAATTATTATATCACGCATGAACCTCACGATTTCCAAAGATCAGATCATCGCCGGCTTGCAGGCCGTGCAGAACGTTGTCAGCACCCGCACCACCCTGCCGATTTTGTCGAACGTGTTGTTGCGCGCCGAGGGCAATCATGTGGAATTCACCGCGACGGATCTGGATGTCACGGTCGCCTGCAAAGTTGAGGCCAAGGTCACCAAGCCTGGAGCGACGACCGTGCCGGTGAAAAAACTGTTTGGCATCGTGCGCGAATTGAACGGCGGCGAAATCGAGATTGAAACCGACGACAAGAACGTCACCAGCATCCGCAGCGGGTCTTCTTATTTCAAGGTGCACGGATTGGCGGCGGATGAATTTCCGCCCTTGCCGAAATTCAAGGACGATAAAAAAGTGGCGCTCCAGCAGGAAACGGTGCGGGCCATGCTCAAAAAAACGTCCTTTGCCGTTTCCACGGACGAATCCCGCTATGTGCTCAATGGTATTTTCATCAGCCTCAAGGAAGGCAAGATGACCTTGGTGGCCACCGATGGCCGCCGCCTGGCGCTGGTGGACGAGGAAGTGGAACTGTCTGAGAAGAGTACGGGCGAATTCATCGTTCCCGCCAAGGCTGTGAACGAACTCAACCGTTTGTTGCAGGACAAAGGCGAAGTCGAACTCAAGTTCGGCGAAAACCAATCCTCTTTCGCCCTCAAGGCTGAGAATGGGTTTTCCGTACTACTCATCACGAAATTGATCGAAGGCAACTATCCCAACTACCGTCAGGTGATCCCCGGTGAAGCCAAGGAACGCATTGCCATCAACCGTGAAGAATTGCTGCAAGCCTTGCGTCGGGCGGAAATCATGACCAGTGAGAAGGCGAATTCCGTAAAAATGACCTTTGGCAAGAATACTCTCGCCATCACCGCTAATTCGCCGGAAGTTGGTGAAGCGCGTGAAACGCTGGCGGTAAATTACAAGGGCACAGAAATTTCCATCGCTTTCAACCCCCGCTACCTCATTGATCCGCTGGCGGCCTTGGGTGAAGACGAAGTGTTCATCGAACTCATTGATGAACTGAGCCCGGGCGTACTGAAGATCAACGGCCCGTTCCTGTATGTCGTCATGCCGATGCGCCTGAGCTGAGGCGTATCGAGAGAGTGCAAGATTTCAATCACCAGCTTAACGTCAAGGTTAAGCTGGTGATAAACTTTATAATTGATGATGAAAAAAACACTCATTGCTTTGCTCGGTCTATGCGCGGTTTGCGTCAGCCTCAATGCCCAAACGAATACACCCACGCCGGTTGAAATTTCCGGCACACAGGTTGAAACAATCATAGCCATCCGGCATGGCGAAAAACCGAAAGGTGGCTTGGGTCAATTGACGAACCGGGGGCTGAATCGTTCGCTGGCATTACCGGAAGTGTTGCTGGGGAAATATGGCACGCCGCAATTCATTTTTGCTCCTAATCCGACAGAGAAGTCGGACGGCAATAAATATTATTACGTGCGTCCGTTGGCGACGATTGAGCCGACAGCCATCCGCTGCGGTTTGCCGGTTAATACGAAGTTCGGCTACACGGAGATCAAGGCACTCGAAACGGAATTAGAGAAGCCGGAATATCACCAAGCCACGGTGTTCATCGCGTGGGAACACGGCCTCTTGGATGAGTTCGGCAAAAACATGGTCAAAGACAATGGCGGCGACGTGAAGAACGTTCCGGAATGGCCGGGCAAGGAATACGACATGATTTTTGTCTTCAAAATCACGCGCCCAGCCGGGCAAAAAACGTTTTCCTTCACCGTGGACCACGAAGGTTTGAACAACTTGAGCGACGAGTATCCGACTCCCGTAAAGAAATGATCATTTGCCGAGCATCTGCCCGCGCGTGACGCCGAGCTGGTTGAACAGTTTCAATTCCCGCCACAGTTGGGTGCCGGAGATTTCACCGCGCAAGAGCTGGCGGTATTTGGCGATGGTTTGCTCCACTTCGTCCGGCGTTTCATTCAAAAATTCCACCCGAAAATTTTTCACCCCGAGCGCGAGCAATTTTTCAACAAACTCCGCACCGGTTTGCGCCTGCGAATTGAACACGGTGTTGCGGCAGCCGGCATCGGCCTTGAGCGGATGTTCTGCGCCGACCCGGTCGCGTAATTTGACCTCGTGCTTGTCGCACGGCCGGCCGCAGTCGTGATAATCCTTGCCGGAGGAGAGGAATGCGCAAAATACGCAATGCTCCATATGAAACATCGGCATGTGCTGGTGGATGGTGATCTCGAACCATTCCGGTGGCGTAGCTTGCAACAAGGCCTCCAGCTGCGTGACGTTGAGGTCGTAGCTTGCCGTCACGCGTTCGAGTTTGAACTGATGCCTGAAATAATCTGCCGTCAGGCGGTTCGCCACATTCAATGAAAAATCTCCCACACACCGTGAGTCGGCAAAAAATTTCAAGTGTTCATAATTACGAACAAGGTAGCCATCGGCATTGCAGGAACGGACCAGTTTTAAAATCCAATCCTCGCCCATTTTGAAAATACGCGGTGGAGCGACAAAGATTGCCGGCCGCTCTGCACCCGGCCCGCCCACAGCGCAACCGTAGGCCGTATGAAAAGTCGTCACGGCTTCGCGGTATTTCTTCGGGTCTTCAAACTCGCAATAGATCATTTTAACGCCGCATTTCAACGCGGCGTCGAGTTGCGCCAGATTGCGCACCAGAACAATCAATTGCGGATCGAAACTGGTCTTACCACCAAGACTCAAAGGCACCAAGTTTTTATCTTCGCCGGTTCTCTGTGTCTCGGCGTCTCTGCGGTTGTTCAAGTTCCAGCGTTGCGGGCGGGCGCGAAGTTGATCCAGTTCAGCAACCAGATCCCGCCGGAGACGGTTTAATTCGCTCACCGGCACGAGCAGTTCACCAACCAGGAAGGTTTTTAACACGCCAAGTTTAAACGGCGTTCCTCCCAACCGGCCAAGTTGTTCGCGCAGTTTTTCTTCCGTCAAAGGCAGTTTCTCCGCCTTGACCAGGGGCATGGTGGATTCCGCCCTGGCCACGTTTCCGGATTCATCCCGCGCGATGAGGGTCAACGGTTTGCCGGCGACCCCGTGGACTTCCAACTCGATCGGACGTTGGAATTTCGGCGCATCACCCGCGAAGCTTTGGCGTACGCGCTTGTCGAATTCAGGGTCATTGGTTTTCCACAATTTGTCACCGACATGGATGCGGGAAAAATTGATATTGTCATAGCCAAAACGCAATTCCGTCGTTGGTTGCCCCTGGCCTTGGGACTTCGGACTATGGATCTCATACACCCGGCCGCCTTCTTCCTTTTCATCCGGCCGGCCGGCGTCGAAGACCACGCCGTCACCAAGCTTGATGGGCGCGACAGGTTTTATCACAACTGATTCGGACAGGACTTTTTGGATTTCACCGAGATAAACCCCGCGTTTTTTACCGAAACGCGCGTGGACAAGTTTTTGATTATCAATGCCGTTGAACCAGCCCGTGAAGAGGCCGCGCGAAAAGGACATCTCCAATTCGTATTTTGACTCGCTGCCGGTTGGCGGAAGCGTAGACGGTTGCCGGTCAACTTTTGTGGTCTCGGCGACGTTGTGGTTTGTCGCAAGCTTATCGAGGGCGGCACGATAAACGCGCGTGATACTGGCGACATATTCCGGCGACTTGAGGCGGCCTTCAATTTTCAACGAAGCAACGCCGGCGCGGACGAGTCCGGGCAGAACCTCCAAGCCGGCAAGGTCCTGCGGGCTGAGCAAATATCTTTTGTCGCCAAGCGGAACGAGATTTCCGTCGGAAATGAGATCATAAGGCATCCGGCAGGCCTGGGCGCATTCACCGCGATTGGCGGAACGGCCGCCCAATGATTCACTGGTCAAACATTGACCCGAATACGCCACGCATAAGGCGCCATGGACGAAAACCTCGAGCGGCAGTGAGGAGGCATCGGCGGCGTGAATTTTTTGAATTTCTGCAATGGAACATTCGCGGGCGAGCACCGCCAGATTGCAGCCGAGGTTTTTGGCAAATTCGGTGCCGGCCGCGCTCGTGATGGTCATCTGCGTCGAGGCGTGGATGGGGAAATCCGGCGAGAGCTCACGGATGAGGCGGCAGATGCCGACGTCTTGGACGATGGCGGCATCTACCCCGGAGGCGATGATGGCGCGCAGATAATTTTCTGCATCGGCCAATTCGTTTTGAAAGACGAGCGTATTGAAGGTGACGTAACCGCGCACGCCGCGCCGGTGGAGGAATTCCATCAATTTCGGCAGATCCGCCTCCGTGAAATTGTGTGCGCGCATCCGGGCGTTGAATTTTTCCAGGCCGAAATAGATGGCATCCGCCCCATTTTCCACGGCGGCTTTGGCACATTCCCAATCGCCCGCCGGTGCCAGCAACTCCGGCAATTGCGAATTGCGGATAGCAGACAACGGATTTGAATTTTCAACAACTCCAGTCATTTCACGCTTAATCTAACCCCGAAAGGGACGAAATACACGAAAAAGCTGTGAGGATAACACAGGTCGGACCGGGCGAAAATTGGTTTTTAATCCACACCCAACTATGTTTATCTGTGACCGAAATGATTCATCCAACGGCCATCATCCATCCGGCAGCGAAGTTGCACCCGAGCGTGCGCGTTGGCCCGTATGCGGTGATTGATGCGGACGTTGAAATGGGCGCGGATTGCGTGGTCGGCCCGCACGTCTATCTGACCGGGGTCACGAAGATCGGCAGCGGCAATAAATTCCTGGCGGGTGCCGTCATCGGTGAGGCGCCGCAAGATTTGAAATATAAGGATGAACCAACGCGCGTGGTCATCGGCGACAACAATGTCTTTCGTGAACACGTCACCGTGCATCGCGCAGCCAAAATAGACGGCAAAACCCGCATCGGTTCGAACAATTTTCTCATGGCAAACGCGCACGTCGCGCATGATTGCTTCGTCGGCAATCACGTCATTCTCGCCAATGGGGCGTTGCTCGGCGGCCACGTCACGGTGCAAGACCGGGCCTTTATTTCCGGCAATTGTGCCATTCACCAATTTGTGCGCATCGGTACTCTGGCGATGACGCAGGGCTGTTCGGCCTTCAGTCAGGATTTGCCGCCATTCACCATCGGGGTGGAAGTGAATATCATTTGCGGGTTGAATAGTGTCGGCTTGCGGCGTGCCGGCATCTCGTCGGCGGAACGGTTGGAGTTGAAGTCGCTTTACAAACTATTGTTCCGCAGCGGCAAAGGCCTTCGCACAGCGGTAGCGGAAGCGCGCAAACAATTTTCCACGCCCGCCGCCGGAACCTTGATCGAATTTGTGGCGACAACCAAACGCGGCGTGAGCGCCGAGCGCCCTGACGGCACACCCCCAAACGAGGAGGAATAAATGAACTATCGCATTGTCGGCAATGATGGAAAAATTTATGGCCCGGTCAGCGCCGAACAGATCCGCGCCTGGATCCGGCAAAACCGGGTCGAAAGCCGGACCCCCATTTTAGTGGAAGGCGCAACGGAATGGACCTTCGTTGGGATGCTTCCGGAATTCGCGGAGAGTTTTCACGCCGCCCCACCACCCTTTTCGCCATTCGCCTCACCGGGAAACCCGTTTGGCCCAAGCAAAGGCCCATCGCTGGCGTTGTGGAGTCTGATTTGCGGGGCGCTGGCCTGGCTGAGTTGTTGCTGTTGTTTGCCGATAAATATGATCGGCTTGGTTTTAGGGATCATTGCGCTGGTGCAAATCCAGTCGCAACCGGAGCCGCGTCCCAGCCGTGGTGTGGCCATAGCGGGGGTGATTCTGTCTGGAACCAACCTGTTATGGTGCGCTGCCGTCACGTTGCTTAACCTGGCTTCCGACCATTCGAAGTTCACCATGAATTTTCAGTGAATGAACGCTGTGCCGCCAAAAATCTCCCGATCCGTATCTGCCAACGGGTGGTTCGCGGGCATCATTTTGGGCGCCGTGGCCGCGGGCATCGGTGCCGTGGTTTTTTTCTTCAATCCGACCACCCATCCATTTTATCCCGTTTGCCAGTTTCATCAACTAACCGGCTTGAATTGCCCCGGCTGTGGCGCGACCCGGGCGTTTTATGCGTTGTTGCACGGGAATTTTGCCACGGCTCTGCGCGATAATGCGTTGTTTATTTTCGCAATGGTGATGGCAGTGATTTACGGAGTCCATGTTCTGGTGAAAAAATTAAGCAAGCAGCCAGTGCGGGTTGGTTGGCCAGCAAAATGGTTATGGCCGGTTTTGGCTTTGGCATTCGTTTTCACGGTTTTACGGAATTTGCCAGCGTTTTCGTTTTTGTCTCCGGCCTGAGATCTGTCTGAAACAGGCTGCTGCTAATTCATCCTCGTACTCATCGTCGTCCTCGCAGGATTATGAAAATTCGAGGGGGAGGACGAGAGCGAGGACGACGATGAGGTCGGGGCAGATCGGTTCTGGGCCTGCGGAACGCCACCGCCCAACTCGTCCAACCGAAGTTTTCGCTTTTGCCGGAGCGGGTAGTAGGTTTCAATTCCTTGGTATGAGCATGACGCATCCTTTGACCACGACCGGGTTTGATCTCCCGGGTTTTCGTATCACCAAGTCGTTTGGCGTGGTGCGCGGCATTATTGTCCGCTCACGTTCCGTCATCGGCAACTTCGGCGCCAGCATCCAAAGCATTTTCGGCGGCAACATCACGCTCTACACCAGCCTATGCGAACGCGCGCGGGAAGATACGTTCAACGAGATGCTCACGCACGCGGGGCAACTCGGGGCGAATGCGGTCATCGGCGTGCGTTATGACGCAACGGAGATCGCGCCCGGCATCACCGAAGTGTTGTGTTACGGCACGGCGGTTTTTGTGGAGAAAACGAATTGAGCCGGCTGAGCTTTCAAACCCGGATGAGCGCAGAGTCATACGCAGTAACCGGCGCTTTATCCGCTGGCAGCGGTGACGCGGCAACATGAAGGCGTTGAGCGAACATTCATTTCTGGCGCGGCTGCTGGGAAAACTCGCGGCGGCGGTTTATCGTCATCCGCGCTGGTTTTTCTGGCCGCAAATCGTGCTGTTCTTCGCGAGCATCGCCTACACCGTCGGGTTCCTGCAGTTTGACATGGACCAGAACCATCTGGTCGCCGGCAACCAGCGTTACCACCACAACTACCTCGAATTTCAAAAGGAATTTCCGCAGCCAGATGACTTGGCGGTCATCATCCAAAGCGAAGACATCGAAAAAAACCGGCAAGTTGCTGAACGGCTGGGCGCACGGTTGCAGGCGGAAACCAATTTGTTCCGCGATGTTTTCTTCCAGCAAAATCCGGCCATCGCCGGGCGCAAGGGGTTGCAGATGGCCAGCCTCACAGAATTGCAGCAGCTGCACGATGCGCTCCAGCTCTATCTGCCGTTCATCCAGCAATTCACCGACACGACCAATCTCGTTTCGTTCTTTGAGATGATGAACACCCAGTTTCGGACGGCGAAACGGGAGGAGAATGCGCAAAATGATTCGTTGGTGAAGGCGTTGCCGGCCATCGGCGGCATTGTGCAAGCCGCCGATGAAAGTTTGCAGCGCGCGGGGAATCCGCCCGCCCCAAGCCTGGTATCCTTGTTCGGTGGCGGTGAAAGCGAGGTCATTTCCAATTACATCACCTTTGATGCCGGAAAAATCTTTATTGTCACCACGCATGCGCCGCCCGAAGCGATGAACGACGCGCCGCCGGTCTTGTGGACGCTGTTGAAAAATGCGGTGCTGGAAAAATGGTTCCATCAAACCGTGGCCAGCGGTGATCTGACGGGAGACGCCATTGACCGGCTGCGGGAATTGATCGTGGAGACCCAAAACGAAGTTCCCGGCGTGAACATCGGACTGACCGGCGAACCAGTGCTGGATTACGACCAGATGGCGCAGTCGCAAAAGGATACCACCGTCGCCAGCCTTTTATCCCTCGTGCTGTGCGCGATCATTTTCATCTACGGCTATAATGAAACCGGCCGGCCGGTGAAGGCGATGATTTGCTTGATGATCGGCCTGGCTTACACGCTGGCGTTTGCCACCTTCGCCATCGGGCATCTGAACGTGCTGACGATCACTTTTTTGCCGATGTTGATCGGCCTGGCCATTGATTTCGGAGTTCATCTCATCTCGCGTTACGAAGAAGAATTGCGCCATGGCAAATCAACCGAAGAAGCGATGACCAAGGCGATGGCCTTCACCGGCCAGGGAATTTTCATGGGTGCCTTGACGACGGCTGGCGCCTTTCTGGCGATGGCCTTCACAGATTTCAAGGGTATTTACGAGATGGGCATCATCTGCGGCGGCGGTTTGATGATCTGCCTCGTGCCGATGCTGACGATGTTGCCGATGTTGTTGCTCCGCGGCCGGCAAAACGTCATTGACCATGAAAAGCGGGAAGATAAAACCCGCGCCACGATTGAAAATTTTTGGCTGCAACGGCCGGTGGCCGTGACGTGCATCATTCTCACCCTGTCCGTTTTAGCCGCAACACAACTGCACAAGGTAAAGTTCGATTATAATCTGCTCAATCTGCAAAGCGCCGATCTGGAGGCCGTGATCTACACCCACAAGCTGATTAATAAGGCCGACAAATCCCTGCTGTTTTGTGCGGTGGTCGCGGACAATCAGGCAGAAGCTGCGGCTTTGGAAAAACAGATCCGCGCCTTGACCAATGAAGTTGCGGATGTGGTTTCCATCGCCGGTTACCTGGACCACGCCGGCCAGGCACAAAAATTAAAACTGATTTCGGAGATCAAGTCCGCCGTTGCCGCCCTGCAATTCAGCGCGCCGGACAAACGGCCGGTGGACATGGATGCCTTGAGCCGCACGCTGTACTCGTTCTACGGCTATCTCGGCGCAGCGCGTGCCGATATCGGCACCAATAATCCGGTTTTGACGAAGCAACTGCTCGTCATGCAAAACCAGATCAATGATTTCCGCAAGGCGATGTGGGCGGGTGACAGCCTGACCCGGGCGGAACAGGCAAGAACGCTGGGGTTGTTTCAACAAGCATTATTCGACAATCTGCGGGCAACCTTTGCGACCTTTCAGGATCAAGATGCCAGTTCGCCCGTGGCCGTAGCTGATTTGCCGCCGGCCTTGCATGATCGTTTCATCGGAGTGCACGGGAAATTTTTATTGCAGGTCTTTCCGAAAAAGGATGTCTGGCAACGCGACCACCAGGCAGAATTTGTTGAGACATTGCGCAAAACACTGGACCCGCAGGACACCAATCATCCAATCATCACCGGCACCCCGGTGCAATTATTCGAATACGAATCGTTGCTCAAAAACAGCTATATCGCCGCCGCCTGGTATTCACTCATCGCCATTGCTGTCATGGTGCTGATCCATTTCCGCAGTGTGCTGGCGGTGATCCTGGCCTTGATTCCCGTCGGGTTGGGAACGCTTTGGCTGGCGGGTTTAATGGGTTGCTTCGGCGTGCCCTTCAATCCGGCGAACATCATGACCCTGCCGCTGGTCATCGGCATCGGTGTGACCAACGGCATCCATATTTTGAACCGTTTCGCCGAAGAGGGCACGCCGGGCATTCTGTCTCGCAGTACCGGCAAAGCAGTTTTGGTGTCGGGTTTGACAGCTATCGCGGGATTCGGCAGTTTAGTACTAGCGAAACATCGCGGTATTCACAGTCTTGGTGTAATTATGTCGGTGGGCATCGCGACGTGCATGATTGTCGGGTTAACATTTGTGCCCGCCGTGCTGAATTTATTTTGCCGGAAATGTCCGTTGATAAAAAAACCCGGCGCCGACAAATAAATGCCAGCACCGGGGTCGGAGGAACCGAGGTGAAAACCTCAATTATTATTAAAGTACGACAAATTGCCTTAAAGTCAAACACAATGTGAAATGAGCAAAAAGCAGCCAAAAAATCCGTTTAATACCGGCCGATAACGCTAAAGCGATGCAGTCAAAATTTTCAAAGACCGCTTTAGGCCGCATTTTGTTATTAATTTCACTTTTTGCGGGTGGAAATGCGCTTGCTGCTGATAAAGATGGTCTCGCGGCCGGGTTTTTGTTTGACCATTTTAAACTGACGTTGGAAGCCGGTGAACGTACCGAAGCCGTCGGGCCACTTTTTTATTCCGAACAAAAACCGCAAGAAAGCACGCTCGCTTTTCCGCCTTTTTATTCCGACTACCAAAGTCCGTCACTGGAAACCCGCGAATATGACGTGCTGTATCCGCTCTTTAGTTATGAATATTACGGGGCTGAATGGCGCTGGCAGTTGGGCGAATTGTTCAGTTTTGCGGGCGGCAAACAGGCGGATGAATTTCATACCCATCGGTTCACCTTGTTTCCAGTCTATTTCCAGCAGCGTTCACTGGATACGAATCTGAACTATACGGCGGTCTTCCCGTTTTACGGTCATTTGCAGGGGCGCTTGTTTCGCGACAAGATGTTTTTCGTGATGTTTCCCATCTACGGCCAGACGCAGAAGAAGGATATCGTCACGGACAATTATTTTTATCCCATTGGTCACATCCGTAACGGCAATGGCTTGCATGGCTGGCAGGTATGGCCGTTCGCCGGCAGCGAACATAAAGACATAAACTCGATCACCAATGGTTTCGGTGATGTCTCCCTGTCGCCCGGCCATGATAATTCATTTATAATGTGGCCGTTTTGGTTTGATCAAAACAATGACCTTGGCACTACCAATCCGGTGACGATGCGGGCGTCCATTCCCTTCTTTGCCAAGATTCGTTCGTCGTTGCGCGACCAAACGTCCGTGATCTGGCCGTTGTTTGCCTGGGTGGATGACCGGGGTTTGCAGTACCACGAATGGGAAGGCCCGTGGCCGTTCGTCATTTTTGCCCGGGGTGAAGGCAAGCACACGTCGCGCGTTTGGCCGATCTTCAGTGAATCACGTAAAAACGAACAAAAAGACGGGCAGCCGGTCTGGCAGGAAAGTGATTCCTATGCGTGGCCGCTCTACCGCTACAAGCATTATCATCTGCCGCCGTTCGACCAGGAACGCACGAGTGTGGTATTCTATCTGTTCGTGAACGTAGCGGAAAAAAATACCGACACCGGTGAGCACAAAGGCTGGAATGAGCTGTGGCCGCTCTATCACTGGCGCCGTGATTTCAACGGCAACGAACGCCTGCAGATTCTTGCGCCGCTGGAGGTGGTTTTGCCGACGAACCGCGGGATTCTCCGCAACTGGACGCCGCTGTGGTCGCTGTGGGTTTCAGAGAAGAATCCGACGACGGGGGCGGACAGCCAGTCGTTATTGTGGAACCTGTATCATCGCGAAGCGGCGCCCGCGCACAAAAAAATCTCGCTCCTGTTCGGGCTTTTCCAGTATCAAAGAGACGGGGAAAATCACCGCACACGGCTTTTTTACCTGACAATTTCCCGGACGCAGCCGGCGACGAAATGAAACCGGAAAATTTATATGTTTAAAAACATTGGCGAAATCGTGCTGTTGTTCTGGCGCGTGTTGCTGGCCCTGCCGCACACCTGGCGGCAACGGCAAAAAGTATTCGAGCAGTTCTTTGAGATCGGCAACGCCAGCTTGCTGATGGTCTGTGTGCTGTCCTTTTTCATCGGCGCAGTCATCGCCCTGTTGACCGGGCCGGCCTTGGTGGAACGCAGTTTCGCCAGCGCGGTTGGCGGCGTGGTGGGCCTGGCCATCGCCAAGGAACTCGCGCCGGTGATGATGGCCATCCTGATCGCAGGCCGGATTGGTTCCGCAATGGCAGCCGAGATCGGCTCGATGCGCGTTTATCAGGAGATTGATGCGTTGCGCACGATGAATATCAACCCGATTCATTATCTGGTTCTGCCCCGCATGCTGGCGATGGTGTTTGCGCTGCCGATGCTGGTGGTTTTTTCGATTCTCGTCGGCTGGTTCGGCGGGGCGGTGGTGGCGGATTACAACCAGCACCTGGAAATTCCGTTCCGTGCATTCTTTGCGGACATGAAGGATTTCGTCAGCCTGAACGACGTCTGCAACGGCATTTTCAAAAGTTTTTGTTTTTCGATCATCATCGGCGCGGTGTCCTGCCATCAAGGATTGACGACGATTGACGGGCCGCGCGGCATCGGCCGTTCCGTCACCAAGGCGGTCGTCAATTCCATCGTCTTGATCGTGATCTTTGATTATCTGCTGACCAGCCTGCTGCTGTTGTTGCCATGAACGCACCGAACTCAAATCATTCCGGCGTGGACCTGGTTGTCCGCGGCTTGCGCAAGCATTTCGGCGATCAGGAAGTGCTCAAGGGGGTGGAATTTACGGTTCAACCCGGTGAAATTTTTGTCATCATGGGGCCAAGCGGCAGCGGAAAAAGTGTTTTGCTCAAACACCTGATCGCGCTGGAAAAACCGGATGCTGGTGAGATTTTGATTAATAACGAGCCGGTGTCCGCCCCGGAAACCGCTGCAAAATATCGCCTGGCCCTGGTATTCCAATCCGGCGCGTTGTTGAATTCGTTGACGATCGGGGAAAATGTCGGATTGTACCTGGCGGAACACCGCTTAAAACCGCCGGCGGAGATCGCACAGATTGTTGTGGAAAAATTGGCGGATGTCGGCCTGAAAGATGTCGTGGATCGGATGCCGAGCGATCTTTCCGGCGGCATGAAAAAGCGCGTGGCCATCGCGCGCGCGCTGGTGATTGAGCCGCAATTGATTCTTTACGATGAACCGACCAGCGAATTGGATCCGCTTTCGTCCGTAGTCGTTGGTGAAGAAATTTTACGCCTGAACCAGCGTACCGGCGTCACCTCGGTGATTGTCTCGCATGATCGCGACCTGGCTTTCGGTGTGGCCGACCGGATTGCGGTCATGGGTGACGGAAAGATTTTAACCGTTGGCACGCCGGATGAAGTCAACCAGTGCCAGGATCCGCAAGTACAGAATTTTTTGCGCGCCGCCTTAAAGCGCGAACCCAAGAATAAAAAGCTATGAAAAATTCACTCGAAACCAAACTCGGCGTCTTTGTCGTCCTCGTGGTCCTGGCCGCATGGGCGATCATTGAGACGCTCGGCAGTGGCGATCTGTTCAGTTCCGGCTACCGGGTCAGCGCCCAGTTCGACACGGTGCAGGATTTGAAGGTCGGCGACCGCGTGAAAATGGCCGGCGTCGAGATCGGCCGCGTGGTTGACATCACGCTCACCACCAACCGGGTCAGCGTCGTGATGAAATTGCACACGGATGCCGTCGTGAAAACCGACAGCAAGGCCACGGTCAAATTCACCGGCCTGATGGGACAGAATTTTGTCGCCATCGGTTTTGGTTCCCAAGTGGCCCCGATGGCGGCCGAGGGCACGATCCTTGAATCCACCGAGCAACCGGATTTGAGCGCCATCATGACCAAACTGGACGCGGCGGCCGGCGGCATTCAAAACATCACGAAAACTTTTTCCGGCGACAAGCTGGATAATATCCTCGGTCCGCTCACGGATTTCGTGAAGCAAAACAGCGCGCCGCTCACCGCCACGATTGCGAACGTGAAAAACATTTCCAGCCAGATCGCGGCCGGGCAAGGCACGGTCGGTAAATTGGTCTATGACGATTCGCTCTATAACTCCGCCTTGACCACCGTGACCAATTTGCAGGATACCGCGGCCGAAGCGAAGGACATGATTGCGACGGCCAAGACCGTGATGAACAACGTCAGCGCCGGCCAGGGCACGATCGGCAAATTGCTGACGGATGACAAATTGTATTATTCAACGGAAGCCGCGATGACGAACGTGAACGAGATCCTGCAAAAGGTGAACCAGGGCCAGGGTACGATCGGGAAGCTCGTCAACAACGACGACCTTTTGAAAAACGCGAAGCTCTCGTTGCAAAAGTTGGACAAAGCAGCGGATAGCCTGGAGGACACCGGTCCGCTGACGGTCATCGGCACGATGATGACGCAGTTGTTCTGAGCATCAGGCAACAGCCATTAAGTAAAACGATCGTCGTGTTCAGGCTGATCTTGTAGGAGACGAGGTGATGAGCCTCTAACTAAAAATACAGACCAGCCGAAGATGAGGACGAGGATGAAGGCGTCAACTGCATTCGCATCCATTGTCTGCCAACGGCGACGGCTTATTTAAACGGCTATAGCCCAAGATTTTTCAAGATCTGCACGGTGGTCTGCGCTTTGTTGAGTGTATAAAAGTGCAGGCCCGGCACGCCGGCGCGCAATAGTTCTTCACATTGCTGCGTCGCATATTCAATGCCGAATTTCATCGCGGCCTCGTCGTCATTGCCCAACGCATCCAGCTTCACGCGCAAGGCGGGCGGAATTTTTGAACCGCATAATTGCGTGAACCGGGTGATCTGCGCGGCGCTCAAGATCGAGATGATGCCCGGCACAATGGGAATCTGGACGCCAAGCTTTTTGGTGACATGATCGCGAAATTCAAAAAAGTCCGCATTGTCGAAAAACAATTGGGTCAGCACAAAATCGGCGCCCGCCTCCGCCTTTTCCCGCAAATGCTGCCAGTCCGCCTGCTTGCCCATTTTGTTGGCGATGTGACCCTCGGGAAAACCTGCGATCCCAATGGAAAAATCACCGGCCTCCCGGATAAATTTCACCAATTGGGCAGAGAACTCGAAGCCGCCGGGGGTGAGTTGAAAGTCACCGCCGCCGGGAGGATCTCCGCGCAGGGCGAGAATGTTTTTACAGCCCAGCGCGCGAAATTTTTCCAATAAAACCCGGATTTCATCCTGCGTATGATTGACGCAGGTCAGATGCGCGAGGGCGGTCAATTGGTGTTCGCGCTGGATACGGTCCACGATCATCAAGGTCTTTTCGCGGGTGCTGCCGCCGGCGCCGTACGTCACGGAACAAAAATCCGGGCGCGCGGCGATCAAGGCGGGGATTTGCTTCTCCAGCAGATTGCGGTCGCCTTCTTCGGTTTTCGGCGGGAAAAACTCAAAAGAAACGACCGGTTTTCCGGCCGCTTTTTTTTCAGCAAAAATGTCGCGGATGAATCGCATCAGATCAAAGATTAATTTTGGAAAAGCTACTGGGCAGACAAACCAATGTAAAATAAAAAATCAACGCATCTTGATATGAAGATATGAATATTTGCAGCCAATAAAAAGCGGTCAAATATCGCCGACCATAATAAACCTTGGTTCCGAGGG
>DASYEY010000254.1:0-3894 GCA_036498725.1 Verrucomicrobiia bacterium | reverse complement strand
TTTATGGATTCTTTCAAAACCAGCCGGTCGAATTGCAGGCGCGGCTCACTCTGCTGGCGGGCATCTGCGCCGTGCTGGGCCATAATTATACCTGCTGGTTGAAATTTAAAGGCGGCAAGGGCATCGCGACTTCCGCTGGCGTTTTTCTGGCGCTGGCACCGTGGGCGGTGTTGGTAGCGCTGGGAGTTTTCATTTTGGCGGTGCTGCTGACAAAATATGTTTCCGTCGGTTCCATCGCAGCGGCCATCGCCTTGTCAGCCACGGTATGGATAATGACGCCACATAATATTTTGCTGGGCGTGGTCACTACGGCGTTGAGTTTGCTGGCGATCTACAAACATAAGTCCAACATTCAACGGCTGATGGCGGGGACGGAAAACCGGCTTGGCCAGAAGAAAGCGGGGAGCACGCCATGAGAATCACCGTACTGGGCGCGGGCGCTTGGGGCACGGCGCTGGCGAAAGTATTGCAAGAAAACGGCAACTCCGTGACGCTTTGGGATCGCTCCGCCGAATCTTTGGTGGAAATCCAAAACGGTCGGAATGAAAAATATCTGCCGGGCGTGGCGTTGCCCACCGATTGGAAAACCCAGGCCGATCTGAAAAAGGCGGTCGGCGGCGCGGAATGTGTGGTGCTGGCGATTCCTTCCCAGGCGTTTCGTGGAATTTCCGAACAGTTGAAAGGTCATCCCGGAATTTTGGTCAGTGTCACGAAGGGGATCGAATTTGAAACGGGCGATACGATGAGCCGCATCTTGCGCGCCAACACGCCGGCTGACCGGGTTGTGGCGTTGTCGGGTCCCAGTTTTGCGCGGGAAGTGGCGTTGGGCATCCCAACTTCGATCGTGTGCGCGAGTGAAAGCGACGGCACGGCCAAAACGGTGCAGGGATTGTTTCATCGCCCGGAATTTCGGATCTATCGTAGCGCGGATATTCTTGGTGTGGAATATGGCGGGGCCTTGAAGAATGTCATCGCCATCGCCGCCGGTGTGAGTGATGGCCTCGGTTTTGGTGACAACACCAAGGCCGGACTGGTCACCCGCGCGTTATCCGAGCTGCGGCGGTTGGGGGTCACGTGTGGCGCACAACCGGAAACATTTGCCGGTTTGAGCGGTTTGGGCGACTTGATGCTGACATGTTTTTCGCAGCAAAGCCGCAATCGCAGTCTGGGCGAACGCTTGGGTCGGGGTGAAAGTATTGGGCAGATTCAGGCGTCGCATCCGAAATTGGCGGAAGGTTATCCGACCACCCGTTCAGCGCACCGGCTGGCGCGGGAAAAGCAAGTGGTGACCCCGATCATTGACGAGATCTACGCGCTGCTTTACGAGGAGAAAAATTCCCGGCAAGCCGTGCGGGATTTGATCTCACGCGCGTTCAAGGCGGAAGACTGAACGCCGGCCAAACTTATGGCTTCGGCGGCAAAGCCCATTCGCTAATGGGGCTGGCAACCCCGCAATCAATGCATTGGGTGACGTTGCCATGGGCGGGGCAATGGGGACAAGCGCCCTGAGTAAGAAAGGTGTCAAATTTCTCGCCGCATTTGCTGCAGCGCCAGAGTTCGCCGAGCGGCGGCGCAGATTTACACGAGGGACAGGCAAAGCCTTCGCGACGCGGCATTTTGGCCACGCGGGAAAGTGCCTGAGCCTGTTTTAATCCACTCCAACAATTCGTTACGACAAAGACCGTGATCAAGCCGAGCCAGATGGATTGTTGCCAGATCGCCAGGCCGATCAGGCCCACGGCGCCGATCAAACCGATGACACTCGCGATGAGCAGGCTGTTCGCCCGGCCAAAAAGAAACCACAGCAATGAACGCAGGATTTGCCCGCCATCAAGCGGGTAAATTGGCAGCAGATTGAAGACCAGCAAAACGATGTTGATGAGCCAGATGTTATGAACCAGTTGGTAGGCATCCGGGCTTGAATCAGGCCAGTCAAGATGGTTGCTGAGCGAAACCAAGACTGAGAGCAGGGGAACCAAAATGACATTTACCAGCGGGCCGGCAGCGATGCTCCATAGTTGTGCGCCGGGACGTTGCGGCGGAGATACGTAAGCCACCCCGCCGAGTGGCCAGAGCACGATGTCGTTGGTTTTGCCACCGGTCTGACGACATGCCAGTTGATGGCCAAATTCGTGGGTCAAAACGATTACGAACAAAGCCACAACTTCCAGTGCATTCCAACCGTAGCTGGAATATTCGCGCGGCCGGCTGACCAGATAGAAGAACGCCAGAAACCAGGCCCAATGGATATAAACATCGATTCCAAAAAGCCGGAACAATTTGATGGAGCCGTTGCGCGTGGGCATCTTAAATGGCTCCTTTAATGAATTTCAAAAGTTCGGCGTGCGATTCGACGGCTTTGAATTGGGGAAATTCTTTTTTGACGTTGTCCGGCGCGTGGATCAGGAAACCCAGGTTTGCTTCGCCGAGCATGGTTGTGTCGTTGTAGGAATCGCCCGCGGAAATGACATGGTAATTCAATGACTTCAACGCCGCGACGGATTTTTGTTTCTGGTTCGGTTGCCGCAATTGGTAGCCGGTGACCCGGTCGTTTTCAACGATGAGCCGGTGGCAGAACAGCGTGGGCCAGTTCAATTGTTTCATCAACGGCGCGGCGAATTGTTCAAAGGTGTCGGACAAAATGATCACCTGGACGAGCGTGCGCAGTTCGTCGAGAAAGGCCTTGGCGCCAGGCAGGGGGAGGAGCGTGCCGATGACTTCCTGGATCTGGGAAAGCTTGATCCCGTGGCGGTCCAGGATCTCGATGCGGTAACGCATGAGCTTGTCGTAATCCGGTTCTTCGCGCGTGGTGCGGCGCAGTTCGGGGATGCCGGTTTTTTCGGCGACCGCGATCCAGATTTCCGGCGTCAAGACGCCTTCCATGTCCAAAGTGACAATCGTTTGTTTCACGCGCCTAGTTTTTCAAAAATGGACGAAGGTGTCGAGTTTTGCGCGTAGTGACAAAAATTTAAAAAAGCCACAGAGTCACAGAGCGCACAGAGGAAAACTTCCAACTATTTTTAGCCACAGATGGACACAGATTAAACACAGATAAGCAAACTCATGCAAAGGCGCGAAGTCTTAAACCTAGAGCCCAACGCCTAAAGCCTTAACCCTTACCCTTACCCCAACCTCTGTGCTCTCTGTGCCTCTGTGGCAAAAGTAAATCAAGGTTTGGGTGCGTAGCCCATTTGCGTGAGGATGTCCTGGCCGCGGGGTGACAGGGTGAAGTTGATGAAATCGGCGGCGCGCGCCGGTTCGTTGACCGCATCGGTATAAAAGCGGAGCGTGCGGGCATATGGGTATTTTTTGGAATTTACGGTGACAGCACTGGGCATGATGCCATCAATGGTAACGACCTTGGTTCCGGCCGGGGCGGCGGCATCCAATCCGGAGTAGCCGATGGCCGACGGGTCATTGGCCACCGCCGTGGCGATGCCGGCATAGCTGGTGAAGAATTGAATGTTCGTGCCGTAATCCTGATTGGCCATCGCGAGTTCCTTGAAGCCGAGATGCGTGCCGGAAACCGGGTCGCGCACCAGCAAATGAACCGGCGCATCCGGCCCGCCGACGGCTTTCCAGTTTTGGACCTGGCCGGTGAACAGCGAGAGCACTTGGTTGCTGGTCAGGTTGCTGATGGGGTTATTGGCGCTGACCAGAATCGTGACCGCGTAAGAACCGAGGACGTATTCCTTGAATTTAAAATTACGGATCTGCGCGATCTCTTCCTGTTCTTTACCCACCGGCTTGGAGGCGGCGGCGATGTCGCAGAAATGTCCCATCACTGCCCCGAGGCCATAGGCGGTGCCTTTGAACTCCAGATCAAAGGCCGCGCTTTTGTGGTCCTTCTGATATTCGGCGATCAGGCGCGGCGCCAGTTCTTCGCCGATGGTA
>DASYEY010000253.1:0-16965 GCA_036498725.1 Verrucomicrobiia bacterium | reverse complement strand
ATGTAATAAAATCGGCCGGTTTTGCCAACTTAGAGCGGTTCAAGAAATACAGTGGTCGTTCGGGAAAAAAGACGGGCAGCGGTCTTTTTGGGTTTGGGCGTCGTTTCGGCTCAGTCATAGGGTTTTCAACCTGCTCCTTCGCCGAAGCCTCGCCTAAACCCATAAATCCTCGCTCCGTACGGCCACAGTATTTCTTCTTGAACCGCTCTAATGCATTGATTCCTACGTAAAGCCACTCGCCAGCGCGAGTCAGGTTAAGGGTTTGCAGGCTAGATCACGGCTGGCTCAATCGGAAAAATAGATTATTCGCCGGCTCGTTGGTGATGATGACGCTTTCAACCGCGCCGTTGGTGGCGATGGAGGAACTGGCCGGCAGCCAATTGGCCGTCGTTAAATCTGAATTTTGTTGCAGGATATATCCTGCGGCAAACGGCCATGAAACGGTAACACGGCCGGCCATATACTTAACAGCCAGCGTCGGCGCTGTTGGTTGCGAGATCGGAAGTGAAATTCCCTGGATCGCAATGTAACTCGGGGAATTTAAGCCGGAAAAAAACGCCGCGTTGATCAGGTTCCCGGCGGCATCGAATTTTGAAACTGTGTTCCCGGTAAAATTTGCCGCATACAGGTTGCCAGCGGTGTCAAAGGCCAGGCCAATGGGATGGCTCAAACCCGAAGCAAAGGTCGCCGTGATTAAATTTCCTGCCGGGTCAAACAGTGAAACCGTGCCGTCAAGGAAACTGGCCACATACAGATTACCGCGACTGTCAAAGGCCACGCCTTCCGGGTCGTTCAGCCCTGAAGCAAAAATTCCGCCATTGACCGGATTTCCGTCGGCATCAAATTCCGCAACTACGCCGTCGCCACGATTGGCCACATAAAGATTGCCCTTTCGGTCGAAGGCCAGGCCAATCGGCTGGGTCAGGTTTGGATTAGAAATGGTCCGGAGCAAATTTTTCCCGCTGGCATCAAATTCCAATACCGTATTATCACCGGAATTCGACAGATAAAAATTGCCATTGGTATCAAAGGCCAGGCCTTCCGGGGTGTTTAAGCCGCCGACAAAGGTGGCGGCAATCAGGCCGCCGGCGGAATTGAATTCAGACACGTTCTGTTTAAGTCCGCCATTGTGATTCGCCACATAGAAATTTCCCGTACGGTCAAAGGCCATTCCCGACGGACTATCTAAACCCGAGGCAAACGTGGCATTGACGAGGTTTCCGTCCGCCCCAAATTCTGAAACTGTGTTATTACCAAAATTCGCCACAAAAATATTTTGTGCACTGGCGCTGGTGAGGCCAAGCAGCAGCAAGGTAATAAAGCGGGAAGAAACTGTTTGAGGGGGGTTCATTACCCAAGCTTATTGGATGCCGACCCAACTTACCAGCGATTTAATCGGGGAAAAAATCGGTTACTCCGGACGGCCTTGAACTTATCTGCACCTTGATTTCAACTGCAGGTTGACAATGGAAGACCATTCCGTGAGGTTAAATGAAAATCAAACCAAGAAAGCAAAAATTATGAGTAACTCATCCCCGGATCAATCAATGATGCTGGCTTTATTTCAGCAGCATATGGACGCAGAACTGCGGGGCGACCTGGAAACCACCATGGCCACCATGACGGCGAATCCACATCTGAACCATGTACCGACCATGGCCGGCGGGGTTGGCCGGGATGGAGTGCGCGCCTTCTATCGCGATCATCTGGTCGGCAAGTTTTTCCCGCCGGATGTCGCTTTTTTCCCGGTGTCGCGAACCGTGGGGGTGGATCAAGTGGTCGAGGAGTTGGTCATCCATTTCACCCACACCACAACTATTGACTGGTTGCTGCCCGGAGTGCCTCCGACCGGCCGCAAGGTGGAACTGGCGCTAGCGGTCATCGTGGGTTTCAAGGAAGGCAAGATTTCTCACGAACATATTTACTGGGATCAGGCCGGGGTGTTGGTGCAGATTGGCTTGCTCGATCCGGCTGATTTGCCGGTGTGCGGCGGTGAAAGTGCCCGCAAAGTGCTCGACCCCAAACTGCCGGCCCGGCGTATCGTTTGATTGAACTTCCGCCGGTGAACCGCAGTTCAAGGCCAGATTGGCCAGACCGCGCATGGATGGATTGGCCTGATGGATAAGTACATGAGCGGGTAGCGTTGCCGGGTGAATGGTTGCGTTGCGACCCATTCCCAACCTAGGGCGGTTCAAGAAATACTGCAGCCTTCTCTACCAGGAGAAGGAACAAGATATCCAAGGCGTTGGTAGTTAGCCTGCCTGCTTTGCCAACCCAGCGCGTGGTGGTTACAAGTTGCTGCAACCATTTCTCCCCTCTTTGGGAGAGGGCTGGGATGGGGCCTTAACCCCATTCTTTAAAGTTCCATTTTGGAGCTAAAGTTCAATCGGCTTTTCGCTCCAGCTTCGCGATTTCCGCCATGATCTCGTCGGCGACTTCCTGATAAATCTGTTTGAGCCGCGCCTTGTCACAAACTTTGGCTTCGGCCCGCAATTTTTCAAAATGCATCGGACGGCCGTATTTCACGGCCAGTTGAATCGGCATATGAAATCTCCATTTGCGATTGTAACACTCAAACGTTCCAAACGTCCGCACGGGAATCACCGCCGCCTGCGACTTGATGACCGTCAGGCCAATGCCCGAACGGGCCGGCTGCAGTTTGCCGTCCTTCGTGCGCGTGCCTTCGGGAAATAAAATGATCGCCCCACCGGCCAGCAGCCGGTCAAGAATTGCTTTCAAGCCCGACGCCCCGCCGCCATCGCGATCCACCGGCACGGCCTGCCATTTCCGCAACAGCCAGCCGATGCCGGGGTAACGGAACAGACTCGCCCGGGCCAGATAGTTCATCGGCCGATGCAATCCCGAACCGACGAGGGGTGGGTCCAGAAAACTGGCGTGGTTCGATGCAATGATCACGCCGCCTTTCAACGGCACGCGTTCGGGATTATAAACGCGCCAGTGAAAATACGTCGCGTACATGACCCGAAAGCAGGACCAGCCGAGATAATAGACAAAATTCATGAGTTTATTAACCACTAAGACACAAAGACTCCAAGATTTTTAGACTGGATTAACAGAATTAATAGGATAGAACAGATAAAGAAAATCCTGCATAATCTTGTTAATCCTGTCTAAAAATTCTTTCAACTTGGTGTCGTGTCAGTTCATTTATTGCGGCAGCCCTTTACGGATTTCCGCCAACAGCCAGCCGCTCGTTTGTTCCGAGGTAAGCTTTGAGTTATCCAGCACCTTGGCCCCCAAGGCGATCATCAGGGGCGCCGCCGCGCGCTGGCTGTCGCGTTGGTCGCGCATGGCCAGGTTTTCATTCACGCCGTCAGCCGCGCGCCGGGCGGAACGTTCCTCCAGTTTTGCGTCGAGGTAGAACTTAAAATCCGTTTCGGGAAAAACATTGGTGCCGATGTCGCGGCCTTCCATCACCAGATCACCGAATTGAATACAGTCGCGCTGCGTTTTCTTCATCCATTCCCGCACCTTGGGCACGGCGGCGATGAGGGAGGTGGCAGCACTGGCTTCGGCGGTGCGGATCTCTTTTTCCGGGAAATACCCCTCCACCAGCAGATGCACGGAGCGCAGGTGATTTTTCTCCACGCACTCCAGCGTCGTTTTCCATTTGCGACATGCGGTCGCCACGGCCTTGTTGTCGTGGATATCCACGCGTTTCTGCACACAATACCAGGCCAGGGTGCGATACATCGCCCCCGTGTCCACATAGCTGAAACCAAGCGCCTTCGCCACGAGCTTGGCGTTCGTGCTTTTGCCGCTGGCGCTCGTGCCATCAATCGCTATGACAATCGGATATTTTTTCAAATTCAAAATCAATTTTTTACAGAATTGGCCGGATCATTTTTTGACAGAATGACAGAATTTACAAAATTACTTTTGAAACATTCGGTCAGGCTGTCTAAATCTAAATTTCAATCCGCAAATAAATCGTCTCCGCTCAACTGCCGGGCGCGTAGCCCATCTTTGATCTCCCAGATCTCTGCGCCCAACCCGTGCGGCGGGGCCGCGGCAATTTTTTGGAAAAAGTTCGGGAACGTCTTCTTCACGCAGGCAGGATTTTTAATTTTTATCCCCGGAACTTTCAATCCTAGAATTGCAAAACACATCGCCATGCGATGATCGTTGTAGGTCTCGATCTCCGCGCCATGCAAATCTTCAAGTTTCGCGGGATGAACGGTCAGAGTATCGCCCTGCTCGATCGCCGACACGCCGCATTTGGTCAATTCCGTCCGTAACGCCGCTACGCGCTCGCATTCCTGCACGCGCAGGCGGCCAAGGTCGGTGAACTGCGTTGGGCACGAGCCAAAGGGCGCGGTCACGATCGCTGTCATGATGCTGTCCGCCAAATGAATCTTCCGCGAAACGATCGTGTTGAACATCCAAGCGGGGTAAAAAGCATCGCTTTGCCAACCGGAACCCGGCCAATCATTGACCACCACGTTAAACATCTGACGGCAACTCCGGATGAAGCCGGTGATGCTTTCCCGTGGCAACGGTGTCAGCTTGGAAAAACGCGGCCGCCAGTCGTGCAGCAACTCCATCGTGTCCACCGCCCAAAAATAGCTGCCACCGCTTGCATCCGGTTCGATCTGGAACGCGCCCCCGCTTTTTGGAAATACTGCCATCAACTTCGAAGTCATCGCCACATACGGCGATTCATCGGCGTTCTCACCAACCACCTCAATTTCCCAGTTTCCAACCTGGGACGAAAGCAGGAGTGCCGAAGCGAACTGCGAACTTTCTTCGATGCTGACGCGGCATTTTCGTTTTTGCCACAGAGGCACAGAGGATACAGAGCCAGATTCTTTTTCTTCGATGTTCTCCGTATCAGCATGGCTGATCTTGACCGGCAGCTTGTCGTTGCCCTTTTCTGATTCCACGCGATAACCCAGCTCGCGCAAGGCGGAAAATAATGCAGCTTGCGGACGCTCATGCATCCGGGGCACACCGCTCAAACGATAGACCCCCGGTCCCAGGCAAACGAATGCCGCCAAAAACCGCGCTGCCGTGCCGGCGTTGCCAACGAACAATTCCAAGGGGGTTTCCGCCGTGCCAGCGCGGGGAATTCGCCCCCCTAGGCCGTTCACTTTGATCGTGCGGTTACAAAACT
The DNA here is from genome assembly GCA_036498725.1 of Verrucomicrobiia bacterium. Lineage (GTDB taxonomy): Bacteria > Verrucomicrobiota > Verrucomicrobiia > Limisphaerales > UBA11358 > UBA11358. Next base: position 11,831 of record DASYEY010000253.1, on the reverse strand, counting down.
CATTGGGGTCTGGCTGCACTTCCACTGCAAAGCCGAGTTGATGCAAGCATTCAACCATGATCTGTGTGTCTTCGCTCCACAGCGCGCCGTTCAACGTCACTTCTCCTTCGGCCAGCGCAGCCAGGATCAGGGCGCGGTTCGTGATGCTCTTGGAGCCGGGCACGGTGATTTCCGCCGTGACGGGCTGGGCGAGTGGAACGATTTCGATGAGTTCGGGTAAAGCCATTTTTATTTAGCCACAGATGGAACACGGATAAAAAAACGAACGAACACGAATCAAAATCCGTGTTTCATCCGTGTTTAATCCGTGGCTCAAATTCATTCGGAAGGAATTGAAATTGATTTTGAAATCCAACGATCGCGTTGAATTTTGGCGGTGGCGAAAAATTGTTCAACACCTTTTGGGTCGGCCTTTTTCAACGCGCCCTGAAACGCTTTCAATTCAGAGATAAGCTCATCCACCGATCGTGAAAGGTTTTTGCGATTGGCCAGGGCGATGTCACGCCACATTTCCGGAGAGCCGGAGGCGATGCGGGTCGTGTCACGAAATCCGGTCGCACAGAGCGCAGCTTGAGACTTCGGCGCATTCGGATGCAAAACCAGATTCGCCAGTGCCGCTGCGGCCACGTGCGGCAAATGACTCGATCGGCTGACCAACAAATCGTGTTGCGCCGCGTCTAATTTTACCACCCGCGCCCCGAGCGATTTCCAAAATTGTGTCAGTTTGCGAGCCGCGCTGGCACCCGATTTTTTACCCGGCGTCAGGACGCAAACGGCATTATTGAACAGGGTTTCGCGCGCGGCCCCGACCCCGGTTTTTTCCGCACCGGCCATCGGATGACTGCCAATGAATTGCGCACCCGCTTTGGCGATGAGCGGGGTCAATTCACGGACGACATCTGCCTTTACACTGCCAACGTCCGTGACGATCGCGCCGCGTTTGAGCGCGGGCAAAAATTGTTCGGCCAGCGAGCGCATCTGGGCCACTGGCGTGCAGAGAATGACAAGATCAGCCTTGGAAACGGCGGCCAGAATGTCCGTGGTGGCATAATCGGTCGCGCCAAACTTTTCGCAGTCCGCCACGGCTTTGTCAGTGCGGACAAAGCCGGCGATCTCACCCGCGACGCGGTTTTTCCGCACGGCCAACCCGAGGGAGCCGCCGAGCAAACCGACGCCAATGATGGTGATTTTCTGGAACTGCACGCGCGGAGAATAACGGAATTGGCTTTTTTGATAAACCAAGAAATGAGGTCCCGATAAAAGTCTGTAACGGCGGCCATAGACCGCCACTACAGCACTCACGAGGATGAGGATGACGATGAGCAAGAGGATGATTTAGACCATTTAATTAAGCGCGTAACGCCCATTGGGTGGAATGAGTTGCGCTGCGACCCATTATGCCGGCAACGCCGGCACTTTGAGGCAGACTTTATAGGTTGGACACGCAACGATTCGTCGCCTGACGCTGCGCTCGGCGCCGACTTTGGCCGCAGCGCAGCCAAAGCCACCCGATATGGCCTTCAGTCTTTCAGTTCAGATTGGTGAATAGCTTACAGCAAGCAGTTCTGCTCGACTTAACCTTACACGTACTATTAATTCGATTGAGATTGTCTATGCATGAGGAAATTCCAAAAGAGATCCCGCCTATCAGTATGGAAGAAAAGTCCATTGCAGCTAAACTGAACGATGCGGATTTATTACTGATAGAAGCTGTCATTATGGCTGAATGTTCAGAGCGGTGGCTCAAGGTTGCGAGAGTGGTTACCCGCACTGAAGACAAGCTTAAGGCGCAATTTACCGGCCTAACGTATATTTTTTATACTGAATGCTTGCACCTGCTTGTAGAGGAAGGACGTTTAGATTCGAAGGGATATGTTTTTTATATCCGTCATAGTGAAGTTCGCTTGCCAATCAATCGAAACTAAAAACACACGTCATTAAATCGAGCTAATCTTTCAACCCCCATCAGGTCAGATCAGGCCAGCTTCACCGCGCAATTTTTCCGCGCCGCTTCAAAACAGGCATCCAGGACCCGCTGCGTTTTCGTTGACCACATCGGCCACTCGGCATTCAGTTTGCCGGAAGCGATTTGATCGGCGAAATGCCGCCACATCCAGGCGTCGTGCGCAGTCGCATGGCCTTGCACGGTGGCATCCACGCCGGGGGGACATTTCACATTGCTTTCAGTGACCACAATTTTGCGATTCACCTCGAACGCCGGTTCATAGCTGTTGAACGGGTGCACGAAATCAGGCAGCAACAACCATCCTTTCGGGCCGCTGACATGAGCCCATTGCTGGTGGCCGTTGAGAAAGGAGCTGTAAAATGAAACCGAAACGTCATCGGCAAAAAATAATTCAACGGAGACATCCGTCGGTGCGGATGGGCGCCCCGGTAATGCTTCTGATTGCGCCAGGATTTTGGCGGTCACCGTATGGGGCAATTGCCAGTTCAACGTCCAAAGGGCAAAACGAATCGAATACCAGCCGAGATCGCCGAGGCAACCGGTCGGCTCCAAGGCGCCGTTCGCCCGAATATTATTCTTAAAAAAATCCGGTTTATCCGGATAAAAACTGAATGCCGAAGAAATGCGACGGATGGCACCGACGCTGACGTTATCAGCCAAAACCTCGCGAACTTTCGCGAGACGCGGGCCGTGCATGAACATCACGCCATCCATGAATTGCACGCCATGTTTCTCACAGGCAGCGATCATCTCCGCGAGTTCAGTTGCATTAATCGCACAGGGTTTCTCGCAGACCACATGCTTGCGGTGGGCAGCGGCGCGGAGGACAAATTCTTTTCGCAAGGCGGTCGGCAAGGGAATGTACACCGCATCCACCATTTCCGAGGCGAGTAATTCTTCGTAGCTGCCAAAGGCAGCGGGCTGCTCGGCAAAAGCCCATTTCTGCTGGCATTCATCAATGAATTGCTGACTTTTTTCATGGCTCCGGCTGGCCACGGCCGTCACGAGGCAATTGCCGGAATGGAAAATCGCTTTCCAGTTTTTCTTGCCAATGCCAGCGGTGCTGATAAATCCAACCCTCAATTTTTTCATAACCATTTTAGTTCTCTCACGCAGGCAAGTCCTGGGCAGCTTCCCGCACCCGTTCCAGAATCACATCTGCCATCAGCGGTTCGCCGCCAATCGCTGGTGAATACCAGACCAACCGGTCATTCTTTTCCATCGGATTGCGCCAGGTCGGCTGGCCGGCGGCGAGGCGCTGTTTGACGATGCGTTCGGCTTCGCCGAGCAATACCGGAATATCTTCCTGCGTGTGCAGTCCATCACTGATAAAAAATGGCACGACGACCAGGTTTTTGGTTTGGGCGAGCGTGTAGCAATCCGCGATGTGCGGCGCTTCATCGAGAAAAATCGCGTGGACGTCGGCGTAAATATTTTGCGCGCGGATCAACTCAACCTGCCGCTCGATCGCCCGCCGCGAATTTTTATTTTTCTCCGTGCCATGCCCGGCGATAAACAGAGTCGTGCTGGCAGCCTTGGGCGGGCGGGGAAACGGAAATTGCCGCAGCACTTCCGTCGCGCGCGACAGAATGACCTTCGTCATATGGTCGTGCGAACCGACGGGACGGCAATAAAATAGTTCTGAGTTTTGTGTTTTGAGTTTTAAGTTATCGGGAAAGCGAAAACCAAGATCAGCTGGAATCACTTCGCTGGCGAAATAACCTTCGCTGATGAACAGCGGCGCGATGAATACCCGCGGCGCGGCAATTTCCGTCAGCACGGTTTTGATCTGCGGTTCCTGCTTCCAGAAGGCTTCGCGAACCTCCCGGAAAAGACTACGCCGGCGCAATTCCGCCACGTGCTGCCGGACCGGCGCAGCGGACTGGTCGTTCAAGGTCGTGCCGTGGCCCAGCACCACCAGCACGGCATCGGAAAAATTCTCACTCGTCACGCGCAAAGTTAGCCAAAGGTCAGGCCAGGCACGCAAACCTTTCTGATTGATATTTTACTTGAAACTTTCCCGCTTTTCAGGCGTCTTACCTTGGAATTGCAGATCCGACCAAATCAAACATTATGAAAACTACCATTGCCCTGCTTATCGCCGCCTTTGGCCTCACCCTGGCCACCCACGCGGAAGACGCGCCGAAATTGCCGCCCGTCGCCACCAAATCCGGTGTGACCTTCACCAACGACATCAAACCCATCTTTGACATCGCCTGCATCAAATGCCACGACAGCGCGAAGCCCAAACAGGCTGCCAAGCTGTCGCTGGATACACGCGAAGGCGTGTTGAAAGGTGATCGCGATGGCAAGGTGGTCATCACGGGCGACAGCGCGAAAAGCGACCTCGTCTTGAGCGTGGCACACATCGGCGAACCCGATACGTTCATGCCCAAAGGCAAGGGTGCCAAAAAGCTCACCGATGAGCAAATTGGCTTGATTCGCGCATGGATTGACCAGGGCGCGAAGTAATTCGACGCGACAATTTTTAAGGGACGCCACCCCGGCGTCCCTTTTTTATTTTTATTGGGTTGAATGGGGCGAAAGCTTATACGAGGACGAGCATGACGATGAGGACGAGGATGAAGGCGTCAGCCATATTCACACCCTTCCTTGGGCCATCATCAATCACAGTTTTGATTAAAACGCTGTAGGGCCAAAAACTTTTATTACTGCGCGACGTAACGGAAGAACTGATTGCCAGGTCCTGACGGCAACGTGTTGATGATGGTGCTCCCATTGCCAAAGTTGGTCGTGACCGGCGCCCACCCCACCGGTGGATTTAGATTTGTTGCCGCTTGCAGAATATATTTCGCTCCGTCCAAGGTATCATTCACTTGCAACTGCAAATTACTGCCAATCGGAGAGCACGTGATCAATGGCGGTGCTGGCGCGATCACAGATTGACGGACGTTCTCCAGGAAATTCGTATCGCCCGCCCCGGTATAAAAACGGACGTCATCGAACTGGCCTTTAAAAGCCCGGTTCTGCGACCCACTACCGGCGGCGTTTAAGAGGCAGTTGCCGAGCAGGATATTGCCAGGTCCGGAAAGGTTGAGGATGCCGGCGGCGAAACTGACGGAAGTACTCAACCGCACCGGGTTCGTTTCGGAGCCGCCATAAAATTTCAGCGTACTGCCATCATAGACCAGCGCCAGAAAACTCCAACGATTGGTCGGCATGGCGAACGCACCGAAACCGGAGGTCGAAGTCTGGGTCGTATTGACGAACCCCTGCACGGAAGTGGTGCCGGACTGATCATTGCCGTTGCTTAAAAGTTGAAATGAGTTGACCACGCCACGGTCCTGCAAACCATTCGCGCCCAGGCTGAAAAAGCGCGGGAAAGCACTCGCCAGCAAATTAGTGGCCGGCTTGATCCATAGGGTCAGTGTAAAATTGCTGACCACCCCAAAGTTCAACGCGGCGTTGTTGGTGGCAAATGCGAAGGGACCGCTACCGCCTTGGGAAACGGCCGAACGGAAGTCGAGCGATTGGCCGTAACCCGCAACGCCGGAGCCCGCCGCACCGTGCAGATCGGTGGCTACGCCCGTGGCATTGATGAGATTCAAACTGACCCCGGCCACCATATCGGTGGTGGCCGTGCCGCTGTCGCTGAAATTAAAACGCAACTTGAGTGTCGGCGGCGGCGGCACGAAGGGAATGACGACGTTAATGCTGGCTGTGTCCGTATAGGTCAAGCCATCGCTGCCCAGCACATTCACGGTAATGCCATGCTGGCCCAGCGGCAACGCCACCTGGGCGGTGAGGCCGGCAGCGATCTGATTCGTTCCTTCCCACCAGGTAAAAGACGTTGCTGTGCCACGATAAATCTCCGTTGCCGTTGCATCTAGATTGACCGTGGCCGTGCCGGTGTTGGTATTGGCATTGATGGTTTGATCGGGGCCGGCCCAAGCACTGAGCGGCGGCGCATTGGTGGCCCCGAGATACATTTCACTGCCCGCCAGCAAAAACGCACCAACGCCAAAATCAGCCGTATTCGTCGCGTAAGCCACGCCAGGCGCGGCCGCCACGATTTGCACATAGCCGACAAAGCCGGAAGCATTCAGCGCCAGATTCGTCAGCCCCTGCCACGCGAGCGTGATGCTGTTGGTGTAATCACTGGCCGGCAAAAATCCGTTGCGCACGCCCCAGGCCAGACCATACGTGAAGAATCCCGTGCCGCTGGTTTCCGGACCGGGATATTGCGCCGCATCATATAGACTTGTCCGCCACATGCCATCGAGGCCTTGCACGGCTTTGATCGCTGGCGCCATGGCTTGAAACATCGCGACGTAATCCGAGTAATGCGGCGCATTCGCCGGCATCTGTTCGATCACCCGGGCTAACCCGGCGAAAACCCAGCCATTGCCGCGCGCCCAAAAAATTTTCTGGCCATTGGCCGTTTTATGCGCCGGATACAGGTATGTTGTGTCGCGATACCAAAGCGATTCAGCCGGGTCGAACAAGGCCAGCCCATCCTTCATGTAAGAATACATCTGCCACAGTTTTTGATAATAATTCGTGTTGCCGGTCAGATGTCCCATGCGCGCGAAGGTCGGCCCGGCCATGTAAAACGCATCAATCCAGGTTAATTGATTTGTAGCCGCCGCCGCCACCCAGGCATTCACGCGATTCGTGATGTCGGTGATGAACGTGAGTTGCGGATTCAGTTGATAAAGATCGAGGTATGTCTGACCGCAACAATAAGCGTTGGCGCTGCTCGCACCTTCGGGTCCGATCAACCACTGATTGGCGGCACCCCACGTGAAAGCCCAATTGACGTAACTGCGCTGCGTCAATACGCGGGCGGCGCGTTGGTTGCCGGAATAATAAGCGCCCCGCGCCCAGCCTGAATCGCCAACGGGATTATGGGCAATCCAATAATTATTCGCCCGCGACATGGCTTCCGCCACGCTCCCGGCGTCCGGCCAAGGGGTTTGGGCCGATAGACGGCATCCGACCAGAAGAAACAGCGCCAGACGAAGTAATCTCATCAGGATTGCACACGTGAAGTTTAAAATGCATCACCGGTTCAGAACCAGAAATAGCGGCCATTGCTCCAAGTCACCCACGCCGGAACGTGCATGGCACGGAATTGCCGCCAGTCCACGTGGGCATCCATGAACAAAATGTTCGCACCGCCAGGCTGATTGCCGCGCATGTGATTACTGCTGTATCCATTCGCCAAGGGCGGCGTGGCCAGGGAGATGACATGCGTGAAGGCATCGGAAAGTGTGCCATTACCCTGTGAAATCACATAGTCCGTTACCAACTCAGCATCCGATACGCTCTCCTGCGAGCCGGGAAACGGCGTTCCCAATTTGTTGACAAATCCCCGGACCGGCGGTGCGGCCGTCGGCGAGCCGAACGGGTTATTCGGTGCGGTGGCAAACGCGCAGCCGCCAAAGGAGCTGCCCACGGTGCCGCTGCGGCTAAGCATCCATTCATAAGGTGTCGTCCGGCAACCGCCGCTGTAATTCCACCAATTGGTGGAATTTTGGATCGCGGTGTAACCGCCGGGACAATAAAAAACCCCCGATGGATTATTCGACGAGCCAGCCCCGACCAACGCCGCCATCGCATCCGCCTGCGAATAAGTCAGGTCGCCCATGGCATTGCCTTGCGCTTCACCCGACACCACCGAGCAAGGCAATTTATTATTATAATCACCCGCGTACATATTCAAGACCACCCCGATCTGCTTGAGGTTATTCATGCAGGAGATGCGCTTGGCCTTTTCCTTCGCATTCGCCAGGGCCGGCAGCAGCATCGCCGCGAGGATCGCGATGATGGCAATGACGACCAGTAATTCGATCAACGTGAACGCTGATTTCGAAGCGACGACTGATTTAAGATTCCGGATTTTCATGTTAATAACGTTGCGGCACTCAAGGCGTGGTGATGTTGTAGAATTGTTGCGAGTAATTTGTCGCTGACAAGTCGGTGAACGTATTTGCGCCCGCACTAAAAGTTCCGCTGCCAACCACCGGCCAGCTGGATATCGGCGTCAACGTGAGATTCGTCGTGGCGTGAACGGTGTAGGTTTGACTGGCCGGTCCGGTGAACGTCAGTTGGAAGTTATTATCTGGCAGGCGAGTGATGCCGCCGAAGTGCGGTTGCGCCGCCGCGATCACCAGATTCAAGCCGCCGCCGACAATCTGGAGCGAAGCTGACGCGCCCGCGCCCGCACCCAAAATCGTCACCGTTGAGCTGGCCACGGAACCGGAAACCGTTCCCGCCGTTCCTGGGGCGATCAATTGATAGCTGCCCACAGCCAGCGCATTCGTGCCATTCACTGTGACCGTCGCCGCATTGTTATTCAACGTCAAGTTGCCGTTGGCGATGGCCAGTGTCGGCGTACCATTGGTGTAGGTGACCGCCAAATTGCCCGAACCCAAATTGACGGAACCATTGATGGTGCCCGTCGCTGCCGTACCGCTCAAAGTCTGGCCGGAGCCCAGCGTAAAGGCTGAAGTCAGAGCGGAGACATCCAGGATTCCGTTCGCTCCCAAACTCAGATTAGTTGTTGCCAATGCGGCTGAACCCGTCAAAGCCAGGGTGCCGCCGCTGACGACGGTTTTGCCGCTGAACGTGTTCACCCCTGAAAGCGTCAGGATACCTGCCGCGTTCTTGGTCAAACTGCCCGCACCCGAGAGAACGCCCGACAATACCTGGGCCACGGTATTGCTGAAGAACAAAGTCCCGTTATCAGTGATATTGCCCGCGTAAGCACCACTGCCCAACGTGCCGGTTCCCGTTAGCAACAAAGTTCCCGCACTGATGACCGTATCGCCAGTATAATTATTAGCGCCGGACAACCACAACACACCGGGACCAGTCTTGTTTAAAGTGCCTGTGCCGGAAAAACCGAAGCCCGTCAAGGCACTGCTCGGATTCAGATTTGCCCCCAAGTCCATTTGAATCGTGCTATTGGCACTACCGAGGAAGAACTGCCGGCTGGTCGCAAAGACGTTGGTCGTCACTTCCAACGTGCCGTTATTGATGGTGAATGGACTGCTCTTATCACCCATGTTCGCCGCCGCGTTGATCTGGAGGATGCCGCCATTGATAATGGTCGCGCCATTAAGGTAAGTATTTGCGCCGGCCAAAACCATGACGCCGCTATTATTGACCACGGTCGCGCCCGCACCGGTGGTTGAAATGATTCCGGACAGGGTTACCGTGCCGCTGCTGTTATTGGAAATGGAACCGGTGCCGGCGATGGCATTGGAGAGAACAAGCTTGTTGTCCGTACGATTTAAGGCAAGCGAACCATTGTCGGTGATCAAAGTTGTCGCCGGCAAACTGCCGTTGGTGTCGTTATTACCGATCTGCACCACGCCGCCCGCGATGATGATCGCGCCGGAGAAATTATTTGTGCCGGTGTTATCAACCACCAGTGTGCCGGAATTTTGTTTATTCAAACCAACCGTGCCGCCGACGCCACCCGCGCCTGTGAAGACGTAGGTTTGAGCCAAGTTGCTGACCAATAGGCTGCCGGGGAAAACATTCGTGGTCAGATTGATCGTGGTGGTGCCCGTGGCGGTGTCATCGAACACCGTCAGCGCGCTGTTCGCAAAATTATTGGCGGTCGCCGGACTGGCCGAGTTGACCCAATTTGAGGTCGTCAGATCCCAGTTGCCGTTGACATTTCCCCGCCAGGTGACCGGGATGATCGGCGCCGGCCCGGCCGTCAAAACCAGATCAACAGAATTGTTGGCAGCATTATTGGTCAGATAACCCGCCGGATTGCCCGCCGTCGGCAAGGTCAAACCAAGGTTCACAAACGTGTTGTTCGCATTCGTCAATCCGCTGGCCGTGGTGTAACTGATCAGATGGATCTGCGCCGGATAATTCAAGCCCGGAACTGAGGCGATATTGATCAGGTTCGTCGCGCCGCTGATATTCAGATTGGCAACCACGATATTGGTCAAAGCGGGATTCGGCGTTAAAGATAAAGTCGCAGTGTTGAGGTTGAAATTATTGTTGATGACCAGCGAATTGGTGGCGCTGGCGAGACTGAATCCGGCGCTGGTGACGCTGATCTGCGAACTGGCCAGGGTGCCGCCGCCTTTCAATGCCAAGGTGCCGCCCGTAACCGTGGTGCCGCCGGTGTAAGTGTTCGTGGCGGAAAGTGTCAAGGTGCCGTTGCCTGTTTTATTAAGCCCGCCGTTTTGGATTACCGGGTCAATCGTCGTACTGCCATCCACGATATTGAAGTTCCGCGTCACGCCGCCAAGGTCAATCTGCGCATTCGCGCGGGTTGTAAAAATCGGACCGATATTGAGAGGATTTGTCCCGGAAGCCGTTAAATCGCCGCCCAAGCTCATCAAAGTGACAAAGGTGCCGGGTGCCGAATCGTTGCCGAACCGGATAGTTGCGTTGGTCAGGAATAATCCGCCGCCACCGACATTGAAAGTGCTGGAACCGGTTTGTCCGCTCAACACCCAAATCGTGCCGCCGCTGAAGATGGCCGTTCCCACCGTCGTTACCTTCGCGCTGTTGACGCGGCTGGCTGTGTTCGTTCCCGACGCCCCCGTGCCGGTGCCGGACATGGGGATATACAGCGTGCCGTTAATGGTCAAACCACCCATGTCGCTGCCAGTGAGCGAGATGTTCGTGAAATTATTGACCGTTTCCGAAAAACCGCCTTCCAGCCACACCGTGGCGGTGCTGGCCGGGGAAACATTGTTGAGCGTGACGTTGGCCGTATCCGCCACCTGATTGTTCGCTCCCAAAGCCAATTGTCCGGTACCCGTCACTAAGATGTCGCCCGGCACGGCATTAAGACCGGCAGTTTTTACCAGGGACAATACCCCGGCTGAAACCGTGGTCAGCCCGGTGTAAGCATTTGCCGTCGTTCCGGAGAGCGTTAATTTACCCGCACCAGTCTTGGTCAACGACCGGCCATTACCATCGTCAAAAATTCCTTCAGAAATGGTCAGGGTGGATTTGTTGGTGACCGTCAAATTATCCTGCAACAAGATCGGCGTAGAGATGACATCGCTGGCCGTCGTGACCGGTTGCACGATATGCGCGCCATTTCCGCCATTGTCTAAAATCAGGCCTTCCCCGGCAGCAGCCGTCAACGTAAAGGCAAAAAAGGCGGTAGTTGAATCACCGATGTTCAACGTGCCCATAACTGGAAATCCACCGGAATCAATCGTGACCGTGCGAGCCGCCGAGATGTTGTTGGTCAGACTGACAATATCCCCGGCGGTGGTTCCCGGCACCACATTCGGACTCCAACTCGTCACGTCGCTCCAGTTGGAGCTGGCGTCATTTGTCCAACTGCCATTCGCAGCCCGGGTATTCCCCGGCAGCAAGCAAACCAAGCCCGCCATCAATAAGGCGGCTGGACACAGGCCAGACACGGAAACGGCTCGCTGGTATTTTGTGAGGGTTTCAAAAAAGGTTCCGGAAGGTTGTTTCATAGCGTGGTTCGACGGTCGTGGTGAGGCGTTTAAGGTTGGCAGGGCACTGATTTTTCACTCGCTGGCAGAAGAAAACGACATGGATTTTGCATTCGCGGACAATTTGACCATAACGGATGGCGACGATGATTTTCTTCGTTCATAGGGGTGTGTGATGGTGGCGACTTTACAGACTCAACCTGGCATTGCCCACTCCCTCTTTGGAGGGGGGACATGAAACCATCAAGCAAACTTGGGAATTAAGACGAGAACGAGGACGAGGATGACAATGAGGATGATTGGCACCTACATTTTCGTCCTCATCCTCGTGCTGATTTGTTCTTTTAAGACGCCGCCGATAAGGCCAGCTGGATGGAGAAAGCCAGGATTTCAACGTGGCCAGACCAAGCTGGAATCTAAACCAATGGGGCCAATGACGTGCGCTTTTGCTC
>DASYEY010000252.1:0-6883 GCA_036498725.1 Verrucomicrobiia bacterium | reverse complement strand
GGAAAATCGCGACGTCATTGCGCGGGCGAATCCGGGCGGCCTTTCCATTTCTGTTCCGCTGCCGATGGACACATTTTTACTCCGCGCACCGACCCGCGTCGGCGTGAAGCTGGTCTTCAACGCGCTTTCCACCTGCACGATGGTCCGGCTGGGACGTGTGATGGGCAATTACATGGTGTGGGTCGTGCCCAGCAACTTGAAGCTCATCGACCGCGCCACGCGTTACATCACCAAGTTGACCGGTTTGCAATACGAAGCGGCGAACGCCTTGTTGTTCGAGATCATCGAATACGTCGAGCCGCGCATGAAGAAAGACCAGGCCTATCCGCCGGTGGTAGGCATGGCCGTGTTGCGTGCAAAGGATAAGCTGTCCAATGAGGAAGCGGAAAAGCGGCTGCGGACGTAGTAAAAAGAAACATTCAACATTTAACATTCAACGCTCAAATTCGAAGGAATCATCGCGAGGTCGCCGATTGAAATGTCGGGCTAAGATCGCAGCTTCAACCTGAATTTTTAAAAGATATTCTGACTATGTTTTTAGCGACGACGAATAAGACGAAGCAATTGTTGTATCTGAGTTACATCGGGAAGGTCAGCGAGGGCGATCTCCAGAGCAATGCCCCCGACTTGGCGGCGATGTTGGCGGAATTATCTCCGGGCTTCCGGGTGCTTGCCGACCTGAGCCAGATGGAATCCATGGACACCGCGTGCGTGCCGGAGATCGGGCGCACAATGGAATTGCTTGAACAACGCGGCGTTGGGCTGGTGGTTCGGATAATTCCGGATCCCAGCAAAGACATCGGCATGAACATCATTTCGGCTTTCCATTACAAAAACCGGCCGCAGACGGCCACGTGCGAAACGATGGCAGCAGCTGCTGAATTGCTTTCGTTGTAAGAGACTGTCTAAAACAAAATCATTTGGCTGCATTCGCACCTTTGACACGCATTTGGATGGAATAGAGCGAAGGGCTGGCGGTGATGAAAAGGGTTTTACGATCGTGGCCGGCGAAACAAACATTGGCCGACCAGTTTTCGGCTACGTCAATATGTTCGATCCGTTTGCCGGTTTTATCAAAGATGCTCACACCTTTGCCGGTCAGGTAAAGATTGCCTTCCTCATCAATGGTCATGCCGTCAGAACCGAGCGCGCAGAAGAATGTTTTATTGGTCAGCGAACCATCCGGCTGGATGTCGTAACGCCACGTTTGCCCGGCACGGATGTCGGAAACGTACAGGTTTTTTCCATCTGGCGTGCCCGTGATACCGTTGGGTTTTTTCAAATCATCCGTCACGCGCTGCAATTTTTTCCGGTCGGGTGAAAGGTAGAACACCTCTTCGTTCGTCAACGCCATCACGCTATGATCCCACCAGGTGCGTTTATAGAAAGGGTCGCTCAAGTACATCGCGCCATTGGGCGCCACCCAGACATCGTTCGGGCCATTCAAGTATTTGCCAGCGTAGTTGGTGACGAGGACGGAGATTTTTTTATCGGGGGTGATGGACCAAAGCTGGTTGTGCTCGTCGGCACAGGCGATGAGATTGCCGCTGGCCTCGAACATCATGCCGTTCGCATAGCCGGATGGCTGAAGAAACGTGGTGAGCTTGCCGGCAGTGCTCCATTCCATGATGCGGTCGTTTGGTTGATCCACGAAAAATAGATTTCCCGCCTTGTCACCCGTCGGCCCTTCCGTGAAGGCAAAGTCGCCGGCCAATTTCTTCAGCGTGGCGCCCGGGGCGATGACACTGTCGGCGGCGGACGCCACGACCACGGACAAGAAGAGAATGGAGAAAATTGTTTTCATGCGTGCGGGAAATCTGGCGGGGAAACTGGCGCGAATCCATAAAAATCGTTTCTTGTTTTTCGTCGTGAAGTGAAGCAATTTGCAAGGCTGTTTAGAACGTATGCAGCCGGACAAGAAAAAATTACTGCGCTTTTTGCAAAGCTGGATCATCAATACGGCGGCCGTATTGATGACGGTGGAAATTTTGCACAACCATATCACTTATGGCGAGCGCTGGCAGAACTTGCTGATCACCTCTTTTTTATTGGGGATATTGAATGCGTTCGTCCGGCCGATCCTGATGCTCATCGCCCTGCCGCTGCTCATCTTCACGCTTGGATTGTTTACGCTGGTCATCAATGCCTTGTTGCTTTGGCTGATGACCGGCCTGTTGCCGTTCTTCAACATCACCGGCAGTGACGGTAAATTTTCCTTCGGCTATGCCTTTCTGGGAGCCATCTTGATCAGTATTTTTTCGGTTATTTTGAACATCATGACCGGCAATGCGCGGGTACAGGTGCAAAGCCAGCGTCCGCCCACGCCGCCAAATAACCGGAAAGACCGGAACGATGGCGGTGGTCCGGTGATTGATGTGTGATCTGCTGGTGGAAATGTTTGGATGGCTGGTGGAGCTTCCTCGTATCTTTTTTGCAAGGGAGAGATGCGGTAGAACTAACATTCAACATTTAACATTCAACGCCGAACCTCGAAGGCAGCCTGACCACACGTCCTTGGGTATTGGACGTTGAATGTTTTTTCTGGATTGGAGATTTTTCAACTTGCCGTAACTATACTTTCTACAAAGCAGGTCCAATCAAGATTTCAGCCGGTAGGCCGCTCGTTGGGTGGGAATGCCTTCGGCATTGAACCCGCGTTCGAAGTCCGTCGTGATTTCAGCGAGCGCGGCGGGAGTTTCAACTTTTTCAAATTCCCTCGCGGCAGCAAAGACTTCATTCATCTGCTGAAAGTAATCCAGATCATCCGTTCGTAGAAAAACTGTGCCACCAGCGGCCAGCGCCATCCGTGCGAGGGCAGGGAACTGGTCATTGATCAGCCGATGGCGGCGATGTTTTTTCTTCGGCCACGGATCAGGAAAATAAATGTGGATGGCCGCGGCGGAATTTGGTGGCAAAAGGTATTGCAGAAAATAAGCCGACTCAATGCGTACGCCCCGGGTATTGGTCAAACCCAGGCGCTGGCCTTTGCGGTCAAGCTTTTGGATGCGGCCAAGCAAGCGCTCAACGCCGATGAGGTTTTTCCCCGGATTACGCCGGGCGTATTCCGCGAGAAAGGACGCGTCCCCGCAACCCAATTCCACTTCCAGTGATTGCGGCCCGGGAAAAAGTTCGGCGAGCCGCAAGGGTTCGAGGATCGAGCCCAGCTGGACGATCAGGTTTTTAGTTGAGTTTGGGGCGGTCAATTTCAAGCGGGAGATTCAAACTTTTTCAACTGGTTTTGCCAAGTGTATTCCGTGACGGGAAGTGCGCGGGCATTTGATAAATCAATGCGATTAGTAAAAAATATTCTTGGCGAACGTGATTTAAACCGGTTTAATGCGGGTTCGACAATTAAATATAAATTATGGCTAAAGCATTATCTAAAGCTCAAATTGCAGCGCTCGTCGCTGAAAACAACGGTCTGACCAAAAAACAAGCGGTTGAAATTCTCGACCAATTGGCAGCCCTCGCGTACAAGCACGCCAAAGACACATTCACCTTGCCTGGTTTGGGCAAATTGGTGTTGGTCAATCGCAAAGCGCGCGTCGGCCGTAATCCGGCCACTGGCGAAACGATCCAGATCAAGGCCAAGAAGGTCGTGAAGTTCCGCGTTGCGAAAGCCGCGAAGGACGCGATCCTCGGCGCGAAGAAATAATTCTTCCCGATTTCACCAAGGCGCTCTGGTTTCCAGAGCGCCTTTTTTCTTGCCCGTCTTTCTTCTTCGCATATCTCGTCTTCTTCCTCGTCGTCGTCCTCATCCTCGCTTTCAGTGAAAATTCAAATTCGAGGACGAGGACGACGATGAGCAGGAGAATGAATGGCAATACGATTGCTGGTGGCGTGGTATTCTGACTTCTGGATTCTGACTCCTCTGTGCTTGTTGGTTAAGTTTCCCGCGACTTCCGACCATCACCGATTTCGGTGATGCCCTTTTAACCCTGTTTGGGGATATGCAGGAAATTTTTTTTACTTATAGTCAATCTGAACCAACTAATAAACCACAACGCACCAGGGCCCATGCTTTGGCGTTTGTGTGACTATGAACCAGACTAAAAGCAGAGCGGCCATCAGGCTTTTAAACCGTTCTGCCGGCGGATTGAACCCAGCGTGCGAATAAAACGGCGACCTCTGAAATCAATATGAACCCAAAAAACCATCACATAAAACAACTCGGGAAGATAGCGGCCGGCCTGCTATTCGGGGCGTCGTTGACGCTGGCCAGTTCCGCTTCAGCACAGTTGACCGTGGCGACCTCCAGCCAGCAGGGCACGGCGAACACCTGGCCGTTCACCCCGACCTGGACGCCTGCCACCGACAGCTTGATCGCGGGGTTGGTGCCCACGACTGCCACCGGAAATTTTACTTTGGAAGTAGCCGGCCGGAATGTCAATTCACTCACTGCGGGCGGCAGTTTGGCAATTAATCAAATCCCGGCAACGATTGTCGGCAACAACACCACCAGCACCAATTATGTGACTTACGGTAACGGCAGCGGCGCGGGTTCATTGCTGATTTACACGCTTCCGGCTTCCGCCAATGGTTATAATCTTACGAACATCACGGTGGATGGTGGTTGGGCGAATAATGGCCGCGATGCCCTGGGCTTTACCGTTTTGTATTCCACGGCTGCCAATCCGACCAATTTCATCTATCTGACGACCATCAATTATAATCCAGCGACCCCGAATAACACCCCGATTGCCAATCAGGCAATTATTAAAAACGCGGTTGCGGGCGGGCAGATTGCGGCGAATGTTGCCGCCGTCGAATTTATTTTGAATTTTCCGAGCGTGGAAAATGGTTTTTGCGGGATTGGGGCCATTACGGTGGAAGGAACTGCGGCCACCAGCAAGGTCTCTGCGGTTGCCGTCACGACCGCAAACCAAAGTGGATCAAATCCACTCACGCCGACCTGGACTGCGGAAACGCCCAACTTGATCGCAGGATTGTTGCCCAGTTCTTCCAGCGGAAGTTTTGCTCTGGAATCTTCCGGCGGCCTGCCGGTTTTAACGGATGGCGCGATTGGAAAATCAGGCACCCTTGGCGGCTTTGCCACTTGCGGCGCCAGCGGTGGCACATCGTTGATCTACACGCTGACGAATGTTGTAAACGGCACGGATGTGACTAACATTGTGGTTTATAGCGGTTGGGGTGATACCGGTCGCTTCGGTCAATATTATACGCTTTCTTATTCCACCATCGCAGCGCCCACTACCTTTATCCCTATTACCACGGTTTTTTACTGGCCGGGGGTTTTGTCTGAAAACGGTGGTGGCAGCGCCCAGGCAAATCGGGTCGCGATCTTTAATTCAACGGGTGCGGCGCTAGCCGGCGGAGTGGCCAATCTTAAATTTGATTTCAGCAGCCCGCCTTCGGCCGGCAGCTTTAATAATGGTTATCAGGGTTATTCTGAAATCATTGTGCAGGGTCAAGACACGGCGACCCCGCCACCGCCGCCATCTCCGCTTTTGTCTCAGGACGTACTGCCTGCTTACGCGGCGACGGTGGTTGGTGACCAGGTTGTTTTCACGGCCGCCTACAGCAATTCTCCCCCGGCCAGCCTGCAATGGCAGTTCATCAATGCGAGCAGCGTCGTGAGCGATATTCCGGGGGCGACCTCCGCGACCTTGACCCTTAACAATGTGCAAGTGAGCGACAGTGGGTCCTACCGTTTGGAAGCCCTGAATGCCACCAATGGCGCGGCGTCGCCGTCGTATAGCTCGGCGGCTCCGCTGGTGGTTAACAGCACACCCGTCGCCGTAGGTAATGTCATCATGAACTATGCCGAGCAATCCGGGCAGGGACCGCTTAGCCCGGTCAACGCCAGCACAAATTTTTATCCGACCTGGACGGTGGATACGGCGAACGATTTGATTTTGGGTTCGTTGACGAATGCCAGCCCGGATGTCCCCGGAACTTTCATCGCCGGAACGGGTAATTTCGACATGAATATACCGGTTTATGGCACGAATGCCGGCCCATTGAGTGCTGATCCAGCCATTTTGTCAGATGGTTCTGGTGGTTATATTCCCTATTGGGTGAATGTAGGCGGTAGTATTTCCCAGTGCAGTTGCGGCGTTGGGGGCGCCGGTGACACGATGACGTATACGTTGCCCAATTCTGCCGCCAACGGTTTTGATGTGACAAACATCGCGGTCTACGGCGGTTGGGGCGACAGTGGTCGTAACGAACAAAAATATCAGGTGCTTTATTCGACGATCTATAATCCCACGGTCTTCACCAGTCTCGGAACCTTTGACTATAATCCGAATAATCCGGCCAATCACCAATCCGCCACGCGTACGATCCTGATTCCGGTTTCAGGAGCGTTGGCGAAAAACGTTGCGGCCGTCCAGATCAATTGGAACGTCAGTGTGGCTCCGAAAAACAACTGGGAAGGCTATACTGAAATCGTCGTGAAAGGTACGCCATCGGGAGTGAATCCGATCCTGGTTCAGGACACGTTGCCGTCCTATGCGGCGACGGTGGTGGGTGATCAGATCGCTTTTACCGCGGCTTTCAGCAATGCGCCAGCGGTGAATGTGCAATGGCAGTTCATCAGCACGAACAATGTGGTGAGCGATATTCCCGGGGCCACCAGCGGAACTTTGACGCTGAATAATTTGCAATTGACCGACGCTGGTTCTTACCGGTTGAAAGCGGTCAGCACCGCCGACAGCACGGCGATTATATACAGCACGCCCGCCCCGCTCGTGGTGAACAATGTGCCGGCACCCGTCGGTAATATTTTGGTCACCACTGCCAATCAGAGCGGCTTGGGCCCGATCAGCGGGGTTAATAGCAGTACGAATTTTACACCCACCTGGACGGAAGATACCACCGGTGATCTGGTATTAAATTCAGTTTATGATGGATCATTCCC
>DASYEY010000251.1:0-5254 GCA_036498725.1 Verrucomicrobiia bacterium | reverse complement strand
ACAGTATTGTTCGCCGCCGTCCATTTTTTGACGGCGTTGTTGTAGTACTCGGAAAAATAAACGTTGCCAGCGTTATCCACCGCGATTCCAACGGGCTGATTTAGTCCGGAGGAAACCAACGTGATCACGGTATTATTGGTGGCCATCCATTTTTTGATGGCGTTGTTGGTGGTGTCGGCAATGTAAACGTTGCCGGAACCGTCCACCGCTATACCGTTAGGATAACTCAGCCCTGAAGAAACTAATGTCGTCGTGAAGGCAGGATTAGCGACATAAGTTGTGCCGGCCTGGATAACGGTGAGTGTTTGGCCGTCAATGGTCAGGGTGCCAACCCGCGTCGCTCCCGAATTGGCGTCGAAACTAAAAATGACATTGGTGCTGCCAGTGCCGCTCTGATAAGCAGGAGCCAAATGCAACCATGAGACATTGGCGGTGGCCGTCCACGAAGCTGCGACATTGGGAACGAGCGCCAAAACCACACTGTCAATGCTAGCCGTTGGCCCCTCGACCAGATTGGTGGTGCCCAAGAAACCTTTTGGACCTTCTTGCACAATTGGGACTGGTAGTCCCAACACGGTAATATTAGCCATGCGATTAGAAATGGTGGCAGTAAAGGAAAAACCGGTCACGCCGTTGATGGTGAGCCAGGATTGGTCGCTGATGGGGGCAAAAGGAGGCCTCAGGTTTTCGGTCGAGGGAAGGACCGCGGGCAACGCATCGGTACCAGCGGCGGCGCTTTCGGTTTTTGGGCCTTGATCGACGAAAGCGCGTGGCAATTCGTCAACAAGAGTGAGGCCAGCATCGGAAAAATAGACATTCCCGGTGCTGTCTACCGCCACGCCCCAAAGCTCATCCAACACGGAAGGTGTCAACGTGGTCACGGTATTGTTGGCCGCAGTCCATTTTTTGATGGCGTTGTTATATGTATCGGCGATGTAAATATTGCCCGAGCCATCCACCGCCACCCCGAAAGGCTGATTCAATCCTGAGGTCAACAAAGTGGTCACGGTATTATTGGCGGCCGTCCACTTTTTGATGGCGTTGTTACCCTTGTCGGCGATGTAAACATTGCCTGCTTTATCCACCGCCACATCGTAAGGCTGATTCAGTCCAGCGGCCACCAAGGTGGTCACAGTATTATTCGCCGCCGTCCATTTTTTAATGGCGTTGTTGCCGAGGTCAGCGATGTAAACATTGCCGGCGTTGTCTACTGCCACACTATAAGGCAAATTCAGCCCGGAAGAAACCAAAGTGGTCACGGTATTATTCGCCGTCCATTTTTTGATGGCATTATTATGCGTGTCGGCGATGTAAACACTACCCGCGTTATCCACCGCCACTCCGAAAGGATTGTTCAGACCTGAGGCCACAAGGGTGGTAAGGGCGTTATTGGTCGGTGTCCATTTTTTGATCGCGTTGTTATATGCGTCGGCAATATAAACATTGCCGTTGTTATCCACTGACACGCCTGCTGGGGCAGATAGTCCAGAGGAGGCCAGAGTGGTCGGATTCGCAGGCGCAGCCTTATAAGTTGAAGCAGCCTGGACAACAGTCAGCGTTTGGCCGTCGATGGTGAGAGTGCCAATTCGGGTCACACCGGGATTGACATCAAAACTGAAGATGAAATTCGTGCTACCAACACCGTTGGCGTTGGCCACGTGCAGCCAACTGGCGTTTGCCGTGGCTGTCCATGTGGCGGTCAACGAGTTGGCAGCCAGCATCACGCTGTCATTTCCAGCGCTTGGCCCTTCCACCAGATTGGTAGCGCCCAGTTGGGGTTCCAGCACGGGCGACAGAACCCACGTCGGTGGATTTGGGGAGAAAGTTCCAGTATCTGCGTTCACGGTGGCGTCATAAATATTAGTGCCGGCGCCTTCATTGAGTTGATAATAATCAACCAAGCCTGTTTCCGTGCCAATCAGAGCTTGGTGCATGTAAGTCTGAATTTGAGATTGTGTCAGCGCAACGTTCCAAACACTGACTTCATCAAGCTGGCCCGAATAATAACTATCGCCGGGATAGAGCCCCAACACGATGGGATTAGTCGTCGTGGAAGCTCCCGGCGTGCCGGTCCAAGCCACGGTTTGTTTCAACACGCCATCCAGGTATAGATGGCCGCCGCCCGCATCCACCACAAATGCACCTTGATGCCAAAGCCCGTCGTTGACGGCCCCCGCGCCTGTGTTCCCGATAAAGTCGCTGCCGTCGCGGTAATAAAAGGCGTGTAACTGCCCGCCGATGGCAATCATCCAGCCGTTATATGAACTCGAAACGTATTTGTTGACGAGCGCACCACCACCACTGCTGCCGGCGGGTTCTTGAAACCAGCACATCACGGTAAACGGATAACCATTCTGGGCCGCCATGTGCGGGATATTGACGGTCTGGCCCTGGGTAGCATTGAAGCTCAGCGCATAACCAGCGGCTTTCACCGGACCGGAGCAAACTATCAAGCACAGCCCCATAACTAAACCCAGTTTTAAACAAGAATAATCTGATTTCATAAACGACCATTATTCCGCATTTGCAGCTTTTTAAAGGTTTAGAATTGCGCTGGAAGTGTTTTGGGAGCCGAAGTTGTGCCAAGTCTCCGATTCATGCTCAAAAAAAGCGGAGGAAAGGGTTATTTCAAAGTATTGATGTCGGATTTTGATCGGGAATTATCAAATATGCAACGTTCAGCTGAAAGACGCACACAATTTGCGACGCCAAAGCGAACCGAATCTTGTGGGGAAAGGTTGTAAAAGTGAGTTATTGACATCGCCGAAATTAAGATGCGCCTCGAATTTCGATCACTCATTTTTCATATTGGCGGTTGGATCCGTTTGAAATAATCTCGTGGCAAATCGGTTTCAATTCCACGGTGGCGACCGGAATGCCATTGAGGAACAAAACGAGATCAATGCTGTTCTCATTATGCACGGAATAATGCACCTGTTGCACCACGCGTACGGCAGCGGATTTTTGTGAATGGAGCAGCCCGTTCGTCATGCGATTCTCGTATGCCTTTACCCAAAGCATCACGGATGCGGTGGATCAATATCGCTTTGACCGAGTTTGCCGCGCTAATCGACGAAGATCTGGAGAGGTTTAATCAGCCAGGCGCTGATCGCGAGACCTTGGTTGGCATGATTTACACAAACGTGCTCTGTATCCGGGCTACGGTCACAATCTTCCTGGGCGATGATTGAGATTGCCAAAACTCGCCTAATCTTCCGAAAACTGAAACTTTGGGTGCCGAAGTTTGTTCGCGACTATTTTTCACCGTTCACAACTTCACTCACCTGTTCACGACTTCATTTTCAGGGGACAAATTTTTCACAACAACCAAAATCAATCATTCGACCGTCACGCTCTTCGCAAGATTCCGGGGCTTGTCCACATCGCAACCGCGCGCGACGGCGATGTAGTACGCAAACAATTGCAGCGGGATGCTCGCAAGCAGCGGGTAGACCGGCTCCGTTGTTTTCGGCAGGTAAATCACGTCGTCAGCGACGGTCTTGATTTGTTCATCGCCTTCGGTGGCGACCGCGATGATCGGACCCTTGCGCGCGCGAATCATGGCGAGATTCGCCATGGTCTTGTCATACATTGAATCCTGCGGAACGAGGAAAACCGTGGGCGTATTCGCATCAATCAACGCGATCGGTCCGTGTTTCATCTCGGCCGCGGAATAACCTTCGGCGTGGATGTACGAAATTTCTTTGAGCTTCAGCGCGCCTTCGAGCGCGATCGGGAACGTGTAACCGCGTCCGAGGAAGAAAAAGTCGTCGGCCTTGGCATACTTCAGCGCGAGCTCCTTTATTTTGCCGGCCTGCGCCAGGATCGCTTCAACCTGTTTCGGCGCCGCTTCGAGCGCGCGCAATACTTCCAGCGCGCGATTGGACGACAACATCCGCATTCTTCCGAGGTGAACTGCCAGCAATGATAGAATCGTAATCGTGGAAACAAATGCCTTGGTCGATGCCACACCGATTTCCGGCCCGGCATGCATGTAGATGCCGCCGGTGGCTTCGCGGGCAATCGTGCTGCCGACGACATTGATGATGGCCAGTGCGGGATGGCCCCGTCGCTTGGCTTCGCGCAATGCGGCCAGTGTGTCCGCCGTTTCGCCGGATTGCGAAACAACGATCAGCACCGTCCCCTGCTCCAACGGCGCGTTGCGATAACAAAACTCGTGCGCGAATTCCACTTCCACCGGCAGATGAGCGAGCTCTTCGATCAAATATTCGCCAACCAACGCCGCATGCCAACTCGTGCCGCTGGCGGCAATCACGATGCGATCAATCGACCGCAATTCAGCCGGCGTCATGTTTAAACCGCCAAACTTTGCCGTGGCCCCTTCGAAATCAATACGCCCGCGCAAGGCATTTTCAACGGTGCGCGGTTGCTCGTAAATTTCCTTGAGCATGTAATGCGCATATTCTCCGCGCTCGGCATCCTGGGAATTAAATTCCAGTTTGCTGATCTGCACTGTGGCCGTGTCGGTGCCGAGATTTTGCACGTCGAAACGGTCTGGCGTAATCGTCGCCACATCGTAGTCGTTCAGGTAAACAACTTCGCGCGTGTGCGCGACGATGGCGTTTGCATCGCTCGCAACAAAATTTTCGCCGTTGCCGATGCCAATGATCAGCGGCGACCCGCGTCGCGCGCCGATAATTGTATTCGGCTGGTCAGCGCTGATAACCGCGAGGCCGTACGTGCCAATCACTTCGCGCAACGCATCGCACACCGCGAGCGCGAGCGGATTGGAGTTGCCGTTTTTCCCGCGATGTTTCTCAAAATGCTCGCCAATCAAATGCGCCAGGACTTCTGTGTCCGTGCTGGATTGGAAGACGTGCCCCAGCTTCACCAGTTTGCTTTTTAGCCGGTCGTAATTTTCAATCACGCCGTTGTGCACGACCGCGATTTTTCCGGTCTGGTCAAGGTGCGGGTGGGAATTTTCGTCCGCGGGCGGGCCGTGGGTGGCCCAGCGCGTGTGGCCGATGCCCATGCAACCTTCCGCCGGCTGCGCTTTCAATACGCGCGCCAGCCCCTCGTCAATTTTGCCTTTTTTCTTCCGGATACTCAGGTCGACGGTATCGATAATCGCCACGCCGGCACTATCATAGCCGCGATATTCGAGCCTTCTCAACCCTTCGAGGAGAATGGGCGACGCCGATTTCTTACCGATATATCCGATAATGCCACACATAATCTTTGCACTACAGTTTGTCTGAGATGACCGTTGTAGCACAAATCAAACCGGAAGGCA
>DASYEY010000250.1:0-6257 GCA_036498725.1 Verrucomicrobiia bacterium | reverse complement strand
CAATGTGGCCACGCGTCCTTGGACGTTGAATGTTAAATGTTGAGTGTTGAATGTTATAAAAATGAGATTGAGCATACTCACCTCGCCTTAATCTCGGCTGATCTCATTAAATAGCCACGCTTTGGCGAAGGTCCAATAATTTTTGACGCTGGAAACGGAGATGCCCATCAATTCTGCGGCTTCCTCATTGGTCATGCCGGCGAAATAGCGGAGGTTCACTACCTTGGCGGGCAGGGGATGTTTCAAGGCGAGTCTTTCCAAGGCGTCGTTCACGGCCAGCAATTGTTCCTCAGCTTCCGGCGTCGAAAGAATATCTTCCTCAAATAACGCCCGTTCCTGTCCGCCGCCGTGCCGCTCGGCTTTTCGTTTGCGCGCGCGATCAATCAGAATCCGGCGCATGGCTTCGGCGGCGGCGGCAAAGAAGTGGGTGCGATCCTTGAACTTCCGATCTTGATCACCGATGAGTTTAAGCCAGGCCTCATGGACCAGCGCAGTTGATTGAAGTGTCTGGCCGGGTGCTTCCTGCGCCATTTTATGGGCCGCCAATTGCCTTAACTCATGGTAAACCAAATCGAGAAAGTCGGTGGCCGCTTTGGGGTCGCCTCGCTCAATAGCCTCCAGCATGACGGTGGCATCCTTCATTTTATTTGCGCGGATTTGATCCGGGAATGAGTTTACGCCATTCGCGGCCGATGGGACATGCGAAACGTGATCACCTTCTGTCACGCTGGGCGCGCGTGCGGGAAATGGGGCAGTAATACGCATGTCAGGTATGATTCCCGGCCGAAGAAGTTTTCCCTTCGATCAAACTTTTTCCTTCTTGCAACAGAGCGTGAGCGATAATCCAATCGGGCCAATCGTTGGTTAAGTCGGGACTGCCGGCGGGCGGCAACTGTTTTTCCGCCACTTTGGCGCAGTGGTCCAAAGCCGCCCGCGCTTCGTTGATGTGATTCAACTTGAACTGAGCCATTGCCAGAGTGGCGGAGGCTTCAGCTTGAGTATAGGGAAAAGGATTTTTCAAGATGGCCGGCATTTCGTCCACGACCTCCTGAAAATGTCCCAGGCGATAATCTGCCAGTGCCCGGGTACACATAAGAAAGGTGTATCCACCAGAGTTCTTGCCGTGAGCGATAGCGCTTTGGGCAAGCTTGCTCACGACCGCCAGATCCACCCCGGAGGCCGGGAGAATCAGGCAATCTTTGGCCACTTTGTCCATATCGAACGGATTGGTGGCACCCGAGAAACGCGTGATGATCTCGACGCACATTTTGCGGTAGCCGTTCGTATCATTATTCTGTACGAGCAGCGTGGCAAATAAATGAAATTGGGCGGGAATGGGATTGCTTTTTACTGCCAGAGCCGTCTCCTCCAACGCTTCGGGCCAGTGTCCGGCGCGCGCCAGCGTATCGGCATGCCACTTGAGCCAATCAGCCCTTTGCGGCCAGCCATATTTAGGCGAGATATGGATCTCCTCCAGCAGGCTTTCCGCTTCCGCGCGCCGGTTGGCAAATACGAGCGTACCCACTGCGGCGCTCTGCAAGGCGGCTGCCCGCGGATTATCCGGTCCAAAATACTTGATCTGCAGCCGCAGGGCGGTCCGGTATGCGTCGCCTGCCTCGCTCCAGTGAGTGCCAAACTGGGCAAATGACCCGGCACTTTCGGCGCGAACCACCTCGAATTCACGCTGCATTTGTCGCTGGGACTGCAAGAGTTTTCCTGTGACGATCAGGCAGGCCACCAGCAAAACTAACATGGCCACCAGTCCGGCGAATGCCAGTTTGTGGCGCCGCACCGTTCTTTGCAGTTTGTAAAGAGTGCTCGGTGGACGGGCGATGATCGCCTCGCCTTCAAGGTATCTGCGAACGTCCATTGCCAAAGCATTGGCGGTCGAATAACGTCGGGCGCGGTCTTTCTCCATCGCTTTCATCACGATCCAATCCAGATCGCCGCGCAATTGGCGGATCAGCTTGGGCGGCGTCACCTGACGCGAGGTGGACATGCTGGTCAGTTTATCGGCTGCCAGGGCACTGACCCGGGTCGAGGGCCGGGCTGGTTCCACGTGGCAAACGACCCGGCGAACTTCGTCAATGCCTGACTCCAGCAGTTCACGCGTGTCAAAGGGCGTCGTTCCCGTCAGTAGCTCGTAGAGCAACACCCCGAGGCTGTAAATATCGCTTCGCGTATCAACATCCACACTGGCTAGCGCCGCCTGTTCCGGACTCATGTAAGCGGGCGTGCCAATCAGCAACTCGAATTCCGTGAATAATGTCTTATCGGCCAGACGCTGTCCGTTGGTTGCCTTGGCGATACCGAAATCAATGACTTTGGGCAGCGGCCGGCCGTCGGGCAATCCGGCCACCAAAAGATTGGAGGGCTTGAGGTCGCGATGGATGATGCCTTTGTGATGTGCATGCTGAACGGCATCGCAGATTTGGATGAACAGCTCCAGGCGTTCTTCAATCGTGGCGGAAGCCTGGTCGCAATAATCCGTTATCTTGATGCCGCGGATCAGTTCCATCACGAAATAGGGCCGGCCGTTCGCGGTCACGCCGGCGTCCAGCACGCCCGCGATGTTCGGATGGTCCATCATGGCCAAAGCCTGGCGTTCCGCTTCAAACCGGGTGATCACGGTCTTGGTATCCATGCCCGGTTTCACCAATTTCAACGCCACCTTGCGATGTACCGGTTCGGCCTGTTCAGCCATAAAGACCACGCCGCACCCGCCTTCGCCGATTTGCTGTAATAATTTGTAACGTCCAACCCAATCGCCAGCCCGTTCTCCCGCACCCGTAAAGCGCGTTCCAGCGCCCGGCGGCCGTTGTTCGAGAAATTCCGGGGCGACGCTGTGCGCGTTCAGCAAAGCCTCCACTCGTTGTCGTAGGGCGTGGTCGCCGCCACAAGCCTGCTGCAAATAGACTGAACGGGCGTCGTCCGGGAGTTGGACCGCCGCGGTAAACACCTCCACATCAATCATTTCCGATTCATCCATGCGATTGCTTTTAGTTGGAATAGTGCGTCATCGCTATATAAGCGAAATTTCGGGCTGAAAAGGACAAGTTAAGTAGCATTAAGCAGGAGGCCTTAGGCTCGGGGCTTTGGGCTTTGGGCTTCGTTTTCCGCGTTTAATCCAACACTATTCTGATCATTCTGTAATTGTGTCAAAATCCATCTGCCTTTGCAGGCAAAAGCCTTTAACTTAAAACTCAAAATTAAAAACTCAAAACTCCCGCAAAACTAGTTAGGGCTCGATGGAGTCTCGCCCCACCGAGATAGCAAAATCATTTGGCGACGGGAAGTGCGTGCCAGCCGTGCCAAGCCATGTAGGTGGCGAGCAGGACCAAGACGACACAAGAAATATAAGGTGCGCGCCGCATCATTTCGCCGAAACCTTTGAAATGTTTTTCGGCGTGGCGCACGCTCCAGGCCGCGACCACACCCACGGTCACCATTGTGAGTGCCAGGCCAAAGCTGAACGCCCCAACCAAGGCAATCCCCAGCGTTACGCGTTTCAGTTGCAAACACACGAGCAGCACCGTGAAAGCTGCGGGGCAGGGCATCAATCCGCCGGTGATGCCAAAGAGCAGTATCTGCGGGGTGGTCACCGTGCGTCCGGCAAATCGTTGCGCGATGTCCTGCGCGTGGGCGCGTTCATGGGCATCTTGAAATTCAGCGTCGGCCTTGGCTTCATGATGATGACCCTGTTCCTGATGATCATGGTGGTGGTGATGATCGTCCTCGCGAAATTCGATGGAGCAGGTGTGGGTGTGATTGCCATGGCCCAACGTCACCGTGGCGTCGAACTCATGCGGTTCGGGGATGGCGTCGGTGGATTCAAGGAAATCACCTTTGCTGGTGAATTGAAAAATCTGGCGTGCACCATCGGGCCGCACAGTTTCCAATTTGATATCCCGTGCGTCGGGTAGTTTGATTCCGCGCGGCGGATGAATCCGGAAAACGGGCGGCACGCCTGCTTCAAAAACGGTCAGATCCAATTTGCCATGCCCAAAATCGAGAATGAAGTGTTCGCTATGATGATGACCATGCTCATGGTGATGTCCGTGTTCGTGGCGATGGCCATGCCCATGATGGTGACCGTGTTCATGGTGGTGCCCATGCTCGTGATGGTGGGCGGCGTGAAGTTCCCGGCGGGTACGCAGGAACATCCAGATGGCAAGGGCGAGGATCAAGACGGCGGACCCTAATTGCAAGTAAGGCTCGACGGATTCAGCATTCAATTGATTGCCAAAGTGCAACGCGCCGGCGGCGAGGACCCAGATGATCAGCGAATGTGAAATCGCAGCGGCGAGTCCGAGCATCACGGCTTGGCTGATCGTACCGCGGATGGCGATGATGAACGCGGCCATCATGGTTTTTGAATGGCCCGGCTCGAGCCCGTGCAGGGCACCCAGCAGGATGGCTACGGGGATGAAAATCCACAGACTGGCGCTACCATTCTGGAGGGCATGAACAATGTCCGGCATGACGCGAATTAAACCACCAAGACACGAAGGCACCAAGGTTTTTTAGGCAGGATTACAGAATGATCAGAATGATGTTGGACTTATTTTCACCCGGTAAATTCTGATGATTCTGTAATTCTGTCTAAATTTTTTTATGGGCTTGGTGGTTAAGAGACGAGAGCGAGGACGAGGACGACGATGAGGAGGAGGAAACAGATTTTCAACCTGCAACAAATTTTCGCTTTCGAGGAAATTGCTTGCCTTAAGGCCAAAACTATTTTTATTTTGCGACCTGGCCCACGTCTTTATCAATCTTTGAGAACATTTGAGCGATGATACCTGATAACCACATCATACGAGTCAGAGGCTGGGCTTATCGGATCGCTCGCGTCGTGATGTTCGGCATGTTCATCCTCGTTCCGGTGCAATTTTTTGTCCATAATTGGCGAGCGAGTGAGATGGTTACGGGGTTTGCTTATGTTTTATTGCTGGTGGTGGCAGCCTTGAGCCTGATTGCGTTAAGATTCGGCCCCTTGGGGTGGGCGCTTTTAGCGGTGTTCCTTCATTCGTTGGTCATGCATGGATGAATGCGAAAATTTTATGGTTTGACTAATCACTGAAGCCACGCGGTTGGCATCGCAGGTAGTACGGCTCAGTTTTGAGCTGTTCAGCGGCTTATTTGTAATACGCATAAGCTGGCGGCAATATCCTTTAATGTAGAAATATGCGGAAGAATTTTTCAGGATTCACGCTGACGGAACTCCTGGTCGTTTTGGCGATCATCGGAATTTTGGCGGCATTGTTATTGACGGCAGTTTCCAAGACGAAAGGCAGAGCCCAAAGAATCCACTGCGCCAACAACGAGCGACAGTTGGGGCAGGCTTTGCAGATGTTTGTGACCGACAAGCATTCTTATCCGCTGACGGCGATTGATTTTCCCGATCATTACATCGGCTGGGAAAATTCACTGGCCCAAGCTGAGCTGGAAGGTCCGGGTCATAATTTTCCAGTACATTATCCGCCCCCGGGCATCTGGCATTGCCCGGCGGCATATCTGCCAGTTGGTCCGATTTATTCCGAGACATTTCCAGATTATGGATATAATGCTAATGGGATGACCGTAGCTACCGATACCAATTCACTGGGGTTGGGCGGCCACCACCTTTGGATTTCCGACCAGCAACAACCGGCTCCGCCGGTGAATGAAGCAGAGGTTGCCAGTCCGAGTGCGATGATGGCCATCGGCGATGGATTCAAAGGCGGCAACCCAGTCATTTTAGATGGCTGGCCCTATCTGTGGCGGACGGATGGATTGCAGGAAACGGGCGCCTTAGCTGGCAGCACCAAACGCGTTAATAGCCGTCATCAAGGCCGTGCCAATGTTGTCTTTTGCGATGGGCACGTCGAATCACCGACGCTCCAATATTTATTTAGTGATACGAGCGATGAGGCCTTGAGCCGCTGGAATCGGGATCATCAGCCGCATCGGGACAAATTATGACGCCAGTGCGCTGGTGTCAGCAGCGGTTTTTTCATTTTACGGTTATTCGCGATTTCACGCTTGCGGTTATTCGCAGTGTGGCTCAGCTTTTGGGCGTCAGACCTTTTCACCATGAAAAAAATATTCACGATTCTTGGCGTCATCTTCGCGGTGATTATCGGCATCATTGTCATTGTCGCCGCGATTTTTATTCCGCGCGCCCTCAAACTTGACCGTGAGGCAGTGACTTACATTAAGGATGCCGTTCCCAAGATTGTGACCGGCTGGAAGAGTCAGGAGTTGGCCGACCGGGCGAC
>DASYEY010000249.1:0-8549 GCA_036498725.1 Verrucomicrobiia bacterium | reverse complement strand
AGAAACCTGGCTCTCAACCCATTAAAACTTATGAAAAAACTCATCACTCTCCTCGTTGTCTGCGGCAGTGTCTCGCTTTGCTCGGCGCAAACGGCGCCCGCACCCGCCCCTGCCCCCAGCATGCCCCACCCGATCAATCCGGGAAATTCCGGCAATGGACCGGCGAAAAAAGGACTTAAACCTTACACCGTGCCGGGCAAAGGCCCCTTCGGCACCACAAGCAATGGGATTCCCAACCATCGTGGATTAACAAACAATTTCCCGAACGGTGGCGGCAACAACCCGCGAAATCGCGGTTTCACCAATAATGTGCCCGGCGGTCCGTTTACGAATCAACCGCCACGGGTGAATCCTAATCCGCCGGACCCGGTGGCGCCCAATCCGATCAATCCGCTCCAACCGGTAAAACCGGTCAATCCGCCGATCAAGCCGGTGAATCCGCCGATTAACCCGGTCAACCCACCGGTAAAACCGGTTAATCCGCCCGTCAATCCACCGACTCGTTAACGGAAAAATCATTGCTGACACATACCATTCATCATGAATGACCCATTGGATAGTTTGCTGGAAAAGCTGAAGACGTTGGAGGCCGAATTGCAGACGGCAATGCATGGCAAAGAAAAGCAATTCAACTACACCGTCCAAGGCCGGAAAGTTCATTTTGAAAAAACGGTGACCCAACATCACCGGACGTTTGCCAAAAAAATCCACCACTACTTACACGACGCCCGGGTTTCCAGCTTTATCACCACGCCGGCAATCCTGTCGTGCATCATTCCCGCCGCCTTGATGGATCTGTGGACCACCCTGTATCAAGCCGTCTGCTTTCCGGCTTATGGCATCCCCAAGGTGGATCGCCGGGATTACATCCTCCTGGACCGGAACAAGTTGCGCTACCTGAACACCATTGAACGGTTGAATTGCGCTTATTGCGCCTATGTCAACGGCCTCATCGCCTATGTCCAGGAAGTCGCCGGACGCACCGAACAACATTGGTGTCCCATCAAACATGCTGTCCGGTTGAAGAATCATCATAGCCGTTACGCGCACTTTCTGGATTACGGCGATGCCGAACAATATCGGAAACGCGTCGAAGAAGTCCGGCGCGATTTTGACGATCTAAAAAGCCGGGCAACGGATACTCCCAACCCAGCCACCGACCATGCTTTCCAGCAACCCTAGCCTGCCGCTGAAACCCACGGCCTTGCCGTCGCGCCCATCGCGCGATCACGGGAGCTGGTTGATCGCCGCCGGCAAATTCATGTACGGCTTGATCCTGGTCGCCGCCGGCTTGAGCATTTTCAACCTGATCGGCAAGAGCCTCTCCGCCGAACTCTGGCGGCTCGTCAACTTCTGGCATATTGATTCCCACTTGTATTACGTCAACTGGCTGCTGCACAAAGCCGCGCAGATCAATGATCATCAACTCTGGTTACTGGCGCTGGCGAATTTTGTGTATGCCACCTTGTCCTTCATCGAAGCCGTCGGATTGGCCAGAGGAAAACGCTGGGCGCAATGGCTCGTGATCGCCGACACCGCCTCCTTCATCCCGATTGAAACCTATCAATTATTCCATAGCTTCAACTGGATCAACCTGACCTTGCTGGTGATTTATTTTGCCATCGTGATCTACCTGATCATCCGTTTGAAACCCAAGCCAGTCCCAGCTGCCGAACCGCCTCCCCCGCTACCCTTGACGTTATTGCGCGCGGATTAAAGTCATTACCTTGTAGGTCTCCAATTTACGATTTACGATTGCGGATTTACGATTTTTTCTCCTCCTCATCGTCGTCCTCGTCCTCGCCCTCGGCTTAACCACCAAGACACGGAGGCACCAAGGCGGAAAAACATTTTTGACAGAATTACAGAATTAACAAAATGAAATAAATCCAGCATCAATCATTCTGATCATTCTGTAATTCTGTCTAAAAATGTTGGTGCTTTGGCGGTGGTTTAATTCGCGCAAATTAGCGTAATTCGCGTCAAAATGTTTCCCCCCTTCGCCCGCTTCGCGCGACACAACTTTTCCGTTCCATCCGGGACAAAACAAATCAGAGACTCACGTCGTCCCCTACAAGTTAAGTGCCCCCTCATCCCGGCCTTCTCCCCGTTGGGGCGAAGGAGAACGATCCGCCGCGCGCTGATAATTCGTTCACTCGCTTCACCAACCCAACGTGTGGTGGTTCCCAAACGCGAAAACCGTTTCTCCCTCGCCCCGCCAAACGGGGAGAGGGCCGGGGTGAGGGGTTCTCGGCTTTATAGGCAACGACGTGGAGAGAATTTGCGATTTATGATTTGCTCTCCTCCTCATCGTCGTCCTCGTCCTCGCTCTCGGCTTAACCACCAAGACACGGAGGCACCAAGGCGAGAAAAATTTTAGACCGGGTTCGACGGGAGTTTTTAATTTTGAGTTTTAAGTTCGTGGCATTCGTGAAGATTCATATAATTCGCGTCGATTTCCTTCCTAAGCACCAAGCGTCCAAACTCCAAGCTCCAGAGAAGCACCAATACGTAAGCTCCAATCAGCATACGGTGGTTGTTTTTGGAAGTTGAGATTTGGAATTTCTCTGAAGTTTGGAGCTTGGACGCTTGGATGTTCATGTCCATCTGTGTTTAATCTGTGTCCATCTGTGGCTAAATCCATCAGCATTCCCGCACAAAATCTTGTAGACAATTCCGATTTTCCCGCCAAAACTTTCAGCAAGACCATCGGTCATCAGAGTCCAGTGCCGTAAGTATCCGGATTTAGTTCAATCTATGAAAACTAAACTTACCAAGCTCGCGCTCAGCTTATTCTTGAGCGCTTCAACCCTGTCTATTTCCGCACAGAATTTTTCCGCGACGGAACTCGCCCAACGTACAATCGAACGGCGCGCCGTCGAGGCCGTTATCTGGAGCATGCCTGCGGTCAACTACGACTTCATGCTTCAGGAAATGTTGGATAAGACCGAGGGCAAAGTGAATCAGGTCATCTATTGGGGCCGCCCGTTGGACTGGCACAACCAGACGCTCACGCCCAATCCCGATGCGCTGTACTTCATGGTATTTATCAATACCAAGAACGGTCCCATCGTGCTTGATCTGCCGCCGGGCGATACCCAAGGCTCGTTCAACGGCAACATCGTCACCACCTGGCAAATGCCGCTGGAAGATGCCGGTTTGTTGGGCGCCGATAAAGGTGCCGGGGCAAAATATGTGGTATTGCCGCCGGGTTACACGAACACCGTGCCGGAGGGTTATGTCCCGCTACAATCTGACACCTTCGGCGGATTTATGCTGTTCCGTGCCAACTTCAAAAGCCACAGCCAGGCCGATGTCGCCAAAGCCATCGCCTATGGCAAGCAGATGAAAGTCTATCCCCTCGCCCAGTCCGCCAATCCCGCTCCCACGATTTTCACGGATGTCCAAGACATTGACTTTGATTCCACCATCAAATACGACGCCAGTTTCTTCGCGCATCTCAATCATATCATACAAAGCGAACCGTGGCTGCAACGCGACCGCCTGATGATTGACCAACTGAAATCGCTGGGCATCGAGAAAGGCAAGCCGTTCTCGCCGGATGCAAAAACGGTGGCATTGCTCAACACCGCCGCGTCCGAGGCGGAAACAATTCTGGAAAATATGTATGATCAGGGCTGGCCGGTTTTTTTCGAAGGCAAACGATGGCGGTCAGCCGCTCCGGTTGAAATCGCCAAGATGCAATCAACCGCTTATGCGGACACCGATGCCTATCCCAGCGATTTACGCGGCATGAATTATACGTTCGGCTTTGTCGGCATCAAGCGCCTGGGCGCCGGCCAGTTCTATTTGATTGATATCAAGGACAAGGATGGAAATTCATTAGACGGCGGCAAAACCTATCGCCTGCATGTGCCGCCCGATGCGCCCGTCCAACAATATTGGTCGGTGACAGTTTATGACCGGCAGACTCACGCCTTGGTCAAGCATATGGCCCGCGCCAGCCGTTCCTCGCAGATTCCCGAATTGCAAAAGAACACGGACGGCTCCGTTGACATCTATTTCGGCCCGCAAGCCCCCGCCGGCAAGGAAAGCAATTGGGTCCCCACCGATCCCCAACGTGAATTTGAATTGATGTTCCGTCTCTACGGCCCGACCAAGGCATTGTTCGAAAAAACGTGGCAATTGCCGGATGTCGAAACCGTAAATTAAATCGTCATCTTAACCTGAAATTCAAAATTGATTTTATGTTATGAAAACAAGACGCATATCCACGTTGTTGATCCTGCCGTTCATCACGTCCCTGGCGGTGATTTCGTCACCGGCGCAAACGCCGATTCCTGCGTCGCCCCTTTGGGCGCGAGCCATGCCCAACGGTCCGCTGACTAATACCAAGATCACGGAGGAATATGCCAAGCAGGTTGGGCGCGACGCTTACTTCTGGACCTGGCCGATGGTGAATATCTATAACCGGCGGCTGGCGTTCACGCCGGTGAAAGCGGCGGTCAAATCCGGTCCGCTGATGTTGGCACCATTGAACCACATCGCCATGCTCACCGATTATATTGACCCAACGGAACGTTCAGTTGCCTGTCCCAATCAAGATGTCGTTTACGGCATCGGCTTGCTCGCGCTGGATCTCTCGCCCGTGGTGGTTCAGGTGCCGGATTTCGGCGATCGTTTCTGGGTCTATCAAGCCGTTGATCTAAGGACGGATAGTTTTGTGCAGCTCGGCAAAATGTATGGCACCACGCCGGGCTTCTATCTGCTCGTCGGACCGCATTGGCACGGCGAAGTGCCCAAGGGCATCACCAAGGTATTCCATTGCCCGACCACCACCGGCATGATCGCCCCGCGCATCGCCCAAAACGATACGCCGGCAGACAAACAAGCCATCCAATCCGTGTTGCCCGAAGTCATGGTCTATCCCTTGGCCGACTTCGACGACAAAATGAAAACCACCGATTGGGCGAACCTGCCCCGCGTGCCGGTAGCGCCGTCCGGCGACGAAGAAACGCCATGGGTCGTGCCCGATAAATTCGTGGACGAACTCGCCACGGTTTTGGCCGATGCGCCGCCGCTGCCGGGAGAAGAAGCGCGTTACGCCCAGGTGCTCGCCGTGCTGGCAATCGTCAAAGACAATCCGGCCTTGAAACAGGCGATGATCGCGGGTGCCAAGGAAGCCGATGAATTATTGGTAAAACCGTTGTTCCAATTCCATAATTACGGCCAGCAGCTTCCATTTTTTTGGAGCACAATTTTAAATGAAGCGGTCTTCGGCACCGACTACTTCACCCGCACGGCCGTCGCCAAATCCAACATCCTGGTCAATTCACCGCCTGAGACCAAATATTTCTACCAGGACTTCGATGCTCGCGGCACCCGGCTCAATAGTGCCAACCGTTACGCTGTAACCTTCGCCAAAGACGCCACCCCGCCGGTGAATGGCTTCTGGTCGTTGTCCATCTATAACGAACATCATTTCTTCGTTAAAAATTCGATCAACCGTTTCTCCGTCGGCACGAAAAACCAGGACCTCAAACTCAACGCCGATGGTTCACTCACTATTTACGTGCAGACGGAAGCTCCAACCGATCCAGATCAACGCGCCAACTGGCTGCCCGCGCCGCAAGGTGATTTCTCGCTTTATATCCGCGCCTATTGGCCGAAGACAGCCGTCCTCGATGGTTCCTGGACCCCGCCCGCAGTACAGCCGGTCAACTGACGGTGACAGACGACGTGGAGAGAATTTGCGATTTGCGATTTTCGATTGCGGATCTACAATTTTTTCTCCTCCTCATCGTCGTCCTCGTCCTCGTCTTAACCACCAAGACACGGAGGCACCAAGGCGGAAAAACATTTTTAGACAGAATTACAGAATGATCAGAATGATTGATGCTGGATTTATTTCATTTTGTTAATTCTGTAATTCTGTCTAAAAATGTTGGTGCTTTGGCGGTGGTTTAATTCGCGCAAATTAGCGTAATTCGCGTCAAAATGTTTCCCCCCTTCGCCCGCTTCGCGCGACACAACTTTTCCGTTCCGTCCGGGACAAAACAAATCAGAGACTCCTCACGTCGTCACCTGCAAGTTAAGTGCCCCCTCATCCCAGCCTTCTCCCCGTTGGGGCGAAGGAGAACGATCCGCCGCGCGCTGACAATTCGTTCACCCGCTTCACCAACCCAACGTGTGGTGGTTCCCAAACGCGGAAACCGTTTCTCCCTCGCCCCGCCAAACGGGGAGAGGGCCGGGGTGAGGGGTGCTCGGCTTTGTAGGCAACGATACGAAGAGAATTTACGATTTGCGATTGCGGATTTACGATTTTTTCTCCTCCTCATCGTCGTCCTCGCCCTCGCTCTCGTCTTACCCACGAAGTTGAAAAAATTTAGAAAGAATTAACCGGATGGAGCAGATAAAAATAAATCCTGCATAATCTTGTCAATCCTGTCTAAAAAATCTTGGTGTCTTCGCGCCTTGGTGGTTTAATTCGTGCAATTCGCGTCTTTATGTAAGATTGCTTGTCCGTGTTTCATCCGTGTTCAATCCGTGGCTAAAATAAATTTAATTCAATCTATGAAAACTAAACTTGCCACGCTTGCCCTTGGTTTACTGTTAAGCGCCTCCCTGCCCCCGTCCGCCGGAGCCGCCCCGACCGCCGATGAAGTACAAGCACTCGCCCGCGATATCTATTATTATGCCTACCCCATCGTGTTGATGGACGTGACCATGCGCCAGGTGACGGCCGTGTCAAATTCCACCTCACTTTACGGCCTCGCGCCGATCAATCAATTCGCTTATTTCCGCACGTACCCCGATGCCGATTCCAAAGACATCGTCCGGTTTAACTTCGACACCCTGTATTCCTTGGCGTGGCTTGATCTAAGCCAGGGACCGATGATTCTTTCCGTGCCAGACACCGGCCACCGTTATTACCTCGTGCCGACGCTCGATATGTGGAGCGATACATTTTCTTCCCTCGGCTCCCGCACCACCGGTACGCAGGCGGGCAACTATGCGTTTGTGCCCCCCGGCTGGCATGGAAAATTACCCGCCGGCATCATGCGAATCGAAGCCCCCACCTCATTGATCTGGATGATGGGCCGCATCCAAACCGATGGCCCGTCCGATTATGACAACGTCCACAAAGTACAGGACGGCTTGAAACTCACCCCGCTCGCGCGTTGGGGAAAAAATTATACGCCCCCGGCGGCGGTACCGGTGGATACCAAGGTAGATACGACGGCTCCCCCGTTGGTGCAGGTCAGTAAAATGACCGGCATGGATATGTTCGCGCGCCTGGCTGAGTTGATGAAGAAATATCCACCGCACCCGAATGATTATCCGATTCTTTGCCGGATGCAGGCCATCGGGCTGGTTCCCGGCCAAAGTTGGGATGTGAACAAACTGGATACGGCGACGATGAATGCCATTAATATCGGCGCCAAGGAAGGCGCCGCCGACACGATCGCCACCATCAAGAAAATGGGCGCCAAGGTCAATGGCTGGAGCATCCTTTCGGAAAACGTCGGCACTTACGGAACCTCCTATCGTCAACGCGCCGCCATCGCGCTCGGCGGCCTGGGCGCCAATCTGCCGGAAGATGCGATCTATCCCACGGCGTTTCTTGATGGCGAAGGCCAGCCACTGAACAGCACCAATCAATATGTCCTGCACTTTGCCAAAGGCCAGACACCGCCTGCCGATGCGTTTTGGTCCATCACCATGTATGACGACCAAGGCTTTCAAGTGTCTAATCCGATCAACCGCTTTGCCATTGGCGACCGCGACAAGTTAAAGTTTAATCATGACGGGTCGCTGGATATCTATATCCAGGCCGAATCCCCCGGCACCGACAAAGAATCCAACTGGCTGCCTGCGCCGAAATCCGGGGCAATGGCACCGACCATGCGCATCTATGCCCCCCGCCGTGAAGCGCTGGATGGAACCTGGCAGCCGCCGGCATTTACCAAGGTTGAGTAAAACCTGACTTAGAGCGGTTCAAGAAATACTGAGGTCGTTCGGGAAGAAAGACGGCAGCGGTCTTTATGGATTTTGGCGTCGTTTCGGCTCCGTCACGGGGTTGGCAAACCAGCTCCTTCGCCGAAGCCTCGCCTAAACCCCAAAATCCTCGCTCCGAACGGCCACAGTATTTCTTGAACCGCTCTAATACAATTTATGAAAGCTACATTTTAAATGAACCTGTAGCCATGTATCGGTGAGATTGCTTCAGCCTGGGCTTCGTCAGGTTTAGTCAAGTTAAGAGCTTTTAATTAAAACTGTAGCCGCTCTCAAGTTGAGCTTGTAGGTGACGAGGTGACGAGTCTCTAACTTGGAGAATTTACGATTTACGACTGGCGATTTACGATTTCGGAATCTGACTCTCAACGCTCAACTGGCAATTCTCAACTTATTTTTAGCCACAGATGGACACAGATGAAACACAGATGGAACGGAAAAGCAGTGTCGCGCGAAGGAAGCGAAGTGCGCGAAGAAAAATCTGAAGACAGTGACAAGTGATGAGTGATAAGTAATATGGATGATTTAATCTGCGCAAATCCGTGAAATCTGCGGGCAAAGATGAGAACGAG
>DASYEY010000248.1:0-48410 GCA_036498725.1 Verrucomicrobiia bacterium | reverse complement strand
GTGAACCTTCACTGGCGTCAGGAAATTTTTCGTGCAGCTCGTGAGATAAAATCAGGCCCAACACGGAATCACCCAGAAATTCCAAGCGCTGGTTATCAGGCAATCGTGACCGTATTTCACCGGCTTCATCCAGGTTGCTGTCGTGCGTGCTGGAGGGATGGGTGAGCGCGAGGCGTAATAAATTTTCGTCGCGGAATTGATAGCCGAGCTGATCTTGTAAGGCAACGAGGTCGGGCATGGTCAACGGGGAAAGCGTCCAATCACCAATCTCCAAGCTCCAGAGAAATTCCAAACATCAAATTCCAAAAAATATCCACCCGGAGATTTTGTGGGTTTGGTGCTTAATGTTTCTCTGGAGCTTGGAGCTTGGAGATTGGAGGTTTTCATTTCTGCGCGGTTTCAGCTTCCGCAACCTCGGTTTCTGCAGGCGCGGCATTTTCTGCAACGGCAGGTGTGGGACTTTCAACTACGGCGGCAGAGTCATTCGCGACCGGATTTAATCCGTGTTCCAACAGGTTGGCGACGTCTTGTTGTACCTGTTCCAGTTGGTCCAACCGCAAATCCGGGTCGGCAATGGTGAAGAGATCTCCCGTCTTCGGATGCTCATAAATGAAGATGCGCCGGCCATCGCGCTTGATTTGTTCCTTCACCTTCAACAAACGTTTACGTTCAAGCATCACGGCAAGAATGTAAGCGGCCGGGGCATGGTTGGGATCGTTTTGTTCGATGAGCTTGCGCAGCAAGGTTTCCGCTGTTTCTTTTTGGATGGCATCCACCACGGGCGGCGGCACTTCAAAGATTCCCTGCCAATGCGAAATGAAATCCGTTGGGCTGGCCGTTTCACCGGACACTTGTTTCTGCCGGCAAGGTTCGCAGATATCGGAACGGCGCAACACCGAGTTTTCTTCAAACAGCAACGTGTGATAGGTCTGTTTGTCGGCAAACGGCTGGGTGCACGCTTCGCAGGCGTGAGCGCGAGACTGGATGTTCCATTCGTTCATGGGCAGTGAAATTTAACCACGAACGATGCGGATGGACACGAAGAAAATGTTAAGCGGGGGAAAGCTCCAAGCGGCCAACATCCCGCTTGGATGTTGGCCGCTTGGGATTTGGAACTTTTACGCCTTCCGACTCTGATACAACGCCACGAGCGCTGCGCCGATGGCTTGTGACAGGTCACCCAGCGCGGCCGGAACAATCTTGATCGTCTCGCGTTGGGCCGGCCAGAGGCATGGCTTGGCAGTGGCCCGGATGATGTCCAGATAACGTTCGCGAAATTCCATCGTCGTCGCTTCGTAATCCATCAAGCCGCCGCCGATGACGACAATGCCGGGATCCAGCGTCATCGCCACGTCCGCGACGAGCAAGCCCATGACGCGGGCCTGGAAATCAAAAATCTCAAGGGCCAGCGGATCACCCTTTTGCGCCCGGGTGCGGAGCGTCAAAACTTTTTCCTTCGGCGTGGCCGTGGATTTTGCGAGTTCGTGGTCGGGATATTTTTGGATCTTTTCCGCGAGCAGCTGCGGCAGGCCGGAAATCGTCGTGTAAGCTTCGTAACAACCCCAGGTACGGCCACAACCGCAGGAGAAGGGCTTGATGCCGTCGAGCAATTGCAAAGGTGCCGGCGCATGGCCGGTTTCCAAACCAGCAAGTGTGTCGCCATCCAGGCAAAGCCCGTCGGTACCGACGAAGGCGCAACCGAGGCCGCTGCCGGGCATGAACATAAGCACTGTTTTTTTGCTGTCGCCGCGTGCGAGCCGGGCTTCCGCCACGCCGCCGTAATTGCCGTCATTGCCCATGATCAACGGGAGTGGGCGGCCGGTTTTGGCCGCCAGCGCCGCGCTGTAATCTTTCTGCACTTCCCAGCCTTCAAAGTTTGCCGGTAAATTCGGCGTGCGGTCCATCACACCGTAACGTTTATACGGTCCGGGAATCGCGAGGCCAACGCCGTGTACCTGATCCCAGTTCAAATTGTTTTGCCCGAGGAATTCCGTGATGGCATCCACCCAGCCGCGCACGACGGCGTCACGTCCGTTTTGGGCATTGGTGGGGCGCTGGAGTAATTTGGTGGTGATGGCTTCGCCATTTTCCCAAACGGCTGCGATCTTGGAGGTGGTTGCACCGCTGTCGGTGCCGATGAAGATTTTCTGGCTCATGATATGAAAATGATTGGGCGTTAAATTGCGGACAACGCGGATAAAGGCAAGATTTATTCGCACGGTTGCAGATTTTCCCCGACTTTGTTAGGTTTTTAACTTCAAAATAAATAAACATTATGAAACGTATTTTGGCACTCATTATCGTCGTTTTAACGGTTGGTGGAGTGGTAGCCGTTTCTCATGCCGCTGACGCCGATTCTAATAATCAACTGGTTTGGTGCGGTTTGGATTATTCCATGGTGAAAATGATCGGCACCGCTGATTTTCGCAAACCAAGCGAAATCTTCCCGGACATGCTCCAAACTTGGAATGGGCTCTTCATGCAAGAAATGCTGCCCAAGCTCGAAAAAATCTCCCCTTCCGTGGTTAGCGACCTCAATGCCGTGTCCGCCCGCAATGGCAACACCAGCACCAATCAAATCATTCATGAAGATGGCACGCGCAAAGAAATGGTCGAAGCGTCGGACATCACCACCAATGACCTGGCCAAGATGGTTCATGGGTATGACTTGAAGCACAGCGAAGGCATCGGCTTGGTTTATGTCATGGACCGCTTGGTAAAGGCACAACAGACCGGTTGCCTCTATGTCGTGTTCTTTGATATTTCATCCCGGAAAATTTTAGTCGTTGAACGGATGACCAATGCCGCCGGTGGTGCGGGCTTCCGGAACTATTGGTTCAGGCCGATTAAAACCGCCACCGAAAAACTTCCCGGCCTCTATAAACAGGCAAAGACCGCCCTGGCACAGAAATAACCAGTGCCCGGTACCAACCGGCATCTGAAGACAAAGGCGAATTGAAGCAGTCTTTTCACCTCGCTGGCCCTATTCAATTGGATATCGACGCCTGCATTTTTACCGGCAAAGTAAGTGTGTATATAATTTTGCCTGCGTGACGCCATCCGAAACATTTTCTAATTTGCTCCGCGCCCCTGCGCCGGTGCTGTCGCTGGCGCCCATGCAGGATGTGACGACGCTATCCTTCATGCGGGTCATCGCCCGTTATGGCGGGCCGGAAGTTTACTGGACGGAATTTTTCCGGGTACATGATGTCTCGCGGCCGGAAAAATGGATCCTGGATTCCATTACTAAAAATCCCACTGGCCGCCCCATTATCGCGCAGATGATCGGCAACGATATTCCCGCGCTCATCCGGACAGCGAAAGAATTACAGCAGTATCCCATTGCGGCGATTGACCTGAATCTCGGCTGTCCCGCACCGATCGTCTATCGCAAATGTGCCGGCGGTGGCCTGCTGCGTGAACCACAACGCGTGGATGCCATTTTGAGTGCCTTACGCGAGGCAGTGACGATTCCGTTCACGGTGAAAACGCGCTTGGGTTTTGAATCGCCGGCTGAGTTTGACGCCCTTCTGAAAATTTTTGCCCGACATCCGATTGATCTGCTGACCGTCCATGCGCGTACGGTTTTGCAAATGTACCGGCCCGGCGTGCGTTACGATTTGATCGCCCAGGCAGCGCGCGAATTGAAATGCCCGGTATTCGCCAACGGCA
The DNA here is from genome assembly GCA_036498725.1 of Verrucomicrobiia bacterium. Classification (GTDB taxonomy): domain Bacteria; phylum Verrucomicrobiota; class Verrucomicrobiia; order Limisphaerales; family UBA11358; genus UBA11358. Next base: position 44,738 of record DASYEY010000248.1, on the reverse strand, counting down.
ATGTTTTCAGCGCCGTGCAGGCGCAACAATTATTGACGGAAACCGGCGCGCGCGGCTTGATGATCGGGCGCGGTGCCATTCGCAATCCGTGGTTGTTTGACCAGATTCGGGCGCAACTTCGCGGCGAAAACATCAAATTGCCCACGGGTCGCGAGGTTTTGAATTACATCCACGAATTATGGGACAACGAGATCACGCCCGGTGTCAAAGAATCATCGCAAGTCCAGCGGATGAAGAAATTCATGAATTTCATTGGCGAGGGTGTGCCAGCGGCGGAAAATTTTCTTCACGGTATCCGTCGGGCAGAAACCACGGCCGAATTTTGGCGTATCTGTGAAGAGTTCCTGAATCACGACACGCCGATGCCATTAGAACCGTCGCAAATTCCCGCCACGAATTGAATACGGGTGAAGCGAAGCGCGGGTTTTTATCTGCGGCTAAGTTGTTTTTACAATAAACCCACTCGCGGCTGTAATTTTTGCCAGATCGCCCGCGTAAAATTGTTCACGGAAATCAACTGTTTCCAGCAGATGTTTCGTGGATTTTTCCTGGTCGCGTCGCAAAAGGTATTTCAGTTCCTCCCAGTTTTGTGACCAGCGGAAGCCGTTAAAAAATTCGCCGCCGGCAAATTGCGTCTTGTAAAGCGCACGCTCCGAATAACAGGTGCCGAGATAAAGATGCTTGGTCCCGCGGCTGGCAAAAAACTCTGCCGAGGAGGTCATCATGAACATGCCCAGACTGCGGTTGAAATAATTCAAGTCGTAAAAGGCGTAATAATAAAACGCCAACGCATCGCCTTCGAGATACAACAGCACGACCCCGACTTCTGCACCAGTCTTGGCATCGGTGAAAACGAGCAGATGCGAAACCACAGGGGAACTGAACAGCGCATCGAGCCGTTCGTAGCTCATGGTGTCCTGACTGAAACGCGCCGCCGCGTAAGTGCGGAAAAACTCACGCCGGGCCGGGGTGTAATCGAACTGTGCGCGCGGTACGAGCTCCAGGTTAACTCCTTCGCCTTTGCGCAAAATGCGGCGATTTTCCGAGGACAATTCAAATTGCGCCAAAGCCACCCGGATTTGCCGGCAAAGATAGAACCGGTCAAGTTGGGGCGAGCCGGGCATGAACCCGGCGTTGAACAGGCTGGCGGGAGTCTCGCCGGTTTCCGGCAAGGCCCAGATCGCGTACGAATATTGATAGCGCGAATAATCGGCGTCCGCTTCAGAAAAAAGTAATTTCACGATTTAATGAGCCACAGATTAAACACGGATAGAACACGGATAAACTCATTTCAGAATCAGTGTTTTATCCGTGTTCAATCCGTGGCTAAAGTGTTTTTCCCCATTTATATGTTTGCGCCGCAACCGCAATCGCCAGTTGGTCAGCACGTCGTAAGTCACAGAGTTTTTTAACTTTGCGACGTCGCGTACAGTGATTTCATCGTTGCCCTGTTTGCCCATCAGGACTGCTTCATCCCACAGCTGCGCCTGCGGAATATCCGTGATGTCCACCAGCAATGCGTCCATCGCCACGCCGCCGATCAACGGGGCGCGCTGGCCGTGGATGAGTGCACAGCCTTCGTTGCGCACGCGCGGGAAGCCGTCGCCGTAGCCGATCGGCAGAACGGCGATGCGTCGCTCGCTGACCGCCGTATAACGCATGCCATAGCCGGCCACTTCACCCGGTTTCAATTTCTGGATCGCGGCGATCCGGGCCTTCACGGACATCACCGGCTCGATGCCGGGAATCCGCCGGCAAGATTGCGACGGATAAATCCCATGCATCAAAATGCCGGTTCGTACCATATCCAGCTGCGCCTCTGGCAGGTCCAGAAAGCCACCGCTGTTGCAGATGTGGCGTAATTTTACGGGGACGCGTCTTTGTTCGAGCGCTGAAAGAACTTCGTTGAACCGCGCGAACTGGAGATTGGCAAACGTTTTGTCCACTTCGTCTGATTGCGAAAAATGGGTCATCACCCCTTCGAGCGCCAATGACTTTTCTGCGAGAATTGTTTCGATGAGCGGGAGGGCCTCATCCCAACGCACACCATAGCGGCTCATGCCCGTATTGATTTTGACATGTACCGGAACCTGCTTGCCGAAATCAGCCGCGATCCGGGCGAGGGCCCGGACATTATGCGGCTCATTGACGCAAACTGTCAGGTCATGCGCGACACACCATTCCAGCTCGGCTTCCTGTCGTTCGCCCAGCAGCAGCAAAGGGGCGGTGATGCCGCCTTCGCGCAGGTGGATCGCTTCCTCCAGCGTGCTCAGGCCGAATCCCCACGCGCCTTCTTCCAGCGCGACGCGGGCGACGTCCAGCGCGCCGTGCCCATAAGCTTCATCCTTTACGACGGCCAGCCAGCGTACGGGTTGAGGCAGGTCGCCGCGAATTAATTGCAAATTGCGGCGCAACTTGCCGAGATCAATCTCAGTCCACGCCGGCCGCTGCGGAATTTTTTCGGAATACAGGTTCATCAACTTGCAAAAATCGTCAATGGTTGAATCGTTGCATTGCGGGTCGCCCGGCACAAGTCCGATGTAACAATCCAGCAATTTTATGAATCAAGCGTTGCCCGGCGGCCATAAGCTTTGGCCCACATCCGTGCGGAAATAGCTGCCGACCACACGGATCTTACGGATATTCGTGTAAGCTTTGGCAATGGCAGCCTTTAGCGTTGGGGCAAGGGCGATCACATCTGCCACACGATGGCCGGTGGCGGCCAATTTTCCGTCGGCTCCGCGCGCAACTTCGTTCCACCACACGTCACAATCAAATTTGCCAGAAACCTCCAGGGGCAATTGGGGCCCGCGCACTTGCGTAAAGGGATAACCGTAGCCGGCCAACGTCAGCGAACAGCCAAAATTTAATTTAGGATTAAACGCGAGCTTCAGTTTTTCGTTTCGGGTCGTCGCTAAAATGGTTTCCACCGGTTTCTTTAACATCCGCAAAATCATCGGGCCGGACGTGACGCCAATGCGGATGTTGTATTCGATGACGTGCCATTTGCCGTTGCGTTTGATGGCAGTTACCTGAATTGGACCGTGATAATTCACTTTTCGAAACCACGGGAGCAGGGGATGCAACAATGCCCGTGCGAGACCGTATTTGTCATTTTCATCGCGTTCGACCAAGCCGCCTAATGGCGCCCCGGCGACGATGCCCTGATTGCCGTTGAACGCGTATTTATATTCCTGATTCGTGACCAGGGAATAAATTTCTCCGCCGCTGATCAACGCTATGTGCCCCGCCTCGGCGCGTCCGAGATATTCCTGCAGAAAAACTCCCTCGGCGTAATTCACCTGCCGCAACCACGCGCGGGTATCAGCCACGCTCTCGCATAAAATCGTATGGATGGGGCTGGTCGGCGAACACAACGGATTCTTGATGACAAACGGGCGGGGATGGCGGGCGAGAATTTTTTCCGCTTCGGTCTGGTTGGCGGCGACGAAAGATTTCGGGAAAGGAATCTTATATCGGCAGCACAATTCCCGCGCAAAATCGCGTTCGCGCTCAATCCGCATTGCTTCACCGACCGGCGAAAAGATGCCAACTCCCGATTTTAACAGGTCGTCTGCCCATGGTGTTTGTGCCCAATCGATGGATTGGGGAATGACGATATCAACTTTGTTCCGTTTCACTAACGAAACCGGGCTGGGAAAAGCGCTCCGCGAAAAGGTTTTACCGTTCAGCGTGGGTGGAAAATGGCCGTAGTCCCGCGTGAGATACGTGGCGACCTCCGCCCCGGCATCGGTTAAAGCGCGGCCGAGACTGTGGGCGAACGAGCCGACGCCGAGAATCATCACCTTCGGCGATGAATTTTTCTTAGTGACTGGAGTTTTTGGCGGCATAGATTCGCTGGGCGGATTGTTTCGAAAAATTTCTTCCGGCGCAATCTTGCAGCACAATCTTGTTCGTTTCGGATTGAACCATTTTTTTAGATTTGTATCGTTCGCAGATGCCGTCACCGGAAAACATCACTTCACCGCTCGCCCTGCCGGTCAGTTCGGCTTGGGGCGTGGGGGAGGAGCGTGCCCGGCTGTTGGCGCGGTTGAAAATCTTCACGGTCGAAGACCTCTTGCAGCATAAGCCCCGACGGTACGAGGATCGGCGAAAATTTTTGCCGATCCGGGAACTGAAGGTGAAAGAACTGGCGACCGTGCGCGGAAAGATCATTGCCGCAGGCGTCAAGCCATTCAAACGCGGCGCTCGGTCACTCTTCGAGTGTGTGTTCGATGACGGTACGGCCCGATTGCACTGCCGTTGGTGGCAGGCACAGTCGTGGATGCCGGATTGGTACGCCGTTGGCCGCGAATTCTTGATTTACGGCAAGCTGGATGACGATAAGAAACCGCGCACCTTCACGCATCCGGAAACAGAATATTGCGAGCCGGGTGACGATGAGTTCATCCATGTCAACCGCATCGTGCCGATCCATCCGCTCACGGAAGGATTAACCGCGCGGGCAATGCGTTCACTGATCTGGCACGCATTGGAACGATTTGAATCCCAGGTTGAGGAGCCGATGTGGAGTCGGAATGCGGAGGCAAGGTCCAAGGAAAACCACGGTGCCGAGTCTGGCAACCTGAAACCTTCAACCTGGAATGTTCAACCCCCGTCTTTGTTACCCGCGCGGGCTAATGCCCTGCGCATGATCCATTTCCCTGAGGAATTGACGGATGTGGAAATCGCCCGGCAACGGCTGGCCTTGGATGAATTTGTCGCCTTGCAATTCCAGATCCAATCGCGGCGGAAAAAATTTGAGGCGTTATCCCGGGGATTGTCCTGCGGCGGAGATAACCGCTTGATGAAGCCATTTCTGGCGGAACTTGGTTTCAAATTGACCATGGCGCAAACCAACGTTCTGCGCGAAATCCGGGCGGATATGGGTGGTGAACATCCGATGCGCCGCCTTTTGCAGGGCGATGTCGGTTCCGGCAAAACGGCGGTGGCAGCGTGTGCGGCCCTGATGGCTTTGGAAAGTGGTTTCAATGCTGTCCTGATGGCGCCGACGGAAATTCTCGCGGAACAGCATTATCGTAATTTTCAAAAATGGTTTTCGCCACTGGGTGTGGAAGTAAAATTGCAAACGGGCAGCCGAAAGATCAGCGAGGAGGAAAAATCAAAGCTGGAAGAAGGCCAGCATAAGCCCGTCATCTTCGTTGGCACGCATGCCCTGTTCACCGCCGGCTTTGATCTGCTCAAGCTCGGATTGGTGATCATTGACGAGCAGCATAAGTTTGGCGTGACGCAGCGCGAAGCGTTGGTGCGCAAAGGCAATTACCCGCATTTGCTGGTGATGACGGCGACGCCGATACCACGCACGCTGGGGCTCACCCTGTACGGGGATCTGGATGTTTCCGTGATTGATGAATTGCCCGGCGGCCGCGGCACGATCAAAACCTTTGTTCGCGCCACGGATAAATTACCCAAAGTCTTTGATTTCATCCGTGAGAAAATCACCGGCGGCCGGCAGGCTTACATTGTTTATCCACGCGTTGAAGTCGCCGATACGGACAAAGAGATCAAGGCCGTGACCCGTGAATTTCAAAATGTGCAGCAGGCGCTGGCGCCGTTCTCGATCGGCTTGTTGCATGGCCGAATTAAACCGGCGGCCAAGGAGGCAGTGATGGCGGATTTTCGGGCGAATAAAATCCAGGCGCTCGTCGCGACTTCGCTGATCGAAGTCGGCGTGGATGTGCCGAACGCGACGGTGATGCTCATCGAGAACGCAGAACATTTCGGGCTGGCGCAATTGCATCAACTGCGCGGGCGCATCGGCCGCGGTGCTCACGAAAGCTTTTGCATCCTGATTTCCGACGCCGAAAATGAAGAGGCGCAGGCGCGCTTGAAAATCTTGGAAGCGACCACCGATGGTTTCAAGATTGCGGAAGCGGATTTGAAATTGCGCGGGCCGGGCGAATTGCTGGGCCAGCAGCAGAGCGGCTTGTTGAATCTACGCTTCGGCAATCTGGCGGAGGACTTGCCCCTGATCCGGCAGGCCCGCGGCTGGGTCAAAAAAATGCTGTGAAATCGCCGTTGGCCGATGATTTCAGAGCGTCAGATATTTCAAAACCTGCACTTCGCGTTTAAAGACCAGTTCGATGGTATTTTGGTCAAAGCGTATGTCAATCGGGCAACGGTCTTGCGTGTGTTGCCACAGGATACGGCCGTTTTTCGGGTCAATCCGGACGATGCTCAAGTAAGGCGGTTTTTGCAGGCCGACCAAAGAGTCATTGAGCACCTCTTCGTCAGTGGGATTGGGATCATACGATTGCACAGCGTAGATGAATTTTCCGGAGAGGTACGAAACAAAACCGCCGGGTTTGACGCTCCATAAAATCTTTCCCGACGCCGGCTCAATTTTTTGCAAGACCGCTGCAGTGGCCTTGGTGATATCAATCTGCCGGGAATACTTGATGTCGTCAGGGTTGCCGGTCGTGGTGTTGACATACAAATGGCCTGACGCATCAAAAAACAGGCCGACGATGCCGACGGATGGCAGATGCCACCGCGCGTTGCCGGTCGTCAAATCGAATGCGCTCAAGACCGCCTGGTCAAAAACGTAGAGTGAGCCGTCATGTTCCACGCACGGACCAGCGCCGTAAGGTGATTCTTCCGGCGTACCAGCGTGTAAACTAACGTCATAGGTCAAGGTTGCGGCCCACAATTTCTTATTTTGTTTATCGAGGACGATGACAGATTTTCCGGCGGCAATGACATTCACCGTTTGCAGGCAAAATAATTCCGGTGGTCCGGTTACTTCGCCCGTCCAATCGGCGATTCCCGGCGGAGTCGAAATCCGCACGGTGACCTGATAACGGCTCTCATCTTCGGTGACTTGGTCGCCGCCGCGATTGCGCTGCATCTCATTCAAAATATCATTCGCTACCGCTGTGGTTTGCGTGACATTCAAGTTTGGATTGTCCAAGGCGGATTTCGTCGGCTTGGCACGCATGGCTTCGCGTGTAACGAGATTTTGCTGCAGCAGTTTGACGCCGAATTGTGCCGAACTATTTTCGCCGGCGACCAGGTCAAAATGTTCGACGGCATGCGCCGGGGGTTTGCCGGTGCGTGGATGGCGGGTTTCTTCGTCACGGAGAGCCGCTTCCAATTGTTGTTCATGGGCGTCATTACCCAGCAACGCCGGCAACGCGATGCGTGCCGGCAGAGTTAAATTTTGCGCCTGGGTTGCAACCTTATCCGGATCCAACGGATGGTTATCGTGCGAAAAAAGGCCGCCGCCAGCGGGGTGGCCGTTGACAGCATTGAAATCACTGCTGGAAACTTCCTGCGCTACTTTTCCGCTATCCCAATCGTAACGGGTCAGTTTCCCCGGCGCGGCCACCCAGATATCATGGTTGGAAATGCTCAAGGTCAACGCACTTTGCAACGAGATCTTGGCCATGCGTTCAACGGCGCTGGGCAGAGGCGTGCGCATATAATCTCGGTCGTTGGATTCGGCAACGAGGCGCGCGTGGGCATCATTTTCGGCCTGCACGATGGCGGCAACTTGCGCCGGCGTCACCAATGATTGCGACCAGATCTCCTTTTGGATTTTGAGGTCGTAACGTGCCAGCGTACCGCCATGTAAAAAAACGAGCTGGTTTTGGCCGGCTAATTGGGCGCTGCCGGCATAGGCTCGATCATCATCGGCGAACCGGACGGAAAGCCAGGTGTGCGGCACGGAACCAAACCACGCATACCAAATCCAAATACCGAGCAATAAAGCGATAACAGTCGCCACCGTCCCGGCAATCAAACTGGTTTTGCGCCAAAATTGTTTCTTTACGGCGAAATGGCTGCCGGCATAAGCGGGCGCGGCGATGCCTTGCATTTCCGCCTTGTTTTTACAGAGCGGCGAACAGAAATAGCCAAACAACGACAGGCATTGCGGGCAAATCGGTTTATCGCATACGGTACATTTTTCCGTCGCCAAAACTCCGCGATGTTTTGAGCAGTATTTGGAGGTGGCATTTTCCACCGCCGGTTCGGCTGGCGGCGGTTCAGCCGGTTTTTCCGCGTGCGAAATTTTCAAGCGCATGGGCGCGGGCCGGGGTGGTTCCGTTGGCACGGATGAAATTGGCGCGACCGGTGCCGCTGGTAAATTTTGTTCCGCCAATGCCTGCTGCACGAGCTGGTTCACGATTTCTGATGAATCGGCACCGCATTGCGGGCAGACGAATTTTACCGGTTCGCGGGCCATTTCCGGCGTGAGGTCAAAGGCGTACTTCGCACCGCAGGCACATTGGATCTTCATGGGCGTCTAGGGTTTCGGATTCAAGAGCATGATATTGGTTGGCACGGCGATGGCAAAGGTAAGTTGCGGTCCGCTGGCCTGCACGCTGCCGTCATTGAACAGAAAATTGCCGCCGAATTTATGATGATTATTGCCGGGCGACCTGCCAGTGGGCGAAAAAACCCATTCGCCCGCCGCCTTTGGTTCCGTATTTACCTGCCGGTCAGAGAGCAGAATGAAAGGCGATTCGCCGGGCGCATTGGTGAGGTGATGGCCCATGAAATAGGCGTAACTGATCTTGCGTTGGGTCAAGGCTTCGCCGGAGGGGATGTCCGCATCCCGTCCACCGGGACAAATAAAGATCGAAGTGTCCACGGAATATTTGGGCACGAGCGCCGTCAATGCGGCTTCGGAGGTGCGGGCGCCAGCGCGGGCCGGCAATTGGCCGTTGAAATCATTCGCGTAGATTTGCAGCGCGAGATAAATCTTCTGGAGATTGTCTGCGCACAAAAGCTTCTGCGCCCGCTGATGCTTGCCGGACGCAAAGCCGTAGAGCATCCCCGACAACACGGCGATCAACGCCACCGTGATGAGCAATTCGATGAGCGAAAAGGCTGGCGAAGTCTTGGGAACGACCGGTTTCACGTTCGCGTTGTAGCGTAATCCGGCGGGGTAGGCAAAATTTTTCGCTCGCCAAGTTACCTCGCGCAAAAGAGAATTACTCTTTGGTTTCAGAAATATGAACGAACAAATCGTCATCCTTGATTTTGGCTCGCAATATACGCAAGTCATCGCCCGTCGCATTCGCGAATGCAGCGTCTATTCCATCATCATCCCCTTTAACACGCCCGCAGCCGAAATCGCGGCGATGAAGCCAAGCGGCATCATCCTTTCAGGCGGCCCGTCCAGTGTGTATGCGCCGAAAGCGCCATTGCCGGACCGGAATATTTTCGACCTTGGCGTGCCGATCCTCGGCATTTGCTTCGGGGTGCAACTCCTCGCGCAATTCAACGGCGGCAAGGTGGAAAAAGGTCTCAAGCGCGAATACGGCAAGGGCACGCTCACGGTGAAAGATGCTTCGTGTGCGCTGTTCGCCAAGCTGCCGAAATCGCTGCAGGTCTGGAACTCGCATGGCGACAAACTCACGAAGATGCCCGCCGGGTTCGAGACCGTGGCGACCACGGAAAATTCCGAGTTCGCCGCGATTGAAAACCGCGCGAAGAAATTTTTCGGCCTGCAATTCCATCCCGAAGTGGTCCATACGCCGCGCGGCAAGGATCTCATCGCCAACTTCGTCCACGGCATCTGCGGTTGTGGCAAATCATGGAACATGCACAGTTATGTCGAGCAGGCAGTGAAGGAAATTCGCGCGCAAGTCGGGAATGAACACGTCATTCTTGGGCTGAGCGGCGGGGTGGATTCCAGCGTCGCGGCGGCCTTGCTGCACAAGGCTATTGGCGATCAACTTACCTGCATCTTTGTCAACAACGGCGTCTTGCGCTCGCGCGAAGCCGAGGTGGTGCAACAAGTCTTCGGCAAGAGTTTCAAGATCAAGTTGCAATATGAAGACGCGACCAAAATTTTTATGTCGCGGCTCAAAGGAGTCACTGACCCCGAGAAAAAGCGCAAAATCATTGGCAAGACCTTCATCGAAGTGTTTGCCGCCGCCATGAAACGCGTGGGCAAGGCCAAGTTTCTGGCGCAAGGTACGTTGTATCCAGACATCATCGAATCCGTGCCGATCGCCGGTAATCCGGCCGCGCTCATCAAGAGCCATCACAACGTGGGCGGCTTGCCGAAGAACATGAAATTTAAACTGGTTGAGCCGCTGAAATGTTTGTTCAAGGACGAAGTTCGCCTGCTTGGTGAAGAACTGGGTGTGCCGAAGGAAATTGTCTGGCGGCAACCTTTCCCGGGTCCGGGTCTGGCCGTGCGTATTCTGGGCGAAGTCACGCCGTCGCGCTGCGAGATTTTGCGCAACGCCGACGCCATCGTCGTCGAAGAGATGAAGGCCAGCGGACTTTATTACAAGATCTGGCAGAGCTTCGCCGTGTTGCTGCCCATCCGCAGCGTCGGGGTGATGGGCGACGAACGTACCTATGATTACACCATCGCCATCCGCGCCGTGGAATCGCAAGACGGCATGACTGCCGACTGGGTGAAGCTGCCCTACGACCTGCTGGAAAAACTCGCCAGCCGCATCATCAATGAAGTGAAGGGGGTTAACCGTTGTGTCTTCGACATCACGAGTAAGCCGCCCGGCACGATCGAGTGGGAGTGAGTCTCGGGGGCTTTGGTGAATTGGCTTTGGCCGAGGCGCCAGAACACCATATTTGGATCCAAGGGGGTGGAATGAAAGTTCATGGATTTCAGCTTTTTTCTATCCCGGACTGACTGAAGATAGTTTTTATTCCCCGATGATTTTTACCAGGACGCGTTTGCGGCGGTTGCCGTCAAATTCGCCATAGAAAATTTGCTCCCAGGGGCCGAAGTCCAATTTTCCTTTTGTGATGGCGACGACGACTTCGCGGCCCATGATCTGGCGTTTCAGATGGGCATCGGCATTGTCTTCGCCGGTGAGGTTGTGCCGGTATTGGTTGGTGGGCGCGTGCGGAGCGAGTTTTTCCAGCCAGACGTCATAATCATACAGCAGTCCATCTTCGGCATCATTGATGAAGACGCTGGCGGTGATATGCATGGCATTGACGAGGCAAAGCCCCTCCTGCACACCGCTTTTATGGACAAGTTTTTCGATGGTCGGTGTGATGTTCACAAACCCGCGCCGGCCCGGCACTTCAAACCAAAGTTGTTCCGTGAGTGATCGCATACCGATGAGGTAATGATATCAGTCAGGCAAGGCAAGCACCGCTGTGTTTTTGGCTTCCATCGGCGGTAAAATCTGTGAACATTTCCCGCTCGTGCTTGTCAGAATTAACGAATTGAAATAATGCGTTTCATCCTGAAAATTAGTTTGGTTCTGGGTGTGGCCCTATTAATGTGCAGCCCGGTTTGGGCCGCGAGTTTTACGGCTTCGCTCGACCGTGAGGCGATCACGCTGGGCGAAAGTGCGACACTGTCGCTCGCGTTCGAGGGGGGGCAGCCACAAACGGCACCGTCACCCAATGTTCCCGGCTTGCAGATCATAAATGTCGGCAACTCGCAAAACTTCAGCATCGTCAATAACCAGATGAGCTCGGTGGTCACCTTGACCTATTCGATCACGCCGCAACGGGTCGGCAGGTTTATCATTCCCGCGATCGCTGCCGATGTCGGCGGCCAGCATCTGTCCAGTCCGGCATTGAGATTGACCGTTGAAAAGCCCGCGCCACCTTCCGCTGCGGGAATTAATTCCGGCAATGAAATTGCCTTCATGAAGCTTTCATTGCCGACGGATAAAGTTTATGTCGGTCAAACGGTCGTTGCCCAGTTGCAGATCTATTTGCGTGACGACGTGGTGAATTATGGTCAACCGCAATTCAGCGGCACACCGATGGACGGTTTCGTTCTGGGCAAAAATGCCGGGGGCGGGCGTTCGCGCGCCCAGGTTGGTAATCGGGTCTATACCGTTATTCCCATCTCGCTCGCGTTTACGGCGGTCAAGTCGGGTCCGCTGACACTGGGTCCCTTCACTGCCAACATGGCCATCGTGGTGAATTCACCCAATCAGAATAACGATCCCTTCCGATCCTTTTTCAATCAGGGTGAACAGAAGCAGGTGACATTGACCACGGACATGTTGCATGTCCAAGGCCAGCCATTGCCGACGGAAGGCCGGCCGGGCAACTTCAGTGGTGCGGTTGGTGATTTTACCCTGAATAGCAGTGTCGGCCCGACGAATGTGGCGGCGGGTGATCCGGTGACGATACGGGTGCAGATTTCCGGTCACGGTTCGCTGGACAGCATCACCCTGCCGGATCAATCAGCGTTAAATGGGTTCAAGATTTTTCCACCCACGGCGAAGACGGACGTGAGCGGTCAGCTTGGCCTTGATGGTACAAAAACGTTCGAGGAAATCGTGACCCCGCAAAGTGCGGAGGTGCATGAGTGGCCGCAGTTTTCCTTCTCATTTTTTAATCCGGAAGAAGGCCGGTATCACACGCTCTATCAGCCCGCTGTGCCCCTGATTGTCAAAGCTGTCAGCGCCACGACATTGCCGCCCCTGGTCAAGAACGCTCCGCCGGAGAATCAAACGCCACGGGATATTCTGCCGATCAAACAAAGTCCCGGAGTGATCGAAAAAGCATCGCAGCCGTTGATCGCCCGCCCGATTTTTCTCGCCGCGCAATCGGTGCCGGTGGTGGCATTTCTGGCGGCGCTGATCTGGCGCCGGCGCACGGACAGCCTGGCGAACAATCCGCGCCTGCGTCGCAAACTTCAGGTCGCGCAATTGGTGCAGGACGGGTTGGTTGATCTCAAAAAATTTGCCGCCGAAAACAAGCCGGACGAGTTTTTCGCATTGTTATTCCGGCTATTGCAGGAACAACTTGGTGAACGACTGGATTGTCCCGCCACGGCGATCACCGAAAACGTGGTGGAAGAGAATTCCATCCTGCGTCGGGCCCCGGATTCAATGCGCGATGGCTTGCGGGAGTTGTTTCAGCTTTGCAATCAGGCGCGTTACGCGCCCGTGCGGGGAACGGCGGAACTGAATTCTGTTGCCATGCACTTCGGGAAAGTCGTGGGCGAACTGCAAAATCTGAAAACGTGAAAACAATTTTTACATTTTTGTGCGTGCTGCTGTGCGCGGGGAAATTATGCGCGACGGAGACGGCCGCTGATTTTGCGACCGCCAACGAATTGTACGCCAAAGGCAAATTTACGGACGCGGCGGCGGCTTACGAAAAGATCCTGCAAACCGGCGCGTTATCGCCGGAATTATTATTCAATTGTGGCAATGCGGAATTCAAGGCGGGAAACACCGGTCGCGCGATCGCAGCACTGCAGCGCGCTGAACAGCTTGCCCCGCGCGATGCTGAAATCCGGGCGAACCTGGATTTCGTCCGCAGCCAGGTGCCGGGCGCGACTCTGCGTGAACGCCGCTGGCAAAATTGGTTGGGTGCGCTGACGTTGAACGAATGGACCTGGCTCACGGTGGTCGTCTTTTGGCTGACATTCATTTTACTTGCCGCGCGGCAGGTGCGTCCGGCGCTGGCGCCCCGGCTAAAAAACGCCACTTTCGTTTTTATCGGAGTAACGATTCTTGCCGGGGTCGTCTTGGGAATACAGGTGGACAGCCATTTTTCGCAGTCAACTGCAGTCGTGATCACGGCGGAGGCGACGGCGCGGAGCGGGCCGTTCGCCGATGCGCAAAATGCCTTCATCACGCACAATGGGGCGGAGTTGTCAGTTGTCAGCCGTCACGATGACTGGGTGCAAGTGGCGGATGCTTCCGGCAAAAGCGGTTGGTTGCCCGTAAAGCAGGTTGAACTTTTGCGCGGCGCTTGAGCGGCCGCGAAATTGAACGCCACCAAATTTTATTTGTCAGATTTTTGTTCAGCGTAAAAATAATTAAAAAATGAGCACAGGAATCAGCGCAATCAATGAAGCCGTCAAGGACGCCAGCGCGTTCACCCAACCACTGTTCAACGAACTCGGCAAGGTCGTGGTCGGCCAGCAATATCTGGTCGAGCGGCTGGTCATCGGCCTGCTCGCCAACGGTCATGTTTTGCTGGAAGGCGTGCCGGGGCTGGCCAAAACCTTGTCCGTGAAATCACTGGCGAACTGTTTGAGCGTAAAATTTTCGCGCCTGCAATTCACGCCGGACATGTTGCCCGCCGACGTTATTGGCACTCAGATCTATAATCCGCAATCGGGCGGTTTCACCACGCGCAAAGGTCCGGTGTTCGCCAATCTGGTTTTGGCCGACGAAATTAATCGGGCGCCCGCCAAGGTGCAGAGCGCGTTGCTTGAAGCCATGCAGGAACGCCAGGTCACCATCGGCGATCAGACCTTCAAGCTGGATGAGCCGTTTTTGGTGATGGCGACGCAGAACCCGATTGAACAGGAGGGGACGTACCCGTTGCCCGAAGCGCAGGTGGATCGCTTCATGCTGAAATTGAAGATTGGTTATCCCACGCGTGACGAGGAACGGAAAATTTTGGAAACGATGGCCAGGACTTCCGGCACCCCGACGACCCAGGCGGTGGTTGACCCGAAGGACATTCTCAAGGCGCGCGCCATCATCAATGAGATTTATGTGGATGACAAAGTGAAGGATTACATCGTGGACCTGGTTTGTGCCACGCGCGATCCCGATCATTACCGGATTGCGGTGAAGGATTTCATCCAACTTGGCGCGTCTCCGCGCGCGACCATCGCCCTGACGCTGGCAGCCAAGGCGTATGCCTTCCTCAAGGGCCGGGGTTATGTGACGCCGCAGGACGTGAAGAGCATCGGCATGGATGTATTGCGCCATCGCGTGGCCATCACCTATGAAGCTGAAGCTGAGGAAAAAACCAGCGAAACGGTCATTCAAAAAATCTTTGATGAACTGCCCGTACCGTGAAAACGAAGGTAGAAGTGAGAATGAATTTCGGCGTTCCGGTAAAAGCGCTGTAGGCGCGACATCTTTGTAGAACCAAAAACAATAAATATTATTTAGCTCCGTAGGAGCGGCATATTCCGAATGGCAAAGACTTACATGGAATATGACCGAAAATACATTTTCAAAACTGATTAAGCACCATGGAAATGGCTGATTCGCAAATAAAATTCTCAAGGAAATTTGAAGCAAATGATGGCCAAAAACATGCATCCAAACCCGATGAGAATTGACGGCTGGAATATGCCGCTCCTACGGAGCTTGAATTTGTTTGCGTTTGATTGCTACAAAGATGTCACGCCTACGGCGTTTGAGATTGGTCGCGTGACCGCGACCAAACAACGTGGAAATTCTTTCGGCCGAAAGCCCAAGTGGAACGAATTGTGGCAGAACGCGGGCGCTATGAAAACAAAGACCAGAATTCATAACCGCGAAATACGCAAAACACACGAAAACCAGAGAAACGTTTTCGTTTGGTTTTGTTCGCGTATTTCGCGTGGTTCGCGGTTGAAAATCATTTTTCCATGATCCCTCGCGAGATTCTCAAGAAAATCCGGCAGATCGAGCTGCGTACGAACCGCATCGTGACCGAAACGCTCGCGGGCCAGTATCATTCTGTCTTCAAGGGGCAGGGCATGAACTTCGACGAGGTGCGCGAATACCAGCCTGGCGACGACGTGCGGGCGATTGATTGGAATGTCACCGCGCGGATGAATCATCCCTTCATCAAGAAATTCGTCGAGGAACGCGAATTGACACTCATGCTGATTGTAGATGTCAGCGGCTCGGGTTTGTTTGGCTCGCGTGACCAATCCAAGCGCGAACTCGCGGCAGAACTCGCGTCTGTGCTCGCTTTTTCTGCCATCCGTAATAATGACAAGGTCGGCCTTATTCTTTTTAGCGACGAAGTGGAAAAGTTTATTCCGGCGCGCAAAGGGCGCGGCCATGTATTGCGCATCATTCGTGAGGTTCTATTCTTTGAACCAAAACGACGCGGGACAAATTTGAATATCGCGTTGGAGTTTTTGCTGCGCGTGCAGGCGCACAAGGCCATCACGGTGGTGATCTCTGATTTTCTGGGCTCACCCGCGGCGGCGCAGCGCCTGGGTGGACGGCGGCTGAAACCGCAGATGATGTTGCTGGAGTCGCTGGCGCAGGCATCGTTCACGATGCTGCGGCAGGCGAATCGCAAACACGATCTCGTGGCGGTGCAGGTCGCCGATCCGCGTGAATTGGAATTGCCGGACCTGGGACGGTTGACGTTCCAGGACGCAGAAACGGGCGAGATCGTCGAGATCAACACCAGTGATGCGCGCAAGCGACAGGCGTTTGCCGAACGACAGGCCAAGGCGCAAGAAGATCTGGCTCGATTGTTTCGGCGCGCGGGCATTGACGCGATCCAGTTACGGACTGATCAGCCCTATGGTGTGACGCTCGGACGTTTTTTTGAGACCCGGAAAAAGAGAAGATTAAGAGGCTAGAATTCCGTGCTGGCCGTCTTTATGTGACCCAAGAATGATGACTAATACAACCGCTCAAGCTGCCAACGACATCCGCGATATCCAACCGCCCCTGGAAATTTCCCACGGGCCGGCTTGGCTATGGTGGGGGTTGGGTGCGGTGGTGTTGCTGACGGTCTTGTTGCTGGCATGGCGATATTTTCTCAAACGCGTGACCAGTTCGCCGCCGCCGCCGCCAGTGCCCGCACATCGTCGGGCCAGGCAAAAATTAGCCGAGGCGCTGGCTTTGATCGCCCAGCCGAAACCTTTTTGTGTTTTGGTTTCGGACACGGCGCGGGCTTATCTGGAGGAGCGATTTGAATTTCGCGCGCCCGAGCGGACGACGGAGGAATTTCTGCATGAATTGCGCGGCACCGATCTGCTTTTGCCCGATCAAAAGGAAAGCCTAGGTAATTTTCTGGCGAGCTGCGACCTGGTGAAGTTTGCGAAATACGAACCGGCCGAGGCGGAACTGCTTACCCTGCATGCCTCCGCTGTCCAATTGGTCGAGGAGACCGAACCCAGGGAGGCGCAAACGCCGGAAGCCAAAGTCCAGAGGCAGGAGGGAGTGGCCAAATGACGTTGGCGCATCCATGGTTCCTGTTGTTGTTGTTGCTGCTGCCCCTGCTCGCGTGGCTGAAGGGCAAGCGCGGTTCGCCGCCGGCATTCATTTTCTCCTCACTGCAACTGGTGCGCGGGATGCATAATATCACGCGTTCGCGTTCGGGTGGTTTTTTACCGGCCTTGCGCTGGTTGATTCTGGCGCTCTTCATCCTGGCGCTTGCGCAGCCACGGTTGGTGAAAAATCAGACGACGGTAAAAGCCAGCGGCATTGACATCGTCTGCGCGCTGGATCTATCGGGGAGCATGGTTTCGGAAGATTTTGTGGTGGACGGTGCGCGGGTGAATCGTTTCAACATGGCAAAATCAGTTTTGAAAGATTTCATTGATAAACGCCCAAATGACCGCATTGGTTTGGTGGTTTTTGCGGCGCAAGCCTTCATCGCCACGCCGCTGACGTTGGATCACGATTACCTTCAGGAAAACCTGGCGCGGCTGGAAATCGGCACCATCAATTCCGATGCCACGGCGATTGGCGATGCGCTCACGACTTCCATCAACCGGTTGCGCGATCTGAAATCGAAAAGCAAAATCGTCATTCTAGCGACGGACGGACAGAACAATTCCGGCAAGGTTAATCCCCTGACGGCGGCGGAGGCGGCGCACGCGCTCGGTGTGAAGGTTTATACCGTTGGCATCGGCAAACAAGGTTCGGCTCCGATGCCGACTGGAAGAAATCCTTTTACCGGGCAGATGATGTATCAAGATGTGCCGGTGGATGTGGATGAGCCGACGTTGCAGAAAATCGCCTCGGAAACTGGTGGCAAGTATTATCGCGCCGACAATGCCGAGAAGTTCCAGCAAATCTACGCGGAAATCGACAAGCTGGAGAAGACGGAAGCGGTCGTGAACAAATATACGGAGTTCAAGGAATTGTTTCCATGGTTCGTGGGCGCCGGCGCCGCTTTGTTGCTGCTGGAAATCATCCTGGGACAAACCGCTTTTCGGAGGCTGCCATGAGGTTTGAAAATCAAAATTTATTGTGGCTGCTGCTGGTGGTGCCGCCGATGTTGATCGTTTTTTTCTGGTGGGCCTTGCGAATCCGGCAAAAATTGTTGACGCGTTTCATCGAGGCCAGATTATTGACGCAATTGACTGTGGGCGTTTCGCTGACCCGGCAGAAATTGCGTTTCACCCTCCTGATCTTGGCGGCGATATTTTTGATTCTTACCCTCGCCCGTCCGCAACATGGCTTTGATTTGCAGGAAGTTGAGCAACGTGGATTGGACATCGTTGTGGCGGTGGATACTTCAAAATCCATGCTGACCGCCGACATCGCTCCGAACCGCCTGGAACGCGCGAAACTGGCGGCATTGGAGTTGATGCAAAAAGCCAAGACGGATCGGATCGGGCTGATTGCGTTTGCGGGTGACGCGTTTCTTGAATGTCCGCTGACCATTGATAATACGGCGTTTCAACAGAGCGTGCAGGCATTGGACGTGAATTCCATCCCGCAAGGCGGCACCGACCTGGCGGCGGCCATCCGCACGACGGCGGATGCGTTCAAGGAGAATGGCCACCATAAAGTGCTTGTGCTCTTCACTGATGGCGAAGATAACGAGAGCGAAACGGGCGCGCTGGCCGCGGCCGAGGCAGCCGCGAAAGACGGGTTGAAAATTTTCACGGTTGGCATCGGCACGGCGGCAGGCGAGATGATCCATGTGACCGACGCAAATGGGAATTCAGATTACATCCGTGACGAAAACGGTAACGTGGTGAAATCGCATCTGAATGAACCGTTGTTGAAACAAATCGCCGAGGCAACCGGCGGATTTTATCTGCCCTTGCACGGCGCGGATACGATTGACGCGCTTTATGAACGCGGGCTGTCGGTCTTGCCGCAGGCGGAAGGCGCCGGCAAAATGGTTCAACGCTACCATGAACAATTTCAATGGCCGCTGGCGGTCGTCATCCTGTTGTTGATCGTTGAAATACTTTTTCCCGAACGCAAGCGGGCGGTGAAATCGGGCGGCAAGGTTTCGGCGGCAACGAAACTGGCCCTGCTTTTGATCATGGCCGGCGGTTTATCCAATCGGGTTTCCGCCTCGCCGGCAAGCGCCTGGCAGGATTTTCATGCGGGCAATTACACGAACGCCCTGACGGAATATGAGCGATTGGCGCAAGTAGACACCAATGATCTGCGCCTCGTCTTCAACGCAGGTACGGCGGCCTACCGTGCGACTAATTTTGACCTGGCGCTCAGGGACTTCCAACTGGTGACGCTGTCGCCGGATCTGAAGTTGCAGCAATCTGCTTATTACAATCAGGGCAATACGCAGTATCGCCTGGGCGAACTCAAATTTGAGCCGAATTCGGGCAGCTTGGATGCGATGGAGGAAACATGGAAGCAGGCACTGACAAGTTACCAGCGGGCGGTGTCGTTGAACACGAATGATGTCAATGCCGTCTATAATCTGGGGTTCGTGCAAAACCAGATCGAATTGATCAACCATCTGCGCGAGGTGATGCAGAAAGCAAAAATGTCGGCGGATGAGGCGGTGCGGCGAAATGAATTTCATGAAGCATTGCAGATCATGGAAAGCCTGACGCAAAACAAGATAGCTGCCAAAAAATTTGAAGATTACGTCAAAAAACTAAAGGACATCGATGCGATTCTCACGCCATCTGCCCCGCCTGCTCACCCTTAGCGCGTTGCTATTGGGGGCATCCGCCCGCGCGCAGTTTTTGCCCGCCGAAGATTTCTTTAATCGCGGCGCACAGGCTTATATTTCCAACAACATCCCGGCGGCATTGTCGCAAGTCGAGATGGGGTTAAAAACGTATCCGGATGACGGAAAACTTAAAAAACTGGAAGAATTGTTGAAGCAAAAACAGCAACAGCAACAGCAACAACAGCAGAACCAGCAAAACCAAAAACAACAGGATCAATCGCAGTCGCAGAAATCGGACGATAAGAAATCCCAATCGCAAAAGGATCAATCCCAATCAAAGCCGGACCAGAAAAATCAGGCTGATCAAAAGAAGCCGGACGACGAACAAAAACAGCCCCAAGGTCAGAAGCCGGAAGACAAGAAGCCGGAGGGCGACAAACCACAGCCGGAAAAACCTGACGACAATAAAAACGATAAGGATGGTAAAGACGGCGACGCCCAGCCGGTAGCCGCCGGGCAGATGAAACCGGAAGAGGCGAAACGCCTGCTGGACGCGCAAAAAAGCAATGAACAGGTCTTGCAGATGAAGCCGCAAGGTAAACCGCAAGATCCCCTGCACCCGGTTAAAGATTGGTGAGACGTTGCGAGCCAGCTTGGTACCTTTTATCTCCGACGGCATTCAATTGAAATGAGACCGGCACTTTGATAATTTATCCGCATGGGACGCCAATGGTTACATGCAAAGCGTTTGGTCGCCGGCCTCAAAAAAGGCCGGACGACCGGTAAATTAACTCGTGAAATTTCCGTCGCTGCCAAGATGGGCGGAGCGGATCCCACGATGAATGCACGGCTGTTCACGGCCGTTGAAAAAGCAAAAAAGGATAGCGTTACGAAAGACGCCATCCAGCGTGCCATCAACAAAGGCGCGGGCATCGGTGATGAGAAGATGATCATGGAGCACGTCACGTATGAGGGCCGCGCGCCGCATAATGTGCCCGTCATCGTCGAAGTCTATACCGACAATGTGAACCGCACCGCGCCGGAGATCCGGGTGCTGTTCAAGAAAGGCCAGCTCGCCACCTCCGGCAGCAACAAATTTCTATTCGACCACGTCGGTCTGGTTGAAGCGCATCATCCGGATGCAAAGATTGACCGCGAAGGTGCGGCGATTGAAGCCGGGGCCAACGAAGTTGAAGCCCTGACGCACGAGCAGAACGATGACATCCCGGAAAATGCCGCCGGCGCAAAATTCATCTGCGAACGTACGGCGGTTGCGGAAGTCTCCAAGTGGCTGGCAACGAACGGTTGGACGGTCGTGACGAGCGAAATCGGTTATGTGCCCAAGCAATTGGCTGAACTCACCGAAGCGCAACAGAATGAAGTCGGCGAATTTTTGCATGAGTTGGACGAGCATGACGATGTGCATCGTGTCTGGGCGGCGTTGAAATAATTTCCCACAGGGACCAAGCAAATTGTGAGCTATCATTGGCACGCATTTGTTGAACTGATCCGGACGCCTTTCCAGCATGAGGCCCTGATCTGGGGTATTGTGCCGCTGTATTTTGGCCTGTTGCTGAACGAATTGACTTCCGACAAGGCAAGTTTCCGGACGGCGTTGCAGACGGGCTTCAGTTTTTTATGGGCGGGCACGCAATGGCTCTGGCCTTATTTCAAATTACCCAGGGCGGGTGAACCGGAATTGCAGTTGGGAGCCATGTTGCCGATCAATCTGCTGGTCACATTTGTTGTCATTGTGCTGGGAGTTGTGGCAGTGGTCAGTTGGTTCCGCAAAAAATTCCCAAAATATTTGCGCTTCATCGGTCACACCCGGTTTGCGAATTATTTCATGATCACCATTTTCCCGATCCAGGCACATTATCTGCCGTGGACTTGGGAGCGGTTGGGGGTGATTGCTGTGTTCGCGATCCCGATCTGGTTGTTGCTGCACTTCGGGCTGATGCCCTTACGGAACCGCTGAAACGGACCCATCATTTTCGAGCCAGCGACGGGACGGTGACTGTATGCACGTCGGCGATGGCGTGATCGGTTGATAATTTTTCTCCGGCCCAGATTTTCTTCTGGGTCCAGGATTCGGCGGATGCGCTCCAAAATTCATCGGTGGGTGGCAAGCCGAGCGGCAGCAATCCAAACGCGCAGAGATACAAACTGCCGGTGGAAATATAGTCTTCACCCAAGGCTGGCTGATGGCCGTAAAAGCCGATTTGCAACCAGCCGTTGGCATCAAATGTACCGGGCGCTTCGATCTGCCGGCGGATGACAGCCGTGAGCGCACTGCGCACTTGCGCAGGCTTGATGCGTTCAGGCAATTCCCGTTGCCAGGCGATTTGGGACAGCAGTTGAAACGCGCCAAAGCGGTAAGTGGTGGAACGTCCGATTGAAGGAAAGGTTCCATCCGGCGCGATCAAGCGTTCCTGAATCGCCGCATAACGGCGGGCACGCGTCAAAACGATTTCGCGAACTGGCGCGAAGCGCGTGTCTTTCGCCTGTAACGCCGCCAAAGTGTCCAGCAGGGAGGGGTGGATGACGAAACTATTATAGTAGTCCCAATGGAACGCCGAACCGTCGCCGTACATGCCATCGCCTAGATACCAGCCGAGCATCCGGCACACGCCATCTTCCAGGCGGTCTTCCAGAGTGGGTTCGTCAAACAACAATAAGGCCGCTTCGACGAGGGCGGCAAACATTGTCCAGTTACTGGTCTTGGGCGTGGCAATCTTGCGTGAGGACTTGAAAGCTTCGATGATCTGCCCTTTCACGCGTGGGGCCAATGGTTTCCATAAAATTTTTGGCGCGCGCAAGATCGCTTCAGCCAGGAACGCCGTGTCCACCAATGCCTGAGAAGTTTGATGGAAATTCAGAAAATCCGGCGACTGCGGATTGGTGGCGGAATCCAGCGCTGTTTGCGCCAATTGGATATATTCCGATTGCAACTTGTGTTCGCCGTCAGAAAGATTCTCGGCCGCCAGCCAGGGGGCGATGCCATTCAGCAACCGTCCAAACGCTTCTAAATGCGTGCAGCTCTTTCGCGAAGGGAGCAACCCTTTTGCGCACTCAATCGGCATGGTTTTCCGCAGGGTGCCGCGCGCGAGGTTGGCCAGCACGGGGCGGGCGATTTTATCCAGGATGGAAACCCAGTAAGCCCGGTCATCGCCATTAATGACCACTGCAGTTTCATTTTCGGCGAAGCTGGCAAGCGGGAGATTAGCTGCGCCCAGCAAGCTGAGCGCCGTGGCGGATCTGAAGAAGTCGCGGCGGGTTTTCATAAAAATTATTCGTCGTCATTAGTAGTTCCACCCTTCCGTTCCCAATTGCGTTTTTGTCGTTCCGGCAAAGTGGAATCTACTTTTGCGTAATAGGTCTTTTCCCCCAGCATCTGGTTGACCGCCTGTTCCAGTTCTAACGACGGAGTGACGCCGAACCGGTCATGGGTCTCGATGAAAACCATGGCACCGCTCGGTTGCATGAAACAAAGAAAAACCGGGGTTTTTCCGGCGTGCGCGGCGAGCAGGTCGCGGATTTCCGCGAGTTTTTCCGGCGTCAAATGCGCGCTATTCAAGCGCAAATGAACCTGCTTCGTATATTTCGCCGGCGCATCGGCGAGCGCCATGATCTCCTGCGGGAAAATTTTCGGTTTGTCTTCACCAGTGCTGACTTCACCAGTCACCAGGATGGCTTTATTCACCTCAAGCAACGGGCGAAACTTGTCGTAATCGTTCATTACGAGTAACTGTACCGAGCCGTCCAAATCTTCCAGGGTGACCATCGAATACGGTTTGCCGGATTTCTTGGAAAATCCGTGCGATGCCGTTGCGATCATGCCGCCGATGCGCGTCAAACTGCGGTTTGGCAAGCCGGCCAGTTTGGCGGTGTTCACCAGGGAATACTTCTCCAGCAATGGCGCCAACGGTGTCAGCGGATGCCCGGTGACATAGAAACCGAGCAACTCCTTTTCATGCGCCAGCAATTCATGTTGCGGCCATTCGGGCAGGTTGCTGATACTTTCCGGCATCGGTGGCGCTTTTTCTTCGAGGGCGCCAAAAAGCGAACTCTGACCCTTTTGTTTGTCGGAAAGCAGGCTCGCCGCCCGTGCCATGGTGCGTTCGATCTGGGCAAATAACGTCGCCCGGGTCTGGCCAAAGGAATCGCACGCGCCGGTTTTGATGAGCGCTTCCAGAGTTTTGCGTCCGAGCGAACGGCCGTCCACCCGCTCGCATAATTCGGCCAGGGTCTTGAAGTGTCCGTTTTCGCCCCGCGCTTTTAAGATGGCTTCGACGGCGGCTTCGCCGACGCCTTTGACCGCCGCCATGCCGAAACGGATGGCAGTGCCGTCTTGCGCCGGTGCAAAATACAAATGACTTTCATTCACGTCCGGCTGCAGCACTTCAATGCCAAAGCTGCGCGCCTCAGCGATGTATTCGGTCAATTTTTCCGTCGCCGACATGTCGTTTGTCATCATGGCGCAGAAAAATTCAACGGGATAATTCGCCTTCAGATAGGCGGTCTGATACGCGACGATCGCGTAAGCGGCGGCGTGCGATTTATTGAAACCGTAACCGGCGAATTTTTCGAGCAAGTCGAAAATCTGGTTGGCTTTGGCTGCGGAAATATTGTTGTGCTTCTTGGCACCTTCCACAAATTTCTCGCGCTGTTTCTGCATCTCCTCGACTTTTTTCTTGCCCATCGCGCGGCGCAGCAAATCAGCGCCACCCAGCGTGTAACCGGCGAGGATCTGCGCGGCCTGCATCACCTGCTCCTGATAGATCAATACGCCGTATGTTTCCTTCGAGATGCTTTCGAGCAACGGATGCGGATATTCAGTGGGGATTTCACCGTGGCGTCGCTTGATGAAATCGGGAATCAGGTCCATCGGGCCCGGACGATACAACGCCACCAGCGCCGTGATATGCTCGATCGAACTGATTTGAAATTTTTTGCACAAGTCGTGCATCCCGCCGGATTCCAATTGGAATACGCCGAGCGTTTCAGCGCGGTTCAACAGGTCATAGGTCTTTTTGTCATCGAGCGGCAACTGGTCAATTTGGATATCAACGCCGCGCGTGCGTTTGACCATTTCGCAAGTGTTACGGATGACTGTCAGCGTTTTTAGCCCGAGAAAATCCAGCTTCAGCAGACCCAGGTCGCCGACCGGCCCCATCGCGTATTGCGTGACGATCGCGCCGTCTTCGTCCTGTTTCAACGGCAGCAAATTGACCAACGGTTGATCGCCGATGACGACCCCGGCGGCATGCACACTGGCGTTGCGCGTGAGGTCTTCAAGGACGAGTGCCGTATCCACCAATTCGCGCGTGACGTCTTCGTTCTCGTAGGCTTCTTTGAATTCTGGCGATTGCTTGAGCGCTTTTTCCAGCGTCATCTTCAAGTCGGCCGGAATCATTTTTGCCAGCCGGTCGCAGTCCGCATAGCCCAACCCCATCACCCGGCCGACATCGCGCACGACGGATTTTGCGCCCATCGTGCCGAACGTGATGATCTGTGCGACCGAATCGTTGCCGTATTTTTTACGGACATATTCAATAACGTCCGCGCGGCGGTCGTCGGCAAAATCGATGTCAATATCCGGCGGATTGACGCGTTCGGGATTTAAGAAACGTTCAAACAGGAGCCCGTAGCGGATCGGGTCAACGTTCGCGATTTCGAGCAGATACGTCACGATCGAGCCGGCGGCGCTTCCGCGCGCGACACACGAAACCCCAATACTGCGCCCATAACGAATGAAATCACCGGTGATGAGGAAGTAGGAGATGAAACCGGTTTTTTCGATGACGGTGAGTTCCAACTGCAAACGGTCAATGACGGTTTTCACTGCTGCCGCCACGGCTGGGTCGTTCAAGCCTGATGATTCAGCGTCAGACGTTTTTGTTTCGGTTGAACCTTGAGCGGGTTGGTAGGTCGGCAGACGCTTGGGATCGTCCACTTTCTCAACGATGAATTCCTGGCCCACGGCTTTGGCGTGGATGGTGTAACGCGTGAACAAGCCTTCTGCGAGCCATTGGCGTAAAAAGCCTTCACGCGTGAAATGTTCCGGCGGATGAAAGACCGGGTAATGCAGCGTCTTAAAATCAAATTCTACGTTGCACTTTTCCGCAACTTCGCGGGTGTTTTTGATCGCCTCGGGAATTTCCGCGAAGCGGGCTTTCATTTCATCCTCTGAGCGTAGAAAGAAAGGCGCTTGTTCCGGCAGATAGGCGGCCCCCATGCGCTTGGGATTGCTTAATAAATCCTGCGTGCCGATGCACACCAGACAGTCATGTGCGTGTGCATCGTCCTTGTTGATATAGTGAACATCGTTGGTTGCGACCAGTTTTAACCCGAATTCTTTTGCCCATGGGATCAAGTGCTTGTTGACCTTCGCTTGTTCGGGAATACCGTGATTTTGGAGTTCCAGGAAGAAGTTTTCTGCGCCGAGCGTCTGCTTAAAAAAATCAATGGCATTGCGCGCCTTGTCCAGTTGGTCTTTCATGATCCAATCAGGGATTTCACTGGCGAGACAACCGGACAGCGCGATCAAGCCTTCGCTGTGGGCGGCGAGAATTTCTTTATCAATCCGCGGTTTATAATAATAACCCTCCAAATGCGCGGCGGTTGTGAGCTTGATGAGGTTTTTGTACCCTTTTTCGTCTTTCGCCAGCAGGCCGAGGTGATAGTATTTTTCACCGTCACTTTTCTTGCGTTCCAGCCGGCTGGCGGGAGCAACGTAGACTTCACAGCCGATGATGGGTTTGATGCCCTTGGCTCGCGCGGCCTGGTAAAACTCAACCGCCCCGTGCATCGCCCCGTGATCTGTGATTGCCAGCGCGGAAAATTTTAATTCATGGGCCTTGTCCATCAACCGATCCAGACGGCATGCGCCATCGAGCAATGAATACTCGGTGTGCAGATGCAAATGAACAAAATCGGCGTGCGACATGGCTTGAATTTAACTTTTCGCGAGGACGACACCAAGCCGCAAAGTTTCCAAGTTGCTCACAATTCCATTTGGATCTGAAAAGCAGAATACCAATCACGGCAACGTACCTTGCGCGGATGGATTTTGGGCCTCCGTCGTATTAAATGGTGCTCGAATTTTCGTTGATGCCGCGCCGGACGAACCAATCCAGCCAATGATTGACAAGCTGAATCCACCCGACCTGGCGATCAAGCAGGGCTATTTCAAGGTGGAGAGTTGCTGTTGCAACGCGGCAAAAACTTGTTGGGGCGAAATCCGGGACAAACAATGAACCGCAGCCAAACAGACGGGAGAATTCCCGTCGCACTGGCAATCACCACCAGCCAAAACGCGATGACAGGAACCAATCGGCGCCCAGCGCGCCGGTGAAGTGGGACCGAACAGGGAAATAGTCGGCACACCTAATCCGGCGGCAAAGTGCAACGGCCCGGTGTCGCCGGAAATAAAGACAATGGCCCGGCGCAAGACCGCCAAAAACAAGGAGAGATCGGCGATCAAGGGCAGGATGATTGCCTGAGGGATCAAAGTTTTCAATTCCGTCATCAATCCAGCTTCCCGTTCACCGCGCGCCGTCGTGAAGACCAAAGAGCATTTTTCGTTTTGGGCCAACCGGTGCAATTCGGCCCAATGCGTCGCCGGCCATTCTTTTTTTGGCTGGCTGGAAGCGATATGACAGATAATGGCATTATTGCTGGGAAGGATTTTTTCCGCAACCATCGCCAAGGCCGGATCGGCACGCAGTTCGCTGGCGAATGAAGCTGGCGGCGGGATTTTCCAACCGAGCAAAAATTGTATGAGCCGGACAGACTCATGCGCGGAAATTTTTTCCGGCGCCACGCGATCATGGTAAAAAAATTTACGGCCGAAGAACCCGCCACGTTCCGCCCAGCCGATCCGCCGTTTGGCACCAACCAGAAGGCTGATGAGTGCCCCGCGATCATTGCCGGCGAAATCTACGGAACGATCAAAGTTTTCCCGGCGCAAGGCGCGGATCAGCGGCCAAGTCTGGCGCAGGCCGGCGTGGCCGCGTTTGCGCGGCATGGCCCAAACGCGATCCAACCAGATCAGGTGTTGAAACAATGGCGCAATTTCCGCCGGCACCAGGAGATGAAGTTCAGCCTGTGGAAAGTGTTCGCGCAAGGCGCGGAGCGCAGGAGTCATCAATACGGCATCGCCGAAGTACTTGAATTGCAGCGCGAGAATTTTTTCCGGCTGGGCGCTCACGAGGCAAATTGCAGTTCGTAGAGTTTTTGATAAACGCCGCCGCGCCGGAGGAGTTCATCGTGGGTTCCCGTCTCCACGATTCGGCCTTCCTCCAGCACGACGATGAGATTCGCGTGGAGGATGGTGGAAAGCCGGTGGGCGATGCAAAAGGTCGTGCGCCCGCGCATGAGTTCATCCAGCGCGGTTTGCACGGCGCGTTCGGATTCCGTGTCTAATGCGCTGGTGGCTTCGTCCAGGATCAAAATTGGTGCATTGCGCAAAACCGCGCGAGCGATGGCCAGGCGCTGCCGCTGGCCGCCGGAAAGCATGACGCCTTTTTCACCGATGACGGTGTCAAAGCCGTCCGGCTTTTGGCTGATGAATTCATGAGCATGCGCGTGTTTGGTGGCGGTGATGATCTCATCATTCGTTGCCCCGGGACGGCCCAGCTCAATGTTCCGGCGGATGGTGTCGTTGAATAAAATGTTTTCCTGCGAAACGACGGCGATCTGCTGGCGCAGGTCACGGGTCCGAACATCGCGCAGATCCACGCCGCCAATGGTGATGGCGCCTTGTGCCGGGTCATAGAAGCGCAACAGCAAATTAGCGAGCGTGGTTTTACCAGAGCCGGTCTTGCCGACGAAGGCAACCAGCTGGCCAGCTTTGATATTGAGATTGATGTTTTGCAATACGGTTTTTTCGCCGTAGTTGAAACTGACATTTTCAAAGCGAATATCCGCATTTGCAGCTTGCAGCATTTTAGGCTGCACCGGTTCGGGCACGGAATTTTCCTGGGCGAGCATTTCAAAAACGCGATCCGTGGCTGCGCGGGCTTGCACGATCTGATTTTGCAGCTTGGTCAGACTTTTTAATGGCTGATAGATGGACACGATGGAAATCAGCACTTGTAGAAAATCTTCAGGATTCAGTTTGACACCCGGAATTTGAACCAGATAAAGCATCATCAAAGAAAGGCCGCAGGCGCCAAAAAATTCAATCAGCGCGCTCGGGATTTCCGAGGCGCGGGTGATGCGCATGATCAGACTGACCAATCGCTGATTGGTCTCGCGAAACTTCTCGCTGACGATCTTTTCCAGATTGTAAGCCTTGATCACGCGGTGACCGGTGAAACCTTCGGTCATCGTTTGGGTCAGTTCGGCTGCTTGCGACTGGGCATCGCGGCTGGAGCGGCGGCTTTTCCGGCTATAGATTGCGATGGGAATGATACAGGCTGGCAGCACGATGATGGAAAGCAAGGTCAGCTTGGGTTGCTGCCAGAAAAGCAGGCCGAGCACACCGATAAGCGTGCAAGGGTCACGCACGATGACCGATATGATATTAGTCATGGTCATCTGCAATGCCTGGGTATCATTCAACACCCGGGAGACGAGTTGGCCGGTGGCGTTTTCCGTATAAAATCCGGCGGATTGATTCATCAAGTGGGTAAATAATTTGGTGCGCAAGTCCGCCACGGCCCGGCTGCCAGCCCACTGTAAAAAATACACGTTTAAATAGCCCGACAAGCCGCGGATCAGGGAGATCAATGGAATCAGGGCAATCATGGCCAAAACGGCGCCACGATGTTCGTGCAACCCATGCGTCAGCCCCGTGCTCGCATTTTGAAACCAAGTTTGAACGAATGCCGGTGCATGTCTCAGCGGTGAACGGGTGAGATCATTGCCGTCGGTCGGGAATACTGCGGCATAGACAAAAATTGCCGTGGCGATGATCAATGAAAAAGAGAGTCCGTTGATGATGCCCATCAAGACGCCGAGGAACAGTCGTAGCTTATATGGCCGGGCAAATTCCCAGGTTTGGCGGAGAAAGTCAGTCATGAATGCCTATTCTTGGTGGAACGCGTTAAAAGCGAAAGTTTTTGTTTTAATCTGTCAGGAGACAAATAATGGCTTAATTTTTCAAGGGGACGATATAATTTATGAACAACCCACTGGAAAAAGTACCGATATAAAGGCAGGTATGACCTCATTTCTGAAATCAAAGGGCGGGCTTCATTCCCGAATATTTTTCGCTTGTAGTAGATTTGAGAAAACAGCAACCGGTCAGCAGCCTGTTTTCGAAACCAGCTTTTTTCAAGCATGGTTTTAAGCAACAGCAAACAATCGTAGTTTTTGAAGTCGGGTTGCCTTAATTCTTCAGATCCTTGTTGTGAATGAATCCGGAAAGCGGCCAGCGGTTCAGAAAACCAATAAAAATCCCCCTGTTCCAAAAGATGAAACCACATTTCTGTATCGCCCATGTAGGAAAAGCGAAGGTCAAATCCTCTGGTTGCATATTGTCGCCGGAACATGGTTGCCGATGGGCAGCCAATTTCATTATTTGATTTTGCCTTTTTTTCCAGACACGTGAAGATGACCTTTCGCCCATTGGTTAATCCGGAAATCCCCTGTGGATTCCAAATACTCGTGAATTTGGATTGTCCATCCGTCATTTGGGTTGCCGAAGCCACCAGTGCTACGTTGGGGTGTGCTTCAAAAACCTCAACCATTTTTTTAAGAGCCTGTCGCGAAATCAGCAAGTCATCGGCATAAACAAACTTGATGAATTGGCCCTTTGCCTGTTGCAGACAAGCATTGGAATTTCCATAACATCCCAAATTTGAAGAATTAGTCCACCAACGGATGCGATTGTCACACTGGGCAAACAGCTTGATAATGTCAACTGTTCTGTCGGTTGAACAGTTGTCTGCGATGAGTATCTCCATATCTTGAAAATCCTGATTGAGGATAGATTGGAGGCATTCCGCGAGATAAGTCTCGCCGTTGTATACGGGAATCAGAACGCTGACTTTTGGCGGCTTCATTTTTCAACTCTTTCAAGCTAATGGTTCATGACGAATCCGGCCGTTTCCGAGTGCAACCATTTAATTTCCATACGATCGGTTTTAACTTTCTCGCCGAAAATTCGGCCGCCATACCAGTTGTGATACGCCATACGCTGGTTGTGAATATAAGCCATGATGGCTCTGGAATTTTTGCGATGAATGTGTTTCATGAACCCATGGTATTTTCCAGGCGGCTGTCGGCTCCAATTGGGATTCCAGCGGAACGGACAGCTACCAATCCATTGTCGCAATTGGCCCGCGCTGACAGCCACGAGATTTTTGAAATGAGGTTTGGATCATATTCAATGTGTTATCATTTGCCAGCCCCAGCCGAGGGCGCGCGTGACGCGGCACAAAGCCCCGATTGCATCGGCCTGTTTGCCAACGGAAAATAAAACCACGCACTGGACAAGATTAATGACGGCATGAAATGGGACTGTCAATATTCGCGCCATCCTTAAGATAATTCGGCTGAACTTTGTTTTTTTGGTTTTCAGCCGGTGTATGGCCGCACCCCGGCCAGAGTTAAAGGCTCCTGTTGCAAGAGCCTTGACGGTGAGCCGTTCCGCCGCGACATGATGTTGGACGGCGGCTCCGGGCAACCACCAACATTCCCAACCAGCCTTGATGAGCCGATCTTGTAATTCAGTTTCTTCCCGGGGAATGAATGAATTGCCCTTATAACCCAGATGTTCGTCAAAGAGTCCGACTGCAACCACCGCTTCTCGATCGTAGGCGCTATTGGCACCGGATAAACTCGGGCTGGATAATAAAAATGCATCTTTGCCCAAATCAAACCGGCTGTTCCCCGGGGTGATCCATATTGGCGGCTGGCTGGAAAAATAGGAAATAACACCACCGCCCACGACGGCGATTTTCGCAGAAGGGGATTGAGTCAAAAAGTTGCGGTAGGCATCCAGCCAGCCTGGCTCGGCCATGGCATCATCGTCCAAATATAGAATATATTTTCCCCGAGCGAGGGTTAGCGCAGTATTTCTAGCGGTGCTTAGGCCAAGTTTAGGCTCAAAGTGATAAAGTAAATAAACAGTTTCTTCGCGCAGGCGTTCACAGGTGATCCTCGTATCGTCAGTGGAAGCGTTATCCACTACGATGAATTCAGTATCCGGATTCAATTGGGGTAGCACACTCCGAATGGCCTTTTCCAGGAAAGCAACCCGGTTGCGGGTGCAAATCACCACCGTAATGAGTATTTCGGAAGCTTGAATCTCGGGTGTTTCGTTTGGGCCTTTTGTCATTTGAAGCACGCTAAAACCATACTCGAATATAACTTATTTGCAATGTCTTATGGGGCAAGAAACTGGCTTGCTGAGAAAGCTGTTTTCTGTTTTTTATGCGGAAGTGATTATGGAAAATCCATTGCCCATTTCCGTTTGCATCATCGCTGGAAACGAAGCGCATCGTATTGGGAATGCTTTAAAAAGCGTCCACGGTTGGGTCAGTGAAATCATTGTAGTGCTAAACGACACCGTGAGTGATGGTACGGATCAGATCGCCGCTAAATTTGGGGCGAAAGTTTTTCGCGAATCTTGGAAAGGTCACATCGCCCAAAAAAATTCTGCCGCGCAAAAGGCAGCCCAGCCCTGGATTTTGGGATTGGATGCCGACGAGGAGATTTCACCGGCCCTGCGCGATGAAATCCGGCAATTGTTTTTCGGTGCGCAACCAGCGCCATCATTTGCCGCGTTTAATTTTCCTCGCTGCACGCTTTATTGCGGCCGCTGGATCCGCCATGGCGACTGGTATCCCGACCGCAAGACGCGTTTGTGGCGGTCTGGCACGGCGGTCTGGGGTGGCATTGATCCGCACGACAAATTGGTGGTGCAGGGTACGGTCGGAAAATTGAAAAGCGACATGTTGCACTACAGCAACGAAAGCATTGCGCATCAGGTTGCCAAAATAATCCCCTACCAATCCGGTTTCCTGCAACAACGTCTGGCGGCAGGAAAACCCGCCGGATTTTTTGAACTGGCCGTGCGACCGCCGTGGCGTTTTGTGCGAGCCTATTTTTTCCGCCTGGGCTTTCTTGATGGCTGGCAGGGATATTACATCGCTGGCATAAGTGCATTTTCCGCCCTCACGCGCTACACGCTTTTGCGCGCGGCAAAAGCGGAACAAAAACATTCCTGAAGAACCCAATCAAAAATATTCCGCTGATGGCCAAGGCTTTCAACCGGTCTGATTATCTGGTGCGCGTCGGGGCTGCGGCGCAGCAGGTTCCCTGCCGTACGAAGATTTTCGACGGCACAGAGCCCAAACCAAGCTACCGTCGCCGCGCATAATAATAATTTGTTTTTTAGGATGGTGCCATGGTGCTGTGCGGTTTTTCAAAATCAGGTTTTTAGATTAAAAATCCTTTTCGCTGGCCGTTTATGGTCAAAAATCAAGCCTCATCTGCGCGGGATTTGCAGGTGCAGCTACGCGGTCGGCGGGCGGATTTGCTCCTCGTCAATGACTTCAGTGAAGCTGGGATCGTGCAGCTGTAGAACTGACGGCACACTTGATAAATCAAGGAATCCTCCGGCCGGATCTACGCCGCCTAGCGTCGGATCTCCATTTGCGACATCCGGATGCAATCACGCTCATCTGATAGCCAATGTTGAAATGTGGGAAAGAACGCAGCGCAAAAATTTCCCGTTGCAAAACCAGGCTGGACCCGCGCCGATGATTTTCAGCGCACCAATTGGTAGTGTTTCTTGTTAAAGCTTAGACCAAAAGTTTTTTCCAGCCAGAGCATCCGGCGATGCTTTTTTTCGCGCGATGATGGGCGATGATTGGGGTCGGCCTGGAAAATATTTTCCGCTGCTGGCAACCACGCTTGTACGACTTGCGGATGAGTGCCGGAAAATAATTTCAACATGCCCGCATCAATTTTCGCATAGTCCGCCTTGGCCGCTGGAATAGCATCCCAATATTTATGCGTTGCCTCACTTTTCAGGTTCATCTGCGCCTCGCTCCGCACCCAGCCGTAATGAAAAATCGTTGTGCCCGTATGCGCCGCGCGCGGGTAGCGTGATTTTTTATGGCCGTCCACGACGTTGAAAAAGAGCGCTTCGCTCGACCATGCCGGAATCGTGTTGCGGATGATCCGCACCTCGCTGCGATACCAGCCGGGGGACCAGGCGATGGTGTTTTTGTTGCCGTAAAAATGCAGATAATCGAAAGCCAGCGCTTCCACCCGTTTATCGTCCAGATATTTTTCCATCGAGGCACGGATTTTGGGCAGATCGTTTTCGTGAAGGACCTCATCCGCTTCCAGGTAAAATGCCCAGTCACCGGTGCAATTGAACAGCGCGATGGATTTCTGCTGGCCATAAACAAATCCTTTCACGCTATAATCCGGCTGGATGCGCTCGTTCCATTGGGTCGCGATGATGCGGATTTTAGGATCGCCAATATCGCGCACCATTTTTTCCGTATCGTCGTCGCACGGGCCAAGCGCGATGATGAATTCATCCAACAGCGGCAAAATCGAACGGATGGACGCGACAAATGGATAGCCCAGCTTCTGGCCATTGCGAAGAAAAGTAAACCCACTGACTTTCATGAGGTATATTTACCAAACAGTTTCATAAATTTAATGGCCGGATACCAATAAGGAATTGCACGTTCAAATTCCCACGGCTGCCGGCCAGTCTTATGAATCCATTTTAAAACCTGTTCCCGCACATAGAGTTTGGCTTTGACGTAATGAATAATCACGCCATGGGATTTTATGATTTTGGTATCGGCCAGCCGCATTGTTTCTGAAATGGAAAATTGTTCGATCGTATGCCGCCGATTGCCCGTCGCCAGCAAGGCATCGCAAAGTGCCAGCGCCTCTTCTGCGAGCCGACGGTCGCTGCGGTGCAGGCCAATGACACCCGCATTGTTCATCACGGAATTTTTGGTGTAGGCGTAATGAATTTTTCCTGCCAGTAATGTCTGGAATCCGGTCAATTCCGGGAGCGGGTTTTTTGATTCAAATGAATCCATGATGGTTGTTCCGGGATTAAGCTGATTAGCCAGCAAGTTAATGTCTCCGGCCACAAAAGTATCTGAGTCGAGATAAATTAAATTGCCAGAATATTTATCGAGACATCTCAAAATCACACACAGTTTCGTCCGGTGAATGAACCGCGTTGGGCCTTGCATAGCCACTAGGTCGGGCGCGATTGATTCGCAGATGACCGGCCATTTCTTGATTTTCTCCTCCCGATCGGTGAAAACAATCACCCGCGAGGTTTGTGCATCAATCCGCTTCAACAATGTGCCGATTCCATAGGCAGCCTCCAGATAGCAGTCATCCTGTTGGCCATATAAAAGATAAATGTAGTTAGTCATGTTGCCACCTATGGCCTCAAGGCTATCGCGCACGGCTTAATTGCCAAATAATTTTTTCAACTGTTCCCGGGCGGCGCTTTCGCGGGAATTATTTTCCCCTTTCGGTTGCCAGGTGCGGCGGGCGAATTCAAAGTATTCACAGAAATTTCCCTTGTCCTTTTCCAGAACGGGTTCGGCCCGCCGTTCGCGGCATTGTTGCGCCACGCTACGGTCATAGCTCAGGCAGTTCAGGCAAACGCGCAGGTCGAGGCGGCATTTCATGCAGGTCTCGCCCCGGCCGGGGTTGCCCGACAATGTCCAAGGCTCGCCGCAATTATGACAATGACGTGTCATTGGGATTTACGATAGGTGATTTACAATTTACGATAATCGAAACGATACTCGCACCCAGCACAAACTAAAATCGCAAATTTTGTCGTTTCCCAATGAACCTGAATAAATCTGTCCTGCGCCAAATCCTTCATCCCGTTGTCATCGTTGGTGCGCTGGGCTATTTCGTGGATGTTTATGACCTGATTTTGTTCGCCATGCTCCGGATTCCCAGCCTTACGGACATGGGGTTTTCCGGGGTGATGCTGACAAATCACGGTGTTTTATTGCTTAATATGCAGATGATCGGGATGCTCGTGGGCGGCATTTTCTTCGGCATCCTGGGGGACCGGATCGGGCGCGTCGCGCTGCTCTTCGGCTCCATCTTATTGTATTCCATCGCCAACATCGCCAACGGTTTCGTGCACACGTCCATCGAGGCTTATGCCGTGTGGCGTTTTATTGCCGGTTTCGGTTTGGCCGGTGAACTGGGCGGTGGCATCACCCTGGTCACTGAAGTGTTGCCCCAACAATTACGCGGTTATGGCACGACGATAGTCTCCACGGTCGGGGTTTTCGGTGCGGTCATCGGAGGTTTGGTGGCAAAAAAGGTGGACTGGCATACGGCTTACTTCATTGGCGGCGGGCTGGGGTTGGTACTGCTGCTCTTGCGGATGAGCGTGGCGGAATCAAAAATGTTCCACCATGTGAAAACTCAAGCCAAGACCGTTGTTTGCGGCGATTTCCTGATGTTGTTCACTAACGCCAGGCGGTTCATGAAATATCTACGCTGTATTCTCATCGGCTTGCCGTTGTGGTGCATTGTTGGCGTGTTGGTGGCCTTTTCGCCGGAAATCGCGACCGGCCTGAAAATTCAGGGCGCGATCACGCCAACGGAGGGCGTCATGTATTGTTACATTGGTATCACGCTCGGTGGTTTCGCCAGCGGTTATTTCAGCCAGTGGCTCCGTTCGCGCAAAAAAGTGCTCTTCGCCTTTCTTGCCTTTACTTCTCTGGCGATGACGGCCTATTTCTTCTGCGCCGGACAATCCAGCGGGGCTTTTTATCTGACCATCCTGTTGATGGGCTTTGGTGTCGGTTACTGGACAATTTTTGTGACCATTGCGGCCGAACAGTTTGGCACCAACATCCGTGCCACGGTTGCGACCACGGTGCCAAATTTTGTGCGCGGCGCCACGGTGCCAGTCACGCTGGCTTTCAATCACTTGAAGGCCTTTAAATTTGGCGAGGGCGCCCTCGGCGTGGTTGCCAGCGCGGCCATTGTCGGCACGGCCTGCTTGCTGATCGCTTTTTGGGCTGCCACCGGATTGGAAGAGACTTACGCCAAAGATCTTGATTATGTTGAGCCAACTTGAATGAAACTCGGATGCCAGGTCTGGAATTCAGAATTGGCAGCCCGAACTTTTTCGTTTAACTCTGAGCTGCGAATCGTGAACCCTAAGCTTAAAATCGGCATCTATGGCGGCTCCTTTGATCCGGTGCATTTGGGGCATCTACTGGTGGCGCAAGCGGCGATCGAAGAACTGGCTTTGGACAAATTGTTTTTTGTTCCCGCCGCCCAATCCCCATTCAAGCCGGACCAAAAGCCTGCGCCGGATGCCATCCGCCTGCAGCTGCTGAACCTGGCGCTCGCCGGCAAGATCAACTGCGCGGTGGACGACCAGGAAATCCGTCGCGCCGGAATCTCTTACACGATTGAAACGGTTCGTGATTACGCGCGCCGTTTTCCGACGGCAGAATTGTTTTATCTCATCGGTGCCGACCACGCCGGTAAATTGAACGAATGGCGCGAAGCCGCTGAACTGGCGCAGTTGGCCGAGTTCATTGCCGTGCCCCGACCGGCCCGGAGTGGCAGCGCAAATAGCTCTGGAGGAGGAAATCTAGTTTTCCCCCGGCTATTTCGTGGCCGCATATTGCGCGGCTTTCCGTTTGGAGTTTCGGCGTCTGAAATCCGGGCGCGGGTGAAGGCCGGCCGGCCGGTTGATACTCTGGTTCCGGCAGCCGTGGCGGAAGCGATCCATAACGCAAAGCTTTATACCTGACCCGAGAGTTTGGTCTGGCAAGTCAAAGACCAAAAAAATCCATGTTCATCCGGGGTGGTCCATGGTTAAATCAGGCCTGTCATTATGGACTCTAAAAAACTGGCGCAACTGTGCCGCGAATTGGCCGATAATAAAAAAGCGGAAAACATCCTCGTGCTCGACGTGCGCAAGCTGTCGTCCGTGACGGATTATTTCGTGATCGCTTCCGGTTCCAGCGAACCGCACTTGCGCGCCATCGTTTCCGAGATCACCGATCGCTTGCGCGACCAATATGACTTACGCGCCACGCGGGTGGATGGCGCCTCCGGCGGGGCTTGGGTGGTATTGGACTTTTTTGATGTGATCGTCCACGTCATGCGTGCGGATGTCCGCGAGCGTTATGATTTGGAAAGCCTTTGGGGCGACGCCGCCAAGATGGCGACCAAAGCAGCGAAGAAAAAGCCGGCGGCAAAAACTGCCAAAACCACCAAGCGCAGGATCAGCAAGTCCTAAATGGATGTCTGGACGTGGGGCGATTACTCAATCGTCCTCATGCTCATCGTCATCCTCGTCCTCGCCTCCTAACGAAAAATCGAGGACGACGATGAGCCTGAACCAGATCTAAAGCCACCGCCAAAAAAGAATTTTTCCGACGGTGGCTGGCCGATTACAAAATATTCGCGGCAAGCTCGGCGAGTTCCGAGCGTTCACCTTTCTGCAATTCAATGTGCGCAGCGATCGGTTGGTCGCGGAAACGGCTGATGATGTAATTAAACCCATTGGAGGATGAATCCACGTAAGGGTTGTCAATTTGGTACGGGTCGCCGGTGAAGATGATCTTCGTGCCATGACCGACACGGGTGACGATCGTCTTCGCTTCCAGCGGCGTCAGGTTTTGCGACTCGTCAATGACCATGAATTGGTTTGCGATGCTGCGGCCGCGGATGTAGCTGAGCGCTTCCACGACAATGCTGCCACTGCGCATCAAATCGGCTGCCCGGCGATGGTCATGGCCCATATTCAAGTCGCTCAACATTTCCAGCGCGTCATGGATCGGCTGCATCCAGGGCGCTAATTTTTCTTCCAGTGAACCGGGCAGAAAACCCAATTCCTTGCCCATGGTGATCGTCGGACGGGCGACGACGAGCCGGCGAAACTCGCGGTCGAGCACTGTTTTCTTCAAACCGGCAGCCATCGCCAGCAGGGTTTTGCCGGTGCCGGCCTTGCCCATGAGGGTGACGAGTTTTATGCGGTCATCCAATAACGCATCGAGCGCAAAATTTTGTTCGCGGTTGCGCGGTTTGATGCCCCAGACACCTTCACGGGAATCAATGATCGGTATCAGCTTTGTGCCCGTGGCATCCACTTTGGTCAGCGCGGTTTTCTTGGGATTCGTTTCGTCAATGAGCGTGCAATATTCGTTCGGGAAATATTTTTTCCCGCCGTTGATCTCCACTTCGTCATCCGCGCGGAATTTGGCCATTTTCTCCGGGGCCACCGTGAGGTCAATCATGCCCGTGTAAAGATCGGTCAGGAAAACCCGGTCGTTTTCATAATCCTCGGCGGCGAGGCCGATCGCGTTGGCCTTGATCCGCAGGTTGATGTCCTTTGAAACCAGGATGGTTGAGCTTTTCGGCTGCTTTTTTTGAACACTGGCCGCAAAGGACAGGATGCGGTTGTCCACCGAATCTTTGGCAAAGACGTTTCCGCCGTTGGCATCGCGTTCAAAGGCGATTCTCAGTTTGCCGCCGTTTGGCAGCGACACGCCTTCGCTCAAACTGCCGTCGCCACGAAACCCATCAAGCATCCGCGAGACAGTGCGCGCATTGCGGCCGAGTTCCGTGGATTCGCGTTTGAAGCGGTCAATCTCCTCGATGACTTCCATCGGTACGAGGACATGATTGTCTTCAAAGTTGATCAGCGAATTGGGGTCGTGAAGGAGAACGTTGGTGTCGAGGATATAGTTTTTCACAATTTGCGATTGAAGCGAAAAAATGCCGTCCGCAGCACGCGGAGGCATTTTCAATTGGTTGACTTGCAACATTAGTTTTTTCTTAAAAACTGTGACTGATGTTTTGCACAGGTGGCGGCAGTGTCAACGAAATTTGTTCGCGCGCGCAAAAATTTATTTTTCCGCCAAGGCTTTCAAGGCGGTTTCGGTTTTTTGCGCGAGCAACTTTCTTTCGTCGCCGGCCAGTCCTTCGGGGTCAAAACGGTGGCGATAATGCAGGCGCAATAAATCCAACAGCAACGGGCGCAAGTCAGCCAAAGTCGTTTCCAACAAGGCTCGTTCCAGCCATTCGGAAAGGGCTTCTCCGGTTTGCCGCGGAATGCCGCGCATGGCCAGCCTGGCTTCCAACCGGTAGAATTCTGAATCCAATCCCGGCCAGGGATCGGACTGGATTTTTTTGCCGTCCGATTTTTTTGCCTGCCGCTTTCTTCCGCGCCGGAAGATGATCTGGTACAACAGGATCGCCATCATCGGCAGTACCGCCCACAAGATATATTTACGAAGTTGCGTCTGGCCCCAGCGGAATTTGGAAAATTGAAAATGCAGCCAGGAGAAAGCATCCTTCAGCCATTGCAGGGCGGACGCGCGCTTTGCTTCGGCGGCCACCCATGAGCCGGGAGTCGTATCAAAATCCTGCCACGTGGTGCCATTCCATACAAGACACCACGCATGGGCATCGCGTTCGCGGACGACATATTTACCATCCCCATCGGCTTCATGGGCGTAATAACCTACGGCATAACGCGCGGGAATTCCCAGTTCGCGCAATAATAAGACGGTGGCGGTGGCAAAAAATTCACAATGTCCACTGCGGGTACGTAATAGGAAGCGGGCCAGCGGAGTTTCGCCGGCGGGGGCATTTTTGTCCGGCCGCTGCCATAAGCTGTAAGTGAACCGGCTTGAGAAAAATTGCGCTACTTTCAACTCCTTTTGCTCGTCTGAGGCATTGGTCGCCAGGTTTATTTCCGCAATGACCTGATCAAGGGCTGGTGCTTCATTGGTTGGCACAGTCCAGTCCCAATTCGTATTGGGTGGCGCATCAATGGTGGCGCCGGCGCCATAATGGGCATCGAAAATTATGAAGCCCGGCCCGGCGGCGGCCACGGCGCCAGTTTTGTTTTTCTTCAGTGCAACGAGATCTGGCAGGTTGGCCAACTGGCCGCAACCGCTGGGCAAAGGTAATAGTCCTTCCGGCACATTTAAATCCTGCGACCAACCACTGATATAGCAGGCGATATTGACTGCAGCGGTATTGGTTTTTCCGGGCAATAAATCATACGTCGTGCCGTTATTGGTGGTTGCCGCAATATCTTCAAATTCATTCGGCACCGTTTGTGTGCCGCCTGCCCGCCATGCCTGAGCATGATAGTTATGATAACTAGCCTCGCGCAAATAGCCCGGCGCTGGCGCTCCGTTCGGGGTTTCTAAACGGATGACGATGCTGCTGGATAATTTCATCTCGCCGATCTCGCCGATGGCGGTGATCGCCTGCATCGGGTCGGTGCGGCCATGCTGCAGAAAACGTGCCATCCATTGCGCGTTATAACTTTGTGCGAGTTGTTCCAATTGGCCGATGCCGCGCGCGCTAAAATAGGCAATCGCAACCACAATCAGCAACGCTCCCCCCCACATGGCCGGGCTGAACCGCCGCGCGCGCAATGGCCATAACGCCCACGCGAGCAGGACACATTGCCCCCAAAAATAATAGTGCGTGCCTTGATTGGCGTGAATGCCCGCCGAAAACAGGCAGATGATGAAATAGGGATACGAGATATTGACGTGCCATTCCGATTTTGTGCCGTCGGCCTGATTCATCCGCCAGCGAAAGATCATGGAGATGGCCGAAAGCGGGATGGCTTCGCGTTCACTGAAATTTTGGGCGGCAACGAACAGGAAGAAAATCATCGGCAACCAGCGCGTCAACGTGGATATCGTATGGATGCCGGAAAGAGCGGCGTTTTGCCCGGTGGCAGCACCATGCAATAAACTTCCGAAACCGCCGCCTTCGCCGTTCGTGGCGAAGACATAGAGCGCCAGCGCGCCGGCCAGCAATACGCACAAATTCCAGATTCGCCGGAAATCGTCAGTGGATAAATCCCAGCGCACTTTAATAAAGCGCGCACTTTCCAACACCACGCCCATGACTGCGCCGAAGACCAGCAAGCCCGATTGCCAGCCCCAAAAGACCAACGCAGCGAGCATGAGGAAAGGTGGAGTTCTCATTTCAATTTCGCCAGGGTTTCCTGGATTTTCCCGATCTCCAAGACGTAGAAGGTTCCGTCCGCATTCACCAGTGATCCACCGGCACCGGCAATGCCTCCGCCGGGCGGTACCACCAGCAAGATCAGCAGCGGAACATTCAACGCTTTCAATTTGTCGATGAATTGACGCCGGGCATCATCCCATTTCTGGAAAATGCAGATGCAGCCGCTGACGAGGGCGACATGATTCAACACCAACTGTTCCAAGGCTTCGAATTTTTTGTCCGCGCAGTTTTTAACCGAGGCCAGGATTTCCAGCATTTGATCAGCGTGGGCCAGGCCGCGGCCGGCGGTGAAGCAATACGACTGGCTGCCGACAAACAGCAGGTCGAGCAGGGATTCCTGGGTCAGGATGGTGCAGGCGAACGACGCAGCGACAGACACGGCTTCCTCCAGGATTTCGCTGTTCGGTTCGTCGTCAAAGGTGTCCAGTATGAGCGCGTGACGCACAAAGAATTCGTCTTCGAACTCCTTCACGATCGGTTTGCCGATGCGCGCCCAACTGCGCCAATGAATGTGCCGCAACGGATCGCCATGGCGATACTCGCGCAACGCCACAAATTCCTCACTGCGCCCGACATTCGCCGCCAGTGCCACGCCGCCTTCCTGATATCGCAACGCTCCTGGCAACGCGATGGAGGGCAGGAGATAACGTTTGGGTAAAATCAACACCGTTTGTGCGGCCGGAATCTTAAAGAATGAACGAATCAGTCCGAGCGGGTCCGGTCGCGCGATGGTCAGGCCGGTTAGATGCATAACGCCGCGTCGCAAAGGCATGATTTCAGCGCTGACTTCGCTTTCGCTCCGCGCGGCCAGGGGCGGTATTTCAGCCGGCTTCAAGGTGGCCAGCCGGAACGGATTGCGCTGCCGCCGTTGCGCGACGCGGAAAGGCCGGACGCGCTTGCTCTCGGCCATCTGGAAGGCGAGCCATTCTGGAAATGGCGGCCGCGGATCGGTGAGATTTTCCAAAAGCGTCAAGCCGATCTGAGGCTTGGCTGTGAGGTTTTTGATCTCAACCTGATAGTGCAAGGGTTGGCCGGCGGTGCCCACCCGGGGCAAAAATCGGACGGCAGAAAATTTCGCGCGAAAGAAAAAAGAACTGGCGAATCCCAGCACCAGGAGCGCAAAGAGCAGCGTGAACGCTTGATAGGTGACGGTGTTTTCAATATCTGCCCCCACGGCCCCGGTCACAAAGAAACCGGTTAAAACCAATAATCCCGCCAAGGTAAATCGGCGCTGCGCCCAATGCCACGTACCGCTGATCAGACGGTACGCGATATAAAAAAGGCGATAGAGTGGCTTCATGTGGTGAAAGCAGAATTAAAAATGAAGCATGAAGAATCTCGAGACGTGTCCCACAATTTTATTTCTTCATTTTTCATTCTACCTTCTGCCTTTCCTTATTCACGCTGGCACGGGCAATTTTTTCAAGATGTCCTGCACCACGCCGCGCGTCGTCAGGCCGGAGAAGCGTGCCTGCGGCTCCAGCACGATGCGGTGGGCGATGACCGGTACGGCGAGTTTTTGGATCTGTTCGGGAGCTACGAAGTCGGAGCCATCGAACAAGGCCAGCGCCTGGGCGGTTTTCATCAGGGCGATGGAGGCGCGCGGACTGGCACCGAGTTGC
Organism: Verrucomicrobiia bacterium; assembly: GCA_036498725.1. GTDB lineage: Bacteria > Verrucomicrobiota > Verrucomicrobiia > Limisphaerales > UBA11358 > UBA11358. The sequence goes on along the minus strand of DASYEY010000248.1, from coordinate 1,602 downwards.
ACGCCGGGAACGGCGCGCGTCGCGGTGACGATATCCACCACGTAACGTTTCAATTCGTCGCTGATGCGGATGCTTTCCACCGCGCGTTTGAGCGCGATCACCTCGGCCAGCGTGGCGGCGGGTTTCAAGTCTTCGAGCGGATGATTGTGTTCCTGCGCCGTGAGTACGGCTACTTCCTCTTCCGGTGACACATAGCCAAGTGTGAATTGCATCGCGAACCGGTCCATTTGTGCTTCGGGCAGGGGATAGGTGCCACGGAATTCCACCGGGTTTTCCGTGGCGATGACGAAAAACAGTTCCGGCAGATCGCGGCGTTCGCCTTCGACGCTGACCTGGTTTTCGCCCATGGCCTCGAGCAACGCCGATTGCGTACGCGGCGAAGCGCGGTTGATCTCGTCTGCGAGCAGGATGTTGGTGAACACCGGGCCTTCATGAAAATGAAACTGTTGGTCACGCTGGTTAAAAATGGAAACGCCAAGGATGTCGGATGGCAACAGATCCGGGGTGAATTGCAGCCGTTTGAACTGGGCATCAATGGATTTGGCCAGCGCCTTGGCCAGCGTGGTTTTGCCGGTGCCGGGATAATCTTCCAGCAGGACGTGTCCGCCCGCCGCCAGGGCGGCCAGCAAATGGCGCGTCGCATGCGACTGGCCGCGCATGATTTGAGAAATGTTTTGGGCGATTTTTTGGTAGGTCGTGCGGGCGGCGGCGAGATTTGTGTTGGTCATGATTCGTTTTATTAATAGAACCGGGCTGCGTAAAAAGTTGCCGGTTTTATTCACGCCGGGCAAATAGAAATGGCGGCGGCGTTCACGACGATAGTCGGAAACAGTTTTTATGGATTGAAGAATGCCGGAACAGAACATTCACCTTGTTTGAGCGCGCTTCTTTGGTATTTCATTATTTAGAGTCTATAAACGAATGAAATTTACCTTTGCCTTTTCATCAGTTTTTTCGGCGGCAATCCTGTTGCTTTTGCCCGCCAAGGTTTCCGCGGCCACAAATACCACTGTATTATGGCCGGGATTACAGCCGGATGGCTCGATGTTGCTGCCAAACCAATGGACCTTGCGGCCAGCCGGCCAGCAAATTCAGTTGGATAATAATCTGCCGGTGAACATTGCCCTCGCACCGGATGGTAAATTTGCCGCGATCCTCCATTGCGGTTACAAGGCGCACGAGGTTGTCATCGTGGATTTGGCCACGCAGAAGATCGTGGACAGTGCCAAACTGGGCGAGGCGTTTTATGGCCTGACCTTCTCCCATGATGGGAAAAAGCTGTATTGCAGCGGCGCCAGCATGGAAGTCGTCTATCTCTTTGACTTCGCGGGTGGAAAGTTGGGGGAACGAAAATTTGTCCGGTTACATCCGGCGGCAGAAGTCGGCGTGCCTTGCGGCGTGGCCGTGGATCCTGCGGGAAAAATTCTATTCGCAGCCGACCTGTGGAGCAGCCGGATTTCACGGGTGACTTTGGCGGATAAATCAGTGACGGAGATTGCGCTCACGAGTGAGGCAGCGCCCAAACAGGCGGTTGAATCCAATGCCAAGGAAGATTTTGACACGGCGGCGGCTTTGAAACGCGCCCGGGCGATTGAACTGGCC
>DASYEY010000247.1:0-4475 GCA_036498725.1 Verrucomicrobiia bacterium | reverse complement strand
TTGATCCTTACCCAATCATAATATCAGACCGTAGGAAGCGATTTTTGTTCAAAAAATAATCACGTTCCCCAATTTCGGAACGGTGGTGAATCAATTTACGGGCGTCCACGTATCATCGGGGTCATACGTCTTGATGGATCCAGCCAGTTTCACGGTCCCGGGGCCGAGATTTTTTTGATAAACCTGCCCCTGTTGATTGACGATGAAAGTCATCACGCCCGTATTTTTCCATTCCGCGGGCCAGGCCACCAGGGCAAACCCGGCGATCATGCGGCCATGAATGAGGTAGCGATATTTGCCGCCGGGGGCATGCTGGCCCTGACGGGTGAGGATTTTGAAATAATAGCCGTGGTAGGGGGCTGATTGATCATTCAACAGATGGGCAGAGTGTCGATAGCCTTCCATGTGCGCCTGGGCGATGAGCGGTCCGAGCGGACTGAGTTCATCGCTGGTTTGGTTGGTGGGCCAAAAAAGCCCGTCGTGCGTGCCGGTGGTGCTGCGCAGATTTTGGGCGTAGGCATGGACTCCATCGCCCATGCGATCCGCGCGGGCGTATTCATTCTGCGCATCCACATAGGCATTGCAGACGGCGATGGCGCCGAGTTCATCCATGCCGATGCGACGGTTGAGGATCTCCACCTTGCCGGCGGCAGTGTCAAAAAACCACTGGCCGTTCTGGTTCACCAGGGGAATGGGAAAGGGCCAGCCGTCCGTGCCGAGTTCAAGCGTGGCGATGGTGTCGGAATTTTTGACCAACCTGGTTTTTTTGGTCAGACGTTCCACGAACCGCTGATACTCGGCGGTAGCTTGAACCAGATCGGGTGACATCAGTTCGCGGCCTGCAGGTCCAAAAATGGCGTGGATGGCGTTGGTGTCATTATTTTTGGCTGCCGAGACGAGCGCTTGCACGGCTGCTTCGGGGGAATCAAACGTTGGTTCATCCGCAGCCGATACGCATTGCGGCACGGTGATGACCGCCAAACCCAGCCCGAGCAAGGCCAGCCGCACCCGGCGCAATGAAGAAGAATAGTTAAATTTCATGAGCATTTATTTTATATGAAATCGTAGGTCAAAACATTCAACGTCTTCCATGACCACCTCCACCGCCTCCTCCTCCACCACCACCACCGCTGCCACCGCCGCCGCCACCCGAAGGTGCCGAGCGAGGAGCCGGAGCCGGAGCTGAATGCTCTGTGGCGCCCATGCTTTCATGTCCGCGATTGCTAAAGTTTCTCGTTTCCTGTGAGCTTTGGATGCCAATGAATGCCCCACCGGAAGGTTGAGGTGCACGCATGGCGGGCACTTCACGTTGTACCGGAGGCGAAGCAAAATGTTGCGCCGGAGGGGGAGCGAAATGCTGTTCAGGTGTAGGAGCGGGCCGGCCAATGGCAGGACCAACATGAACCGTACCCGGATGGTTCCCATTGGGACGAATATTGGGTTCGGTGTGGGTATCGTGTGTCGGCGTTTCACGCGGAGCTGAATGCCCACCAATCGGGCCTGGATGCAGCACCTCGTGATGTCCCTGTGGATTATTGAAACCACGATCCACCGGGCGGGATGTCCCCGCGCGCGGACGATTAGCCGGATGCCATATCGTGGTATGACCCGAAAAGCCCGCATCCCTGGCGGGACCGCGTTCATGCCACCAATTGTGCGGACGCGGATGGTCATGGTTCCAAACAATCATGTGGCGGTGCCGCCAGTCAAAATCGCAATTCAACCAGCCGCCAATCGCAAACCCGATACCGAACGTGATGAACGGGCCGCTATCCACATAGACCACCCCGGGATCATATTCCGGCACATAAATCGTGTCAGGATCTGCGGGAACGATCTCGATATCGCCGCCATCATCCACGACCTGTTGCTGCGGAGTGGATTGCAGGTTGCCCAAGTTTTGCGCCGAGGCCCGGAGCCGTTGGACGGAATTCATCACGTCCTGCTGCTGGTTGAGAAAAGCCTGTCCGAGTTCGGTGGTCCAGGCCAGGTTGTCATCCAGCCATTTCAAGACGTTGGGATAATGAGCGATAGCCTGCACACTGGCGTCCCACGGCTGTTGTTCAATCTGGCCAGGATCGCCTCCGCCCGAAACGTAACGGTCCGCGAGCACGATTTGTTCCGGCAAGGTGGCGGCGGCCAGGACTTGGGCGATGAGCGGGTCCGGGTACAAGGCGATGGGACCCAACAATTGATCCAAGTCCTGATCGGCGAGCGATTGATAAGCCTGTTCCGGCGGAGAAACGTCAGTTTGCGCGGACACGGACAGCGCAGTCCCGGCACAGAGACAAACCAAAACAACGAGATTTAGAATTTTTTTCATTTAAATTAAAATCACATATCTTTTTTTGGGCGATCCAATACCTGCTCAGGACTGTACCATTATAATCCATTGAAAAAGAACCTATTAAGAATAAGACCTGTTCATTTGCCAAAATGTTCAATTGCCCGACCTGTTTAAACAGTAGTCGTAATCCCTCAGAAGTCAAAAAAGGTAAAAAAGGGTGAAAAATGACGAATTGGGTCGAATTTGGACAGAAAAAAAGAGTCTGACTTAAACCCAATAAAAAGTCAGACTCTTTAACCCTTACCCAATCACTATATGAGACCGGGCTACCCCGGATTTGGTTCAAATTATTTTTTGGTCAATCCCGGAGCTGAATTGCTTTAAGGCCGTTTATTGACCTTCCTAAAACATTATCAATGGTCTGGCCTTCGGGAAATCTTCTAAAAATTAAAAAAGGCTGCCGTCAACGACGCGCAGCCTGTGAAACCGGCACTGAATTGTCCGCGGGGATCACCGGCGATGTCCGCCGTAGAAATGACCAAACCAATGACCATGATCGGAACGATAATTCCAGCGACCGCGCACCCAGGAATAGCCAATGGAAGTATGAGACCAATAGCCAGATGCCCACACATAATCCACTCCGGGGCAGGGTACAGCCGTTTCAACAATGGGGGCCGGTGTTATCGTAGTCACCACCGGAGCCGAGACGATGACCGGAACAGGAATGCCCACCGAAAAACCCACATGAACTCCGGCGTTGGCAGAAAGAGTCGCCGCGCCGATCAAGGCTGCCATCAGGATAATTTTCGTAGTTTTCATAAGTTTTATTTTTTATTGTTCAAGGCGTTTTTGCCTCACACCATTCCAGACGAACGCTTTTCACGTATGTTACAGGGGGTGGAACGGTTGTATTAATCACATAATCAAGTGCTTGTGCAAACATGGCAGATGGTCGAAAAATAACATTTGGTAATTTAAAATCTCCGCGCAATTCATGCGCAGGCATTTGAGGCGGAAATGTGGGCCTTGCGCAAAACCTGCACTCATGGAAAATCCTTGCCCAAGGTCGTGACTTGACCTAGCTCCACGTTTGCCGGATTCTTCGGTCATCAACAATCATCAAATCATTCGCTCTATCTATATGAAGTCATTTTATGTCCTGACCGTCGCGGTGGCCTTGCTAGCGGGTTGTTCACCCAATAATCAGTCGTCGGGCCCGGCAGCTCCGCCGATCGCTCCTTCGGTAAGCACCACCACACTGAAGGCGGATCCCAAGGCGGCAGGAGAGGCGTTTCTCAAGGACAACGGCAAAAAGGATGGCGTCATCACTACGGCCAGTGGTTTGCAATATAAAATCCTCAAGTCCGGCACCGGGGCATCGCCGAAATCTTCCGATACGGTGCGGGTCAATTATGAAGGCAGTCTGCTGGACGGAACTATTTTTGACAGTTCTTATCAGCGCGGGGAATCCATCACCTTTCCGGTCACCGGCGTCATTCCCGGCTGGGTGGAGGCATTGCAACTGATGAAGGTGGGCGACAAGTGGCAATTGTTCATCCCGTCCAACCTGGCCTATGGTGCGCAAGGCGCCGGCCCGCAAATCCCGCCGAACAGCACCCTGGTCTTTCAAGTAGAACTGATCGACATCGTGCATTGAACCCGGCCGGCGTCCGAACTTAACTTTTCAGCGGCGTTTTAGTGGCCTCGATCAATTCCCAAAATTTGGGATTTTCCTGGAGCGCTTCATCTTCGCCGGTCTTGATGCCGGAACGGAAGAAGAAATCTTTGAGGGTATGGCGGCTCAGGATACGGTGCACCAGCACACCCAGCCGGTGACGTTCAAAATAAACCCGGTAATCACCGATGCGAAAGCGATGCAAGATATGGCCATCGCTTTCCAGTTTGCCAAAATCCTCGAGCTCGCTGGCCATGACATGCTGGGGCAGGCCGCGAAAATCGCCGAGGATCTCCAGCTGGAGTTCCTTGGGCATGCGCGCGAGTTCGGCGGCGCTGGTGGGGGTGAAAATGATTTGGAACGTGTTCATGAGCATCGGCGGTGAAAATCTAACGCAACCGTCCCGAAGATGGCAACCTTCATTCTTTGGCAAGTGCCAGCGGCCGGGTCACCGTCGCAGGCGGAGAAAACTTGCCGGATTGGTTTTGGCGAGGTTCAACCACCATTGAT
>DASYEY010000246.1:0-8519 GCA_036498725.1 Verrucomicrobiia bacterium | reverse complement strand
CTCCGCTTGGGGAAATAACGGCGTGCCGGAAGCCACGCGTCTCGTGGATATCAGCCTGGAAGCCGGACTCACCATGTTCGACAGTGCGGATGTTTATTCCGGTGGCCATGCGGAAGAAATCCTGGGTAAAGCCATCGCTGGTCGCCGCGATAAAGTACTCATCTCCACCAAAGCCACCTTTCGCCTCGGTGATGGACCGAATGATGTCGGCTCTTCACGATTCCATTTGATCAAGGCAGTCGAAGGCTCCCTCAAACGGCTCGGCACCGATTACATTGACTTGTTTCAATTACACGGTTTCGATGCCACGACGCCGATTGAAGAAACTTTGAGCGCGCTTGACGATCTTGTGCGGGCAGGAAAAATTCGTTATCTCGGTTGTTCAAATTTTTCCGGCTGGCATTTGATGAAGTCGCTCGCCATCGCCGAAAAATATGGCTATTCACGCTACGTGGCGCATCAGGCGTATTATTCCCTCGTTGGTCGTGATTATGAATTGGAACTGATGCCGCTCGGGCTTGATCAAAAGGTCGGTGCCGTTGTGTGGAGCCCGCTCGGCTGGGCGAAGTTGACCGGCAAAATTCGCCGCGGCCAGCCGCGCCCTGAAGTTTCTCGCCTGCAATCCAAATTGAACGTGGATGTCGGCCCAAAGATTTCTGACGAATATCTTTATACAGTGGTGGATGCGATTGATGGAATCGCCAAAGAAACCGGCAAAACCGTTCCTCAAATCGCGTTGAACTGGCTGCTCCAACGGCCAACCGTGGCCACGCTGGTCATCGGCGCTCGCAATGAAGAACAGCTCCGCGCCAATCTCGGCGCCCTCGGTTGGAAACTAACGCCGGAACAAATCGCCAAGTTGGATGCCGCCAGCGCAACCCCGCCATTTTATCCTTACTGGCATCAACGCGGATTCACTGAACGCAATCCTCTGCCGGTTTAATAATGCTAAAGCCTTAAAACCGGTCCGAGACCATACCACATCAAAGCGCTCCATGGAGTGCGGCGGGAAGGCAACTGCAACTCTATAGTGCAGCTGGTGGCTTTGGCTGCGCTGCGGCCAAAGTCGTCGCCGAGCGCAGCGTCAGGCGACGAAAATGAAGCGTCTAGTTGCCAGCCAAGCCACAAAGTGACTGCTGCGCAGTCATAATGGGTCGCAGCGCAACCCATTCCACCCACGCTAATGTTTGAAAGGCCGCCCTATTGCTTGTTTCCGCTGCGGGTGACTTGAAAGGTAGCAAGGCAAACCTGCGCACGCGCAGGATCATTCAGGCACATCACGCCTTCGCGAATACGGAGTGAGGAGTCGCCCGCCAATTGCAGGGGAAATTGTTCACGCAACCGGGTGGCGTAAGTCTGGAAACTATCACAATTTTCCGCGCGCAATTTTGCCGCATTCACGAGTTCAAACCGCCCGTGACTGCCCTGATGCGTCTGTCGCATCAATTCCAGCGTCAAGCGGCCCATCGTGTAGCGTGGATTGATTTCCACAATCGGTTTTAGGCGGCAATCACCGGCAGCATCGCGATAGACAAAAGCATCAATGCCCACCGGACCGGTATAACCCGCACGCCGCAATTCCGTTTCGAGTCGTGCGAAGATTTCCGCAAATAATTGGTGCAACCGCTGCGCGATATCCGCCGGCACACGAAACCGGGCCAGGACATCCGCCGGGATTTTTTTCTGATATCCGGGTGCAGCCGTGTTGGCCTGAAACTGGCCCTTGGCATCATTGAGCAAACCAGTGTAGCCGCAGAGCCGCAAACCATCGGCCCCCATCTCGAGCTGGATTGAAAAATCCAATTCACGCTCCAACCACGGCTCGATAACCAGTTGCCGCCCGGCAGTCATGGCATTCACCAGCCAACGGCGATGCGTTTCCAGCAATTCCGGCTCGAACAAACGCATCGCATTGCTACCTGCCAACCCCAGCGCTTCTTTGGCGACAATTTTGTGGTGGCCACGGGCACGGATTTGAGCGATCGCCGCCAGCGCTTCGGCCAAGGAGGACACCGCGACACCGACTTCATTCTGAGTGCAAAGCCATGGCTCACCGCGCCCGGTGGTGCTGGTATCCGCCAGCATCTCCCGCAGCAGTCCGACGCTCCACGCTTTGGAATACAGTTGGGCGATGCCCGGATTAAAACTTTGGCCAGCCGTACGTTTTTCCGTATTCAGGCTGGCGAACAGCGGCGTGAATAACTCCACACTGTCCGCACCCCATGCCCATGGTCGTAAAGACCCCAGCTTGCGTTCACCAAGTGACATCTGGTTCAAGGCGACAAACTCTGGCAGCGGAAAACCTGCCTGTTTGACGGTGCTCAAAAATTCGACGGACGGCTTCTCCGGCACCAGAACCAAATCATCCTGCCGGCAAAGAAATTGCGGCAGATTTTCCAGGTCACGGGTGAGTTGTGCCTGATGTTTGGTGGGATTGAACGATTTACCCTGTGCGATGCGGGCTTCGGCCAGCGGGTTGAACACAAAGACATTCGGCGTGCGGCCTTTGGACTGTGAAAATACATCCAGCGCCGCGATGAATTGCGGATCCAATCCGGTGGCGCGACGGCCTTCAACATTCAAGGTGATGCCTTTGGCCCGTTGCGGTGACAGCGGAAATTTTAGCTGACGGCAGAAAGCATCCCAGTCGCTTTCGTTCGGATTTTTCCAACGACGGAACCATTTCAAGCCATAAGCAACGTGGCCGATCTCATCGCGATAAATTTTTTCAAGCAATCGGGCCGTCGCCTCGTCGCCGACCTGCGCAAAGTTTTTTGCATAGTGCCGCGCGAAATCCAAATTGGCCTGTTCAAACGTCAGGCATAGGCTGGAAACGTAATCGAGCGGATTTTCCATCGTGGAAACGGAACGCCAAAAATAGCCGCTTACCGGCAGTTCGCCAAAATGGATGCCACACGCTTTCATTCGCGCGAGATAAAGCTGCGTATGTTCCTGCTCGTCCTTGAGCGTCTGCAAAAGCCCTTTGCGGAAGGCCGCCGGCGCATCGGGAAATTTCAACAACACGAGCGCCATCAATTCTGTCGCCAACAATTCGTGGTTCGCAAAAAAATGCAGTAACTGCCCACGTTCGCGCGGTTGCTCCAGGTTGCGCGTGCCGGGAAAACTGTCGCGCGCCGTGCCGGTGATCTTAAACTCCAATTCCGCCGGCCGGCCGGGCGCTGCCGGCGTGACGATGGCCGGGCCGGGATTTTCATCGGTGATGTCCGTTGGCCGCAGAAGTTTCTCCTCCAGCGTCGTGGCGAACAGAACCCGTTCGGCAAATTCGCGCAGTTCCATGGAAAAGGCGTGAAGTTAGGCTGCCGCTGGGCTCGAGGGCGGCGGCCCAGCCTGGCCGCGGGAGGGGTGCATCGGCGCATTGATGCGATATGATTTCAATTCCGCATAGATGGACTTGGCCAGTTCAGACTTGGCGAAGCCGACCGTTTTTGCACCTTCAATCTTGAACAACCGTACAAAATCCGCCGCAGTGAAATGCTGCACCACGGGATAATGCTTATTCTCCACCAAAACTTCCTCGCGATGCCCGGCGATGATATCCGTGGCGATCAAAACAAAATGCAAATGGCTTTTGCCCCGGCGCACCGCCTCGCGCCCGATCAACAACAGCTCCATTTCCTGCGCCTGGGCCAGCAACTGTTCAATCAATGGCGTTGTCGCTTCCTCATTCATCAAGCCGACTTGATCTTGATCCGGACGCCTTTGATCTCAGCGCGGTTTAATTTAGCCACGATCGCGTTCGCATGTTCGGTGGCCACGTCCACGAACGAATAGCTTTCGCGGACATCCACCTTGCCAACCACCTTGCCCGGCAAACCGGTTTCGCCCGCGATCGAATTCACAATATCAATCGGCAGTACCCCGGACTTCTCGCCGATGCTGATATGCAAACGGGTCTGTTCGTCTGGAGTTTTACGATCCTTCTTCTCGCGTTTTTTAGCCGCAGGTTCCGCCGCGGCGAGTTTTGCGTAAAATGGCGGCAGTATTTTTGCTTCTGAACGCAGCGCGGGCGCGGGCTCAGGCGCTTTTACCGAAGCTAAAATTTCGTCGTCGCTATAGGTTTTTTCCGGCGCAACCTGGGGAGCTACGGGCGCGGCCACTGGTTTGGCTGCCACGGGTTTAACGGCTACCGGCGCTGCGGCGGCTTTCCACGGTGACACTTTGGATTTCGCTGGCGGCGGAATGATCTGTTTGGGCACCCGCGGACGTTCATCGCGCGGATCACGACGGTCACGCGGATCTTGTGAATCACGATAAGGGGCACGTTCACGGCGATCACCGCCCCGGTCATCCCGTGAACGGTCGTTGCGCGGGGCACGGTCTTCATAACGGCCACCACGATCACCGCGGTCATCACGACGCTCGCGGAAATCCGGCCGCTCCGGCCGCGCCATGGGTTCTTCTCGCACCGCCGGCTTGGCTGGGGTGGCTTCGCCAGTTTGGAGATGATGAATGAGCGCCGAGGCGATATCCGTGGAATTAAAGCCTTCTTCCAATAACCGTTCGATCAAGTGATCCTGCTTCTTATATTCGCCGGCGGTCAGCGTGGCGCGCAATTTTTCGAGGAACAAGCTGGCGCGCGCTTCGTGCACTTCATCCGCCGTCGGGATTTTCGCGCGTTGAATCCGCATGTTCGTGAAACGCTCAATGTTGCGGATCTGAAAGAGTTCCCGGCCAGACACGAAGGAAATGGCGCGGCCCGTACGACCGGCACGGCCCGTACGACCGATCCGATGCACATAATCTTCTCCGTCGTAAGGCAGGTCGTAATTGAAGACGACCTGAATGTCGTCCACATCAATGCCGCGCGCGGCGATATCCGTGGCCACGAGAAATTCGAGGCCGGATTTACGGAATTTATTCATCACGCGGTCACGCATGGCCTGTGTCATATCGCCGTGCAAACGGTCTGCCTGATAACCGGCAGCCTCAAGGTAATCCACCAAATCATCCACCATGCGCTTGGTATTGCAGAAAATGATGCCGAGCTTGAGATCATGCAAATCGATCAATCGTGTGAGCAATTCCATCTTGTAACGACGGTCAATTTCGTAATAAGACTGTTCGACCGTCGGTACGGTCATCGCCTTCTGCTCGACCTTCACATTCTGCGGGTCGCGCGAATATTTTTCGATCAAGTCCCGGATCGGCTTTGGCATTGTGGCCGAAAAGAAAACCGTTTGCCGTTCCGCCGGCGCATCTTTCAAGATGGTTTCAATGTCCTCGCGGAAACCCATGTTCAACATCACGTCCGCCTCGTCGAGGATGAGCATCTTCAACGTTTCCAGCCGCAATGTGCCGCGCCGCATGTGGTCCATCACGCGTCCCGGCGTGCCGATGACGATCTGCGCGCCTTGTTTGAGGCCCCAGAATTGACGTTCGTAAGATTGTCCGCCGTAGATCGGCAATGCCGTGATACCACGCTTGAACAACGCCAGCTTGTGGACTTCTTCCGAAACCTGCACGGCCAGTTCGCGCGTGGGACAGAGGATCAACACTTGCACGTTGCGCTGGTTGGGATCCACTTTTTCAATCGCCGGAATCGCGAAGGCCGCCGTTTTTCCGGAACCGGTCTGTGATTGGCCGACGATGTCGCGCCCGGTCAACAATACCGGAATGGACTCGGCTTGAATCGGCGATGCCTGTTCAAAGCCGAGTTTTTCGATGGCTTTCAACACTTCGGTGGAAAGGCCCAGTTCAGAAAAGAGTTTAGTGGTCATGCAATTTTTGGCGCAACTGCCTAACCTTAACTGAAAAACCGGCTTAACGGGAGCTATTTTTCGGCGGCCAGCTTGGCGGGGGCACAACTTGACATCCGTACGTTGATTTGAGTCAAAACTGATGCCAATAATTTAGCGTGTACCTGAAAAGAGGGCGGCCACTCAATCCTCCTCCTCCTCATCCTCATCCTCATCCTCCTCATCCTCCTCATCCTCATCGTCCTCACCCGCCGATGAGGATCAGCCGGATGGTGCAGGTATCAAGTTGCGTCTATAGGACTGCCATCGCGTTGACAAGTCACTGGTTGCCGTTAGCATTTTGCCGCCCGCTGTTTGTCAGAAAATACCAAAAAAACCCGCATGGCCGCCACCCCATCTCAACCCAAGCACTGGTCCGGCAGCGGCCGGCTGCGCGGCGGGCAGCATGGCATCTGGCTTTTCATCACGGCCCTGCGCTTATTGGGTTTGCGGATCACCTACCTCCTGACCGTACCGCCAGCCATTTATTTTTCCTTCGCCTCGCCGGATGTGGCCGCCACCATGGATTTTCATCGCCGGATTTTTGGGCCACTACCGTGGTGGAAACGCCGTTGGTTCGTATTCAAACATTTCCTCTCCTTCGGCCGCGCGCTGATTGACCGCACGGCCATTCTGGCGGGCGATAAAAAACGTTTCACTTTTTCGTTCGATGGGGAAGAAAACCTGCGCACCGCACTCGCGCGCGGGCGCGGTCTACTGCTGCTCACCGCCCATGTCGGCAATTGGGAAGCCGCCGGGCAATTGCTCGCCCGCGTGGACGTGCCGATCAATGTCACTGGTTTTGATAACGAAACCCCAGAGATGCGTTCCCTCTTGAACTCCGCCGGCAGCGCCAAATTCCGTCTCATCCCGCTCACCGGTTCGCCGACCGATACGATTCCTCTGGTCGCGGCGTTGCGGCGCGGTGAGATTGTCGCGATGCTCGGCGACCGTTCCTACGGCAGTCCGTCTGCGCAGTTGCCATTTCTGGGTGATGTCGCCGCGTTTCCGGTGGGCGCTTATGTGATGGCAGCCATCGCCGGCTCACCTTTGATGCACGCGTTCAGCCAGCGTGAGCGCGGCGGACATTATCGCTTCTACGGATTCGCCCCGCAAACGTTTGAACTGCCCGCCCGCACCGAGCGCGATGCCTATCTTAAAAAAGCCGCCGCTGATTTCGCCCATAATCTCGAAGGGATAGTTCGCCGCGATCCATTTCAGTGGTACAATTTTTATCCGTTCTGGGAATTGAAGACCCCGCCACAACTGACACCCAAAACCCAACCCGAATCATGTCCGGCACGTTAGACCAACTCCTGCCCCATCGGGCGCCGATGCAATGGATCAACGCCTTGACCGACTGCACCGCAACCACCGCCACGGCGACCGCTTGTTTTTCTGACAACGATTTCGCCGTTGTTGATGGCCGGGTGCTGGAAACGGCGCTGGTCGAATGCGTGGCGCAAACCGTCGCCGCCGCCCTGGCCCAACGGGCGTTGACCGCCAGCCCATCGTCCGCCGTCACCGCGAACGGCATGTTGATCGGCGTGGCCAATTTTAAAGTGGCTTCCCCGGCGCGCGCAGGGGAAAATTTGCGCATCGAAATCAGCGAATTAAAACGGCTGGGACCCATGCTGCTGGTGGCGGGGAAAATTTCTTGCGATGACCGGCTCGTCGCCGCGGGAGAATTATCATTGTATGCGTGAGCCCAGCGTGATCATCGCCAGCTGCGGGGCAATTTCTGCCAGCGGTTGCGGATTGGCTCCCTTGCGCGACGCCCTGCAAAAAAACTCCAGCGGCCTGCACGCCCTGGAAAAATTCGCCTCGCCCCGCTTCCAATCCAGCATTGTCGGCGCCGTTCCTGCGAGTTGGTGGGGCCAACGCGTAACCGAAACAAAAGATCCGGCATGGGAACTGGCCAGCGAAGCACTGCGACAAGCCCGCGACGCCGTGCAACCCACGCTCAATAACATTTCAGCGGCACGAATCGGATGTGTTCTTTCCACCACCAAGGCCAACATCACCGCGCTCGAAGTCATCGCCAAAAACCAGCCTTGTCCCGAACGGGCGCGACGGCATCTGCAACCAGACTTACTCGCCGCCGATCTGGCGCAGGAGTTTGGCGCGCATGGCCCGGTGCAGACCGTATCGGTCGCCTGTGTTTCCGGTCTCGTCGCGATTGCGCAAGGCATGAAGCTCATTCAACGCAACGCCGCCGATGCCGTGCTGGTTGTGGGCGTGGATGCGTTGTCCGAATTCATCGTCGCCGGCTTCACCGCGTTGAAGGCGATTGATCCCCAGGGATGTCGCCCCTTTGATGCGGCACGTTGCGGCTTGAGTCCGGGCGAAGCCGGTGCAGCCATGGTTTTGGTGCGCGAAGATCTGATGCCCACAGGCGGGATTAAAATCCGCAGCTTCGGCAGCAGCAATGATGCAAATCATCTCACCGGCCCATCGCGTGACGGATCCGGCCTCGCCCAAGCGATCCGCTCCGCATTAAAAGCGGGAAACCTATCGCCGGACAAAATCAATTTCGTCCACGCGCATGGCACCGGCACCAGCTACAACGACGCTATGGAATCACTGGCGTTGAAGACCATTTTTGGCGACGCGTGCCCGCCCGTCAGCGGATCGAAGGGCATGCTGGGCCATACCTTGGGCGCTTCTGGATTGATCGAAACCATCATCTGCGTGCTGGCCATGCAGGGAAACTTTTTGCCCGGCACCCCCCGCCTGGCGACGCCGGCGGAAAATACGCCCAAA
>DASYEY010000245.1:0-24820 GCA_036498725.1 Verrucomicrobiia bacterium | reverse complement strand
AGCGGCGGCGGCACTTTGAGCGCCACGGATTCCGGCAGCCATCCCATCGGCAGCCTGGCATTGGGCGACTTTTCCGGTGGCGGCACACTGAATGGCCCGGGCGGGTTGGTGGTCAACGGGAATTTCACCAACTTTGCGAACGCAACGGTAAGCCTCGGAAATTTGGTGGTCGGCGGTACCAACATCATTCTGGCGAATGGTTCAGCCTTGACGGTCGCCAGCAATTTTAATTTGCAGGCCGCCAGCGTCACCACTCAGGAGCTTATCTCTGGAGACCCAAACAGCGGCCCGGGTGCTTTGACCACGGAAGGTAATATCAATGTAAACCACGGCGTAGAATTGGAATACATGACGTGGAACTTCGACCTCGGAACCAACGTGATGAATATGACCGGCAAACTCACGATTGGAAAAATTCCCGGTTTGCCCGTGTCAGTGGAATGGATTTCGGGCACCGGTTTGTGGGCAGCGAATGATTATTTTGCCATGGCCGATTCGCTCGGAAACAACCCCGGTTCGATCGGTGAACTGGATGTGAGCGGCGGCAGTCTGACCATCAGCAACACCACCTACCGATGCCTGATCGGAAATGGCGGTGCTGCCACCATCAATGTCTCCGGCGGGTCACTCCAGTTTGCCGGGCCGACCAGTATTCAGTTGGGAGGCGATACCAGCTTTCCGCAAACCGGTGCGTCCGGCACTTTGACCATCAGTGATAGCGGCTCGGTGACGATTGGGCCGGCCAGCCTTGGTTTAAGTTTGGCCGCCAACAATGGCGTGGCCTCCGGGATCACTGGAACCATCAATCTCAATGGTGGCACCCTGACGACCTGGCCCAAGATCGCCAACGGCACAAACAATGCCAACGGTCAGTCGTTTATTAATTTCAATGGCGGTACTTTGAAGGCGGGGACCAATAATTCCAGCTTTTTGCAAGGGCTGACGCAGGCAACGGTTCAGTCTGGCGGCGCGATTATTGATGACGGCGGTCATGCGATCACCATCGGTCAAAGTTTGGTTGACGGCGGCAGCGGTGGTGGTTTGACCAAGCTGGGTTCCGGTACGTTGATCCTTACCAATACCAGCACTTATAGCGGATCAACGACGGTCAGCAATGGTACTTTGGAAGTGGACGGTAATCTGTCAGCCAGTTCCGTCACCGTCGCAAGCGGCGGCGCCTTAAGCGGTAACGGCACGCTTGGAGCCGGCGTCACGGTTAATGCGGGTGGCACGCTCGCTCCTGGTACCAACGCCCCGGGCATCCTGACCATTAACGGCAGTCTTGAATTGGACGGCTCTTTGCAGATTGCAGTCAATAAGGCCCTGACGATTTCAAACAGCATGGTGACGGTTAGCGGCAGTGTGGTGAACGGTGGTACAGGCACAGTGGCGATCACCAATGCTGGTTCAGCTTTAGCGGTGGGAGATACTTTCCAGGTATTTAATTCGCCGGTGGCAAATGGCGCTGCCTTGACGGTTGCCGGCGGTGGTGCCGGTGTGGTTTGGACCAATAAGCTGGCCTTGGATGGTTCAATCCAGGTGTTGAGTGCGGCCGCGCCGATCAATCCGCTGCCGGGCGTGGTTCAATTCAATGTTTCGGGCAACACCTTGAACCTTTTCTGGCCGACGAACGCCGGTTGGATTCTGCAAACGCAAACCAATGCCTTATCCGTGGGGCTTAACACCAATTGGGTGACCGTGCCGGGCTCGACCAGTGTGACTAACTTAAGTGTCACGATCAATCCGACGAACGGAGCAGTATTTTATCGGATGACTCATCCGTGAACGAAGCGGCCGGGCAGCCATGGCTGCCCGGCCAGTTAGTTGAAAATCCGAAGCAAGTTTTATGAGATTAGTAAAGAGACATTCAAAGCCAGCGGCCTTCACGTTGATCGAGTTGCTGGTGGTCATTGCCATCATCGCGATTTTGGCGGCGCTCCTGCTGCCGGCATTGGCCCGGGCCAAGCAAAAGGCTTATGCGGTTCAATGCATGAATAACAACCGGCAATTAATGTTCGCCTGGCAACTGTATGCCAGCGACAATAATGATGGAGTTCCCAGTGCCGGGGCGGGAAACTCGGGCAGCCTGGTTGATCTGACGGATCATCGTCCGATCTGGATGGCTGGATACATGAATGGGAATAGTCCGGGCACTTCTGCCAATTATAATACCAACAACATAATGACCGGTCTTTTGTGGAGCTATGCCAAGACCTTAAGCATATACCGCTGTCCGGCGGACATAAAATTTTACCATTTTGGCATCCTGAACTATCAGTTGATTCGTGATTGTTCCATGAACACAATCTTCTGTGGGACAGATGTTTCGGCCCCCAGTCCTCCGTGGCATCTTTATAAAAAGGCGAGTGCCGTCTTGAAACCCAGTAACACGTGGGTCTTCATGGAGGAAGATTGGTCCAGCATCAATGACGGGGCTTTGGCGGTTGATTGCAATGCCGCCACCACCATCATTGATAGTCCCGCGCATTATCATCCCGGTGCCACCGCCATGTCCTTTGCCGATGGACATGCTGAAATTCACCGCTGGCTGGGTTCGGCGTTTAAAAATGCCACCGGAAATAATGTTGCCCTGGGGACGGGTTCGGCTGATGTCAATGACATGACGTGGCTGATTCAGAATACGTCCACCCAATAAAATCAAGGGTGCTCACACCTCAATTGCCAGGGAGCAATTGAGGTGTGAGCGCTTGGTTTATATCCTTTTTTTAAAAGCAGCTTCCATGAAAAAATTATTGCTCAATGTCGTCAGGAAATATCTGCCCGTGCCGATGGCAGCCATGTCCTTGTTTGTTTGCGTAATTTGTGTCTCAGTCGGCACGAACTTAAAAGCTGTCGAAACCAACGGCGCTTGGGAACTCGGTCCTTTTTTACGCCCGGATGGAGTAAACCCGCTCATTACGCCCAACACAAACCTGGTCTTTGACTGTCCAATGAACGGCCGGCCAACGGCGTGGGCGGCATTGCATACATTTAATCCGGCCGCCGTGCTTAAGGATGACAAAGTGTGTGTGCTTTTTCGTGCCGAAGATGCCAGTGGCATGATGAGCATCGGCGGGCATACCTCCCGGATCGGCCTGGCGGAAAGCGAAGACGGATTACATTTTACCAGCCAATCCGCGCCCGTGTTATTTCCGGCAATTGACAATCAAAAGACCAACGAATGGACGGGAGGATGTGAAGATCCCCGGGTGGTGGAGACGGAAGATGGAACTTATGTCATGATGTACACCGAGTTCTATCGGGGAGAGCACACTCGCATGGCCCGGCTCGGAGTGGCGACGTCGCCGGATTTGGTCCACTGGACAAAGCATGGTCCTGTGTTTGAAAAACTGGGAGGTGAATTCGCCAATCATTTTTGCAAATCCGGTGCCATGCTCACCTGCCTGATGGATGGACGGCTGAAAGCCGTGAAGTATCATGGCAAATATTTGATGTATTGGGGCGAGGGCGAAATTCGCCTGGCCAGCTCAAGTGATCTGATCAATTGGATCCCGGGACCTGTTGTCCTGAAAACGCGACCCGGTAAATTCGACAGCGGATTGGTTGAGGCGGGTCCACCGGCAGTGCTTGCCAAGCAGGGGATTGTGCTTTTATTCAACGCCAAGAATGCTGCTCAAAACGGTGATGCATCGCTTCCCGCCGGCATATATTCTGCCGGCCAGGCGCTATTCGACCTGGATCACCCCGCGAAATTACTTCAGAGAACCGATGTGCCATTTTTCAAGCCGGAAGCAGATTTCGAGCGGACCGGGCAATATGGCGCCGGAACCACATTTCTTGAGGGGTTGGTCTATTTTAAAAATCAGTGGTTGTTATATTACGGCTGCGCCGACTCCTATGTGGCGGTAGCCATGGCCAAAAATAATCTCCAACCGTAAAGGATCATACGGTCTGAATTCCGTATCCAGCTGATGAAAACAGTTTCATGGGCATATCAGCGCGGAAAAATCGTGAGTTTGGTAGCAAAACTATCTATAGTTGGCCCGCGGATATGATTTTATTCATTTCTGCACAACTGTGGCGACGACCATCTACAACATTAAACGCTGGTTTGCGTGGGCTTGCCTCGCTTTGATGCTGGTTGCGGAAATCTTTCTTTTCCACGCCAATCGCGAGAAAGACGCGGCATTGACCAGTTTGCGCGAAAATCAAGTGTTGTTGCATCAGACGCAGGATGAACTGGCCGCGTTGAAAAATGCCAATGTTGGCTTGCAGGCGTCGGAGATTTTGCGGTTGCGCAAATTAAATGATATCATCACCAACCGGGTTTCAAAATTTGCGACGAAACTCATCGAAATCAGCCTGGAAAACCAATCCAACGCGCAACATCTGGCCACGGCGCGGCTGGCCTTGAGCTTGCAGCAACAACATCTGGCGGAACTGGAGTCAGCCAATCAACAGATCAGTGCGGATAACCAGCAGATCCAAGAGGCTGCCGAAACAGAAGCGACCAACGCCGCAGTTATCATCGCCAAAAAAACGTGCCTGGCAAATTTACGGCACATTGATGATGCCAAACAAGAATGGGCGGCGGATAATAATGCGGCGGAGGATGCAGTGCCGGCGGCGAATGACCTGCTGTTGTATCTGCCGGATGCCGTTTTCCCCACCTGCCCAAGCGGCGGAACGTATTCCATCAATGCGGTGAACGAGGTGCCGACGTGTTCGTTTGCGGGGCACGTTTTGCCGTGACCAAAATTTAAAGCGGTGTTCACCGATATCGGTTGTCTTTTCAATATTTTTCTTCACAGATTTCCCGGTAAATTTTTCGCACCCCAAGATTTCAGTCTTGGCTTTCACAGTTCGCAAGTTAAGCTGGCTTGATTATTTTTTATGATTGAAAACGACATCGAATTATTGAAGGGCATCGCCAACCAATTACGGATTCACTCCATTGAAGCGACCACGGCGGCGGGTAGCGGCCATCCGACTTCCTGCTGTTCCGCCGCGGACCTCGTGGCGGCTTTGTTCTTTGGCCACATGAAATATGATGCCAAGAATCCTCATTTTTATAACAACGATCGTTTCATTCTCTCCAAAGGTCACGCGGCACCGTTGCTGTACGCTGCCTGGGCGGAAAATGGCTTTATTCCCGTTCCGGAATTACTGACCTTGCGCCAGTTTAGCAGCGAACTCGAAGGGCATCCGACGCCGCGCCTGGCTTTTGCCGATGTGGCCACCGGTTCGCTCGGTCAAGGTTTGGGTGTTGGTGTAGGCATTGCCCTGGCCGCACGCCTGGACAGCCTGGATTACAATACTTATGTGTTGATGGGCGACGGTGAAATCGCGGAAGGCGCCGTTTGGGAAGCCGCCTCGCTCGCCGGCATCAACAAATTGAAGAATTTGGTCGCCATTGTGGACGCGAACCGCCTGGGCCAGAGCGAAGCGACGGCGTTCGGCCATAACATCGGCGTTTATGCCAAACGCTTTGAAGCGTTCGGCTGGCGCGTTGAAACGCTTGACGACGGCCACGATCTGGAAGAAATCCTGGAAGTGTTGAGCGGCGTCGGCCTTGATGAAAAACCGCTGGCGATCATCGCCAAAACCTACAAAGGTGCGGGCATTTCTTTCTTGCAGGACAAGGATGGCTGGCACGGCAAGCCGTTGAATGCGGAAGAAGCCGCACGCGCCGTGGCTGAATTATCGCCGAGCGCCAAGTCCGGCATCGGGGTCGCAATCCCTGCGCCGACCGCGTTGCCAGCCCCGAAAAATGCCGTCCCGGCCAGCTATCCGGCGATCAGCTATAACCTTGGTGATAAAGTTGCCACGCGTGAAGCGTACGGCACGGCACTGGCTCGCCTCGGCGAAGCCGATCTGCGCATCGTGGCAGTGGACGGCGACACGAAGAATTCCACCTACGCTGACAAGTTTTTCAAGAAATTTCCGGAACGTTCCACGGAAGGTTACATTGCGGAACAAAACATGGTCGCGATGGCGATGGGCTATGCGGCGCGCGGCAAGGTGCCGTTCGCTTCCACTTTTGCCACGTTCTTTACGCGCGCCTACGACCACATCCGCGTCGCCGGCATTTCGCAGTCAAATATCAAGCTGGTGGGTTCACATGTGGGCGTGAGCATCGGCGAAGACGGTCCGTCGCAAATGGCGTTGGAAGATCTCGCCATGATGCGTGCAGTGGTTGGGGCTACGGTTTTGTATCCCAGTGACGCGGTGGCCACTG
Organism: Verrucomicrobiia bacterium; assembly: GCA_036498725.1. Classification (GTDB taxonomy): domain Bacteria; phylum Verrucomicrobiota; class Verrucomicrobiia; order Limisphaerales; family UBA11358; genus UBA11358. The sequence goes on along the minus strand of DASYEY010000245.1, from coordinate 18,621 downwards.
AAAAATTGTTGGAAACCATGGCGCAGACCAGGGGAGTTTGTTTCCTGCGCACCTCACGGCCAAAAACGCCGGTCATTTACGGCAATGATGAGAAATTCCCGGTCGGCGGCGCCAAAGTGCTCCGCCAGGCGGCGGGGGACAAAGTCACCATCGTCAGCGCCGGCGTTACCTTGTTCGAAGCTTTGAAAGCCGCGGACACGTTGAAAGCCGAAGGCGTCACCGTCACGGTCATTGATGCATACAGCATCAAGCCACTCGCCAAAAAGGAAATCCTGGCGGCGGCGCAAAAAACGAACAACACCGTTATCACAGTCGAAGATCATTACGCCGAAGGCGGTCTGGGTGACGCGGTTGCAGGCGAACTGAGCGCTGAAGGCGTGAAAGTCACCAAGCTCGCAGTGAACGGCATCCCGCATTCCGGCAAGCCGGAAGAACTGCTCGCCAAGTTTGGCATTGATGCGGCGGCGATCGTCAAGGCGGTCAAATCATTGAGTTGATTTGGCGTGCCAAGTGCTTGCAAGTTAAGTGCCGGTGGAACGTGGTTCTGCCGGCACTCACGCTTTGTGGTAATGGCGCAGCGGACGGGATTAGCGCGCCGGTGAAATAAGGCTAAAATAAAGCTGATTTAATTGCCGATCAATTATGCGATACTGCACTAAAAACTGGCTTGTCCTGTTTCTGTTGTCCTGTTTTAGCCTGGGCGGTTCGCTGGTCGCCCAAGCGGATATCTGCGCTGTTTGCGGCAAGCAAATCCAGGGGCAGATATATATCATGACGGACGAAGTGACGGGTCAGAAAGAACTTGTCTGCGGTGATTGTATAAAATTGCCTTTGTGCACCATCTGCGGTCTGCCGATCAAACCCGGGGAAGAACTGCAATTACCGGATGGACGTTATTTTTGCGCGCGCGACGCCAAGACGATCGTGGTGAAGACGGATGAAGCCGAACAGGTTTGCGCCGGGGTAAAGGATGGTTTAGATCGTTTGTTTTCCCGCTTCACTTCGTTTCCCAATAATGTGGATGTCACCGCCATTGATCACATTGATGCCTATACCATTTTTCAAAGCGAGAGCCCGGGATTGCTTGGCTGCACGGAACCGGTCACCACGAACGGCCTCCGCCGGTATAAGATCAGTTTGATGACCGGCTTGCCGCTGGTGGAATTGAAAGAAACCTGCGCCCATGAATATTCCCATACCTGGGTCGGCGAAAATGTTCCAGCCGAACGGCATCAACGGCTGGCGGGTGATGCCGAAGAAGGTTTTTGTGAAATGATCGGCTATCTGTATATGGATTCACTGCACGAAGAAGCCGAAAAAAAGCGGGTGCTGGCGAATGCTTACACCCGCGGCCAGATTGACTTGTTTATCGCGGCGGAACAAAAATATGGATTCGACGACATCCTCGATTGGATGCGTTATGGCACGACGGCCAAATTAGAAGCCGGTCATCTCGACGCCATCCGCGATGTCAAAATGCCTGCGGAAAAAGCCAGCGTGGCAGCGGTTGATACCGGCGGTGGACAATCCGCTGCCAGCGGCAGACCCTTGCTGGTCACTTCCGTTTCGACGGCTCCGACAACTTTCAAATTGCAGGGCATCATGTGGGGCGGTTCACCGTCGGCGATCATCAACGGACATACATTTTTCGTCAACGATGTTGGTCCGGTACGCCTAAGCGGAACCAATGTGACCATCCGTTGTATGACCATTCAAAAGAATTTTGTGCGTATCCGGGAAGTGGCTTCCGGCCAGGAACAGCAACTTGGATTGCCCTAAAATAAAGACGCCCATTAGAGCGGTTCAAGAAATACAGTGACCGCTCCCCGTCTTTTCTTCCCGAACGACCACAGTATTTCTTGAACCGCTCTAGCCTTGTCGAATTTGCATGTGCCAGTTGCCAAAGTGACGAACTTGGGGAACATTTAGGCATGGCCATTCCCCGCCAAAAGAAGTTCCTGAACGGTCAATTGCTGCTGGATGGCGGCGATCTGGGTGGCTCATTTTTTGAACGTACTGTGGTGCTCATCTGCCAGCATGATACGGAAGGCGCGTTCGGCTTGGTACTTAACCGTTCGCTTGGCAAAACCGTCGGTGAAATGATCGTCGCTGACCTGCCCGCGCCGCTCAAAGGTTCGCCGCTGTTTCTCGGTGGCCCTGTGCAGCCCGGCGCCTTGAGTTTTTTGCATACGGACCATTTCATTCCCAACGCGATCGCCCTGCCGAACCTGGCGCTGGGGCATTCGTTGGATGAATTGATGGAGATCGGCGAATCATTTTCGGCTGATAAAAAAGTCCGGATGTTCGCCGGTTACGCCGGCTGGAGTCCCGGCCAGTTGGAGAATGAGATGAAGCGCAAGGCGTGGCTGACGTTTCCCGCATCGCTGGATCTGGTTTTTGAAACGCCGCCCGAACAGCTTTGGCAAAAAGTTCTTCGGCGCAAAGGTGGCTGGCAAAATCAATTGCTGGCGCAGATGCCGGATGACTTGTCGCGGAATTGAGTGTTATGGAAACGTTAGTTTGCCTCAACGCGTAATAGGGTGGCGTCGGTCGTGGCCACTACGGCGGTCTGATCCAAGCTGGCGGGGATCAAGGCGAATTGTCCCGCAGCGAGGCTGGCCGTCGTTGAACCGCTTTTGATCGCGATGTTTCCCGCCGTCACGGCGATGATCTGCAATTTTTTCGATTTCAAGCCGCCGTCCGCGCCAGCTGTGAGTTGCCACGCTTCGACGTTGAACAAGGGATCATTCACCAACGCACGTTTCTGGACTTTGCCGTCGGCGACAAATTTGGTTTCCACCAGTTTGGGTTCGAAATCGTTGAAATCAATGCTGGTCAGCGATTCAGCGATATGGAGTTCGCGCGGTTTGCCGTCGAGGCCGACCCGGTTCCAATCGAATACCCGATAAGTCGTGTCGGAATTTTGCTGGATTTCAAAGATCACCAAGCCGGAACCAATGGCGTGGACGCGCCCGCTGGGCAAAAACATCGTGTCGCCCGTGCGCACGGGGATGCGATGAAAACACTCAGCGACGCTGCCGTCGGAAATTTTTTTCTCAAATTCCGCACGGGTCACGCCGTTTTTCAAGCCGACATACAAACTTGCATCCGGCGTGGCGTCAGCGATGTACCACATTTCAGTCTTGGGTTCACCTTTGAGCGCAGCCGCCTTGTCGGCTGGCGGATGAACCTGCAGCGATAATTTATCCCGTGCGTCCAGGATTTTGCAGAGCAGGGGAAAACGTCCGGCGGCGGCGGGTTGGGCGCTACCCAGAATTTCCGTTGCGTGATTTTCCATCAACCAGCGCAAATTTTTCCCGGCGAATTCTCCATTAGTGATGACACTTTCATCGTGCGGCCGGTCGGAGATTTCCCAGGATTCGCCGGTCGGCGCTGCGGCCGGAGTTTTCTTGGCATAAAGCCGTTGCAATTCGTGCCCGCCCCAGACGCGGTCCTTGAAAATAGGCTGAAACGTGAACGGATAGAGCATGATGGCCTCGAAAATGATTAGCAGGTGGGTGATTTACGAACTCAGACGGCAGCGGTGGGCGCCGTTTCCGGTGGTTTGGTCTTTTCGACGAAGTGCCCGTGAGCGCGGAATTTGGCGTAGCGTTTCTGCAAACGTTCGGCGATCGAGAGTGCCAGTACCGCTTCAAGATTTTTGAGCAGGTGTGTCTTAAGATTGGCTGCGGTCCCAGTGGTGTCCGTATGGGCGCCGCCGAGCGGTTCGGGAATGATTTCATCCACGAGCTTGAGCTCAAGCAGATCTTTCGCGGTGATTCTTAATGCCGCTGCAGCCTTGGCCGCATTGGCGCGGTCTTTCCACAAGATCGCCGCGCAGCCTTCGGGGCTAATGACGGAATAATAGGAGTTTTCCAGAATCAATACCCGGTCCGCTACACCGATGCCCAGCGCACCGCCGGAACCACCTTCACCGATGACAGCGGCGATGATCGGCACTTCGAGCAACGTCATTTCGCGCAGGTTCACGGCAATCGCTTCGGCGATATGGCGTTCCTCGGAGGCGACGCCGGGATAGGCACCGGCGGTATCAATCAACGTGATGATCGGCAGACTGAATTTATTGGCCAACCGCATCAAACGCAGCGCTTTGCGGTAACCTTCCGGATGCGCGGAACCGAAATTGCGGAGAATATTTTCCTTCGTATCACGGCCTTTTTGCGTGCCGATGACCACGACATGATGTTCGCCCAGTTTGGCAAAGCCGCCAATCATCGCCCGATCTTCGGCGAACATGCGGTCGCCGTGCAATTCTTGAAAATCAGAAAAGGTATGTTTGACGTAATCCAACGAGAATGGACGCTTGGGATGGCGCGCGAGCTGGACGCGCTGCCAGGGGGTGAGGTTCAGAAAAATCTGGCGCCGGGTCTCTTCGATCTTTTTTTCAATGATCTGGAGCTCTTCTTCAAAACTGATGCCCAAAGAATGTTTTTCCGGGTGCGCCCGTAAATCCTCGAGCTTGTTTTGCAGTTCGATGATCGGCTTCTCAAAATCGAGCTGATGTTTCATGCGTTGGAAAGTTTAGATGTTTCCGAACTTGAATCAATGCGAAATCGGGGCTCAAATCTGGCTTTAAAAAAAGCGAAAGGCCGGACTTGCGTCCGGCCTTTGCGGTGACAAGGTTTATACGCCTTCACCAAGGCGCTCAGAAGGGCGATGCGACCAACTTGGGGTCGCTGTCCGAGCCGCACCGCGAGCAAAACCCCTATGCCAACCCTAAACGGACAGCGAAATCATTCCGTTCAATAATTCAGACGCAACTCGTTTCAAAAAGGTTCAAAATAATTTCAAAAACTTTTAATTATTTTTTACCGCGCGTTTTACGCCTGATTTTACCGCCATAAACTGGCGACACCCCACAATTAACCATTTAGTTACAATTGTCAAATCGGAGTTATATCGGAAAAGATTTTTATTTGCGGATGCGAGCGGATGACCCGGGCGAGCGGAGTTTTCCCTTGGGAATCAAGCGATTCATGCAAAGCGGCAGCTTTACCGTTGCCGGAAGCCAGCACCCAGATTTTTTTTGCGGCAGCAATGCACGCGTAACTTAAGGAAATTCGCGTCGGTGGTGGCTTGGGTGAGTTTTCAATGACCAGGAACGGGGCAGTTGCGTCCAGAATTGTTGCCAGTGCGCCGGGGAAAAGTGAAGCGATATGGCCGTCTTCGCCCATGCCGAGCAGAATCAAATCCAAAATCGGACAGTCATTGGTCTGGTTTGTGACAATTTGCTTAAGCTCGATTATGGCAATTTCAACGGCCGCTGCCGGTGCAAGTTCTCCCCGCAGGCGGTGGATCTGATTTTCGGCGATTTTTAACGGCGCGAATAAAAGTTCATTGGCCAGCTTGAAATTACTCTCCGCATCCGTCGGCGGTACGCACCGTTCGTCGGCCCAGAAAAAATGGACGTTAGCGAAAGAAGTTTCACGGGTCTGGGCCAGGGCAACTGCATCCGCAAAAAACTTTTGCGTGACGCGCCCGCCGGAAAGCGCGACGCAATGCCGGTTGCCCGCGCGGTTGGCAGTTTCAATTTCGTCCAGCCACGCAGCGGCAGCCGACTGAGCCAACTCGTCTGAGGTTTGGAAAGAGATCAGTTCAAAATTATTCATGAATTGTTATGGATTGGGACACGCTTCGGTCTCATTTTTGGTTAAATTAACATGGCAAAATATTTATCTGCCGATGGAATGTCCAACGGCCGATATTTTTGGCATCAATCAATGATCACCAACCAGGCATTTGTCGGTTACTGGCCAAATTTTCCGTAACGCAACATGAATGAAAGTTTGCGTTCGGGCTCTACTCTACATATAGCGTAACTGGCATTTTTAGGGAGGGACAGCCTGGCCGTCCCTCCCGGAAATGTGTTACTTGTTCATGTTCACATGCGGCTCGTGCCATTCGTGGCCGAGTTGCGCGAGCAAATCATCGGCGGCGATCGGTCCCCACGTGCCGGCAGAATAAAATTCCCGGTTGGTCAGCGCCTTGTTTTCCCAGCCCGCACGGATGGAATCCACGATTTGCCAGGCGGTTTCCACTTCGTCGCGGCGGATGAAGAGCGTTGCGTCGCCTTCGATGGCCTCGAGTAGCAGGCGTTCGTAAGCCTCGGGCGTGTAAGCGCCAAATTCTGCGTCATAGCTGAAATGCATCCGCACCGGACGCACGCCGAGTTCCATGCCGGGAACTTTGCCGTTGAAATGCAGGGAAATACCTTCGTTCGGCTGTAAACGTAACGTGAGCGCATTCGCATCGAGATGCGAACCGCACTGCGCGGCAAAGAGAACGTTGGGCGTCGGACGGAATTGAATCCGTACTTCGCTCGCGCTCATCGGCAGATTTTTACCGGTGCGCAAATAGAATGGCACGCCGCTCCAACGCCAGTTATCAATCAACAACTTCAGCGCCACGAAAGTTTCCACGTTGGAACTCGGGCTGACCTTGGTTTCCTGGCGGTAACCGGGACGCGGCTGACCGTCAATCGCGCCGGCAAAATACTGCCCGCGGACGACTTGTTTCGCCACATTTTCCGGTGTCAGCGCGCGGATGGATTTGAGTAATTTTACTTTTTCGTCACGCACCGCTTCGGCTTCGAGCGAGACCGGCGGTTCCATCGCGATGAGCGAAAGCACTTGCAGCATATGGTTCTGCACCATGTCGCGGATCGCGCCCGCTTCCTCGTAATAACCGCCGCGGTCGCCCACGCCGAGTTTTTCGGAAACGGTGATCTGGATATGATCCACCGACTCACGATTCCATAAGCGTTCGAAAATGGAATTGGAAAAGCGGAACATCAGGATGTTCTGCACGGTTTCCTTGCCCAGATAGTGGTCGATGCGGAAAACCTGCTGTTCATGGGCGAACCGTGTGAGTTCGTTATTCAACGCCTGCGCGGATACAAGGTCGTGGCCGAACGGTTTTTCGACGATGATGCGGCCGCTGCCGGCGTCACCGTTCTTCTTCTGCAACAGCTTCGCCAGATGCAACTGTTCAGCGACGACGCCGAACTGGCTGGGTTGGGTGGCGAGATAAAACAAAAGGTTTTTCCGGAGTTGCGGATCGCCAAAGGAGGTGATCTTTTGCTCCAGTTTGGCGTAAGCCGCAGAATCCGTCATGTCGCCGCACAAATAAAAAATATTTTTGGAGAATTCCGTCCACAATTTATCATCCACCGGTTTCGTGCGGGAAAATTGGTTCAGGGCGGTGCGCAGTTCTTCGCGCCAGGATTCGTCGCTTTTTTCGCGGCGCGCAAACCCGATGATGCGATAGGCGGACGGCAATTGTTTGTCCTTCGCCAGATGATATAGCGCCGGAATCAATTTCCGCGCTGTGAGGTCACCGCTGGCACCAAAAATGACAATCGTGCACGGCTCGGCAGTTTTAAGTGTGCCCCCCGTCGCGTCAGGCGAATTTAAAATTCTCATGGCTAATACAATGCCGCAAGTGGTGTCCAAATTCAATGTTGCTTATGCGTCGTGACTGAAATGTTCTTCGGCAAAAGCTTTACAATTAATCTCGGTTAAATTCCGCCAAAATCAACCCCGGCCCATCGGCAAGATTTGGGTTTCGTTGCGATCAAGTTTTTGGGCTCGCTAAATCGGAAGTTTTTCCGCACCATTCGTCGTCGCGCGCATGAAAGCTAAAATCATCATCACTCCCAAAAAAGCAGTCGTTGATCCGCAGGGTATCACGGTTCTTAAAGCTCTTGAACACATGGGTTACACCAGTGTCGCCGGGGTTCACATCGGCAAATATATTGAGATCGACCTCGCTCCCGGTACGGACAAGGCCGCCGCCCAAAAGGCGTTGAACGAAGCCGCGCACAAGCTCTTGAGCAACCCGGTGATCGAAGATTATAAACTAGAAATTGAGTGATTTGTTAAATCGTTAAAATGCTGAATTGTGGAGCCGCAAACGTTCTTTTCGATTCAACTATTCAACTATTTAACGATTCAACCATTTAACCGACATGAATTTTGCCGTTTTACAATTTCCCGCCAGCAACTGTGATCAGGACGCCGTCCACGCCGTGCGCTTGTTCGGTCATTCCGCCCGCCTGGTCTGGCACAAGGATGCCACGCTCGGCGATGCCGACTGCGTTATCGTTCCCGGTGGTTTCAGTTATGGGGATTATTTGCGCTGTGGCGCGATTGCGCGGTTCAGCCCGGTCATGCAGGCGGTAAAACAATTCGCCGACAACGGCGGACTTGTAATCGGCATCTGCAATGGCTTTCAGGTTTTGACCGAGGCCGGTCTGTTGCCCGGCGCGCTTGTCCGCAATCGCGATTTACAGTTTCACTGCGAAAACGTTTTTCTTAAAACGGCCACGAATGATTCGCCGTTCACCAGCCAGATTCCGACTGGAAAAATTTTGCGGATTCCGATCGCCCATGGCGAGGGCTGCTATTTTGCCGACGAAGAAACGTTGGGCAAACTCAAGGCCAACAACCAGATCCTGTGGCAATACTGCGACAAGGATGGTACTTTGACCGACAATGCCAATCCGAATGGTGCGCTGTTGAATATCGCTGGTATTTGCAATGAAAAACGCAATGTTGCCGGCCTGATGCCGCATCCCGAACGCGCCTGCGAACCGCTGCTCGGCAGCGATGATGGTAAATGGGTTTTTGAAAGCATTTTTGCGGCGCTGAAAAATAAGACCGTTGCTGCGGCATGAAGAAAATAAAACTGACTTCGGCGGTTGTCTGAAACGCCGTAGGCGTGACATCTTTGTAGAACCAAGGAAAAAAGATTTTCAAGCTCCGTCAGGAGCGGCATCTTCGGCTCATGGCCAACACCTATACGCAAATCTACATCCAAGTTGTATTTGCCGTTGAGGGGCGACAAAATCTCATCGCTCCAGAGCACAATGATGAATTGCAGAAATACATCGCCGGCATTGTTTCTGCGCGGGGGCAAAAGCTAATTGCCATAAACAATATGCCGGATCATTTGCATTTGCTTGTCGGTCTGCGGCCAGATGCGGCGTTATCCGATTTGGTGCGCGACATCAAAGCCAACTCCTCAAAATTCATCAACGAAAAACATTGGATACCGGGCCGATTTTCGTGGCAGGAAGGATTTGGAGCATTTTCGTATTCTCGTTCTCAACTTGATACGGTTATTCATTACATCCAAGACCAGCAGAAGCACCATACTAAACAAACATTTCGTGATGAATTTGTTGAATTTCTCGAAAAATTTGGCGTGGAATATGACGGGCGCTATATTTTTAAATTCGGTGACGAATAATTTTCCGAATATGCCGCTCCTGACGGAGCTTGAATTTCTTGGCGTGGTTTTCTACAAAGATGTCGCGCCTACGGCGCTGAAAAGCAAGGCTGTTGGTGCGATTGTGTGATATTTGCGGATTTTAATGACGACGGCCTATTTGCTGACGTGAAATCCGAATCGTTTGCCTGAGCTGGATGTTAAGTCAGGTGAACGAAATCGCTGCCGACAAAATTTGAGTTGCCTCGCTTGGTTCATACTTCTTGAATTCTTTTGGGATTCATTAAGAACATTTGACACTACGCATTTTGAGTTTTTGATTTCCAAAGCCAGCGCGAAGTTTTACCTTAAATCAAAATGACATTGAACTTCGTTTGGAAATAATTGACGTGCGTTTTACAAAGTTCATGCAAACTGGATTTTTCTTGAAATGACCGAACCCGCCATTACCCCAGAGTTGGTTGCCAAACACAACCTCACGCCGGAAGAATTTGCCGCCGCCAAGGAAATCCTCGGCCGCACGCCGTCCTACACCGAACTCGGCATTTTTTCCGTGATGTGGAGCGAGCATTGCAGCTATAAAAACACCAAGCCGCTGCTCAAAACGTTCCCCACCAAATCGCCGAAGATTCTTGTCGGCGCCGGTGAAGAAAACGCCGGCATCATTGATATCGGCGATGGCGTCGCCATTGCATTCAAGATCGAATCGCACAATCATCCAAGCGCAGTTGAGCCGTTTCAGGGTGCGACCACGGGCGTCGGCGGTATCGTGCGCGACATCTTCACGATGGGCGCACGGCCGGTCTGCGCGGTGAACTCATTGCGTTTCGGGCCGATCACTGAATCCGCCGGAGAAGACGAGGCGACATTGAAAAAAAATCGCCGCCTGTTCACCGGGGTGGTCAGCGGCATCGCCCATTATGGCAATTGCTTCGGCATTCCGACCGTTGCGGGCGAAGTCTATTTCGACAAGACGTATCAAGGCAATCCGCTCGTGAACGCGTTTTGCCTCGGTGTGCTGCGCCATGAACAGATCACGCGCGGCGCGGCGAAAGGCGTTGGTAATCCAGTGTTTTATGTCGGCCCGGCGACGGGTCGTGACGGTCTTGCTGGTGCGGCGTTCGCGTCGCAGGATTTGACCGAAGAATCGGCGGAGCAACAGCGTGGAGCGGTACAGGTCGGCGATCCGTTCATGGAAAAGCTGGTATGCGAAGCGTGTCTCGAACTGCTCGCCACCGGGGCAGTTGCCGGCATGCAGGACATGGGCGCGGCGGGTTTGACCTGTTCGACGTGTGAAATGGCGGCACGGGCCGGCACGGGCATTGAGATCGAACTCGATAAAGTTCCGCAACGCGCACCGAACATGAGCAGCTATGAGATCATGCTTTCGGAATCACAGGAGCGCATGCTCATCGTGGTCCACAAGGGCCGCGAAGAAGAAGTGAAACGCATTTTTGACAAGTGGGATTTGCCGTGGGCGGAAATCGGCATCATCACTGATACCGGCCACATGGTCGTGCGTCACGGCGGCAAATTGGTCGTGGATATTCCCGCGAAAAAAATTGCCGACGAATCGCCGGTTTATCAACGCGAAGCGCAAGAACCGAAATATTTGGCAGAAGTCCGGGCTTTCCGGCTTGATGGCACGGCGGACACAACTTCACCGGCCGATGATTTGAAGAAGCTTCTGGCGTGGCCGAGCATCGCGTCGAAGAATTGGGTGTATCGCCAATACGATCATCAAGTGCGCGACGGTTCGATTGTTCTGCCCGGCAGCGACGCGGCGGTCATTCGCATCAAGACGGATTCGTTGCCGGTCATGAGCGCGGAACTGGCGGCGAAGGTCGGCGATCCGAAAATTTCGGAGAAATACATCGCCATGACGGTGGATTGCAATGGCGGCTACGTTTATCTCGATCCGTATGAAGGCGGCAAGGCGGCGATCACTGAGGCCTGCCGTAATCTCGCATGCAGCGGGGCGCTTCCGCTCGGCGCGACGGACAATCTTAACATGCCCAATCCGCACAAGCCGGAACTGTTCTGGCAGATGCGTGAAAGCGTGCGTGGTCTGGCCGAAGGTTGCAAAGCCTTTAACGCCCCCGTCACCGGCGGCAATTGCTCACTCTACAACCAGAATCCCAGCGGCCCGATTGACCCGACGCCCACCGTCGCCGTCGTCGGGGTCATCGAAAAATTAGAACACGTCACGACCCAATGGTTTAAGGACGAAGGCGATGCCGTCGTCCTGCTCGGTGAAGCAGTGGATAAAGCCGATCCGATTTTCGGCCTTGGTGGCAGTGCGTATTTACAAGTGGTTCATGGTCAAAAGACCGGTTCCCCGCCACGTTGTGACCTTGAAACGGCGAAGACACTGCACACCACACTCATCGGGTTGATACAATCGGGATTGGTGAAGGGCGCGCATGATTGCAGCGAAGGCGGCCTGGCAGTTGCACTGGCAGAAAGCTGCATCAGCCAGTTGATTGCCCGCGATACGCCCAGATTGCTGGGCGCGACAATTGATTTGAGCGCCATGAAGGATGTTCGCCTTGACGCCTTGCTCTTCGGCGAAACGCAATCACGCGTCGTCATCACTTGCAAACCGCTGGATGCTGTGAAAGTCGTCGAACGCGCCAAGCTGATGGGCGTTCCGGCAGTTCAAATCGGCAAAGTTGGCGGCGATAAATTGACGGTGAAAACGGCAAGCGGAGAATTTTCCACGCCGCTCACCGAATTGCACGATCCGTGGTGGAACAGTATCGCGCGTGCAATGGCGTGATATGAAGCTTCAACGACCAAGAGGGCAATCAGCGTTCACGCTGGTGGAACTCTTGGTCGTTATCGCCATCATCGGAATTCTTGCCACGCTGTTGCTTCCCGTGCTTTCACGCGCTAAACAAAGAGCGCAACGCATTCAGTGTGTCGGAAATTTGCATCAACTTGGCCTTGGTTTGCAGGTGGTGGTAACGAGCAACCGCACGTATCCGATGTTGTTTTCAGGTACAAATGGATGGTGGGCAGATAGCCTGGCCGCCGATGGGCTGGGTGACGCTAACGACGTGACAAATTATATTTTACACGGTGTTTGGCGCTGTCCGGCTTCGCCTTTGTGGATACGTCCGGATACGAATGAGCTGGAAATAACTTACGGCTATAATTCCGATGGAATCCTTCAAGCACAAAACGCGACTAACGGACTTGGTTTGGGTGGGCATCCTGATACGGAGACGCCCATCAAGGACGCGGAAGTCATGACACCATCTGACCTGATTGCCGTTGGTGATGTTTTTGAGCAACGACCTGATTTGCATCGGAGATCGGCTTACGGCTTGGCTCGGATTGCCCATCAACGTCATCAAGGCAAAGCTAATGTGGTCTTTTGCGACGGCCACGTTGAATCGCCGACGTTGAAATTTCTGTTTGTGGATACCAATGACGCAGCGTTGGCGTGCTGGAATCGCGACCACCTTCCGCATCGGGAAAAACTTGCGCCTTCCGATTAGAACAACGCAACTAAGTCCTGATTACTTTATTTTTTATGCGCAAGCTGGCAGATTCAAATCGGCAAGGTTTTACATTGGTGGAACTTTTAGTTGTCATTGCCATCATTGGGATTCTTGCCGCGCTTTTACTGCCGGCATTGTCGCGCAGTTTGCAGAAGGCGCGACAGATTGAATGCATTAATAATGTGCGACAATTAGGGCAGGCATTGCAGGGATATATTGGGGAAAACCATAAATATCCTCTTTTCCAAGACGCCACGATTACCGCCAATAATAAGATACAAAACCGGGAAACGTGGGTTATTGCGTTAGGCCGACAGGTGGATCTGGATTCCAAGCGCGACACAAATTTTTGGAAGAAGGGCATATGGCATTGTCCCGGCGTTAATTTGAAGAATAAAATTCCAGACGCTTCATATGGCTACAATGCATTTGGGTTGGGAACCAATCTCTTTTCGACGGGGCTCGGGGGAACTTATGGCTTTTTCCACACCGTGCCAATTACCTTTGGAACTCACCTTCTCAAGTGGCCAGTAACAAAACCTGCGATAAATGATTCTGAAGTCGTTGTTCCAAGCGAAATGATCGCGATTGGGGACGGTTATTCAGGAAACGGCAAAGTCTTATATTTTGGCGAATCAACATTGTGGCGGCAGGGAAGTGTGATTGGTGGGGAAAGTTTCGCAACGACGACTGGCGACAAACGCCACCAAGGCAAAGCCAATGTGGCCTTCTGTGACGGCCACGTTGAATCACCAACGTTGCAATTTTTATTCGCCGATATCGGCGATACGGCGTTGGCGTGCTGGAATCGCGACCATTTGCCACACCGTGAGAAACTTTCCCCTTGAACCGGCCTATTTTCAGGCCTGCAAAATTTCTTCGTTTCCCGTCTAATAAATCTTCCGTTCATCCGTTGTCACTCTGGATGGACGCATGGTTGTGAATAAACGGCAAACATTATGACCGAAGATAAATCCGAGTGGGTGCGGGCGGCGTTGCGCGAGCACGAGGGACCGCTGATGCGCTATGCCACGCAGATCACGGGTGACGTTGACCGCGCCCGCGACGTGGTACAGGACACCTTTCTTCGACTCTGCGCCGAGGATCCCGCCCGCCTCGACGGGCATCTGGCGCAATGGCTTTTCACCGTTTGCCGCAACCGTGCGTTCGATCTCCAACGAAAGGAACAACGCATGAAACCGCTTGATGATATTGAACTTGCCGCCCAGCCCGGCCGGGAACATTCCCCGGCGGCGCAGGCGGAACACAACGAGAACACCAGTCGTGCGCAACGGTTGATGCGGGATTTGCCGCCGAATCAGCAAGAAGTGGTGCGGCTGAAATTTCAAAATGGCCTGAGCTACAAGGAAATCGCCGGGGTCACGAATCTATCCGTGACCAACGTGGGTTTTCTGATCCATACCGCGCTGAAAACCTTGCGCCAGCAAATGGCGGAAACTGAAGCCAAAATTTGAAAGGAGGCCGATATGAAAACTAATTTATCTGAAACTGACGAAGTGAAACTGACGGCCTACGCGCTGAATGAGCTTAACGCGGCGGAACGGGTCGAAGTGGAAAAGCTGCTCACTAGCAATGCCGAAGCGCAGCGTTGGGTCGCGGAAGTGCGCCAGACAGCGACATTGCTGGAGGGCGAATTGAAGGCCGAGGAATGTCCTTCGCTTACCTCAGAGCAAGCACGCAAGATCCAGAAACAAATCCACGTCCAAAAGCAAGGCATCTGGACGCGGCAATGGCTGCCGAGTTTCCGGCTCATTGAAGTGCTGGTAGTGGTTGCCGCCGTGGCGGTTGTGGCGGCGATGTTGATGCCGGCTTTATCGAAATCGAAGAACAAGGCGCAACGTGTGGTGTGGTTACAGCAGCAAAAACTGACTGAACTGAAAAAACAGTTGGCAGGTGAAACTAGTATTACGGTTGCGGCCCCGCCAGTTTCTGTCAGTGATGGGACAAGTGCAGTATTCATGAACAGTGCGCCAGCCGGACCTGCCAATGCTGAAAGCGCTTCTGTCGGGCAGACGGTTGATACGCAAGTGCCCATGCTTCAAGTCGAAAAGCGATGGGTTGCTCCGGTTTCAGGACAGGGCGGCAGGGTGGTCGGGCTTCAAATCCCAAGGCAAAGCATGGTCGCGGTAGAGTCGGGTAAACGTACCGACCATGGCCTCAATGGCTATTATAGGTTGAAGCAACCAAGTGGCTACAACACCGAATCGTACGCAGCCATCAATGACAACCCGTTTCTCATGGCCCAGGAAAATCCGCTCTCGACGTTCTCGATTGACGTGGACACGGCGTCTTATGCGAACGTCCGCCGGTTTCTCACGGATAATCAATTGCCGCCGCCGGACGCGGTGCGCATTGAGGAATTGGTGAATTATTTTAATTACCATTATCCCCAGCCCAAAGGTGACATCCCGTTCTCAGTGAATGCCGAAGTAGCCGGTTGTCCGTGGAATGCTGCGCATCGCCTGGTGCGAATCGGCTTGAAAGGTCGTGAAGTCACCCGCGACAAACGTCCGCCCAGCAATCTGGTTTTCCTGATCGACGTATCGGGCTCCATGAACGAACCGGATAAACTGCCGTTGTTGAAAGAATCTTTGAAATTGCTGGCACGCCAGTTGACGGAAGATGACCGGGTTTCCATTGTGACCTATGCCGGTGCGGCCGGCATGGCGTTGCCGCCCACGGCGGGATCAGACAAGGTGACGATTCTCAATGCCCTTGACCAGTTGGAAGCGGGTGGTTCGACGTATGGCAGCGCGGGGATTCAATTGGCCTATGAAACCGCCAAGCAGAATTTCATCAGTGGCGGCGTGAACCGGGTGATTCTCTGCACGGACGGTGATTTCAACGTGGGCGTCACCAGCCAGGGCGATTTGACTCGCCTCATTCAGGACGAAGCCAAAAGCGGTGTGGTCTTGAGTGTGCTGGGTTTTGGCATGGGCAATTACAAGGATTCGACGATGGAAATGCTGGCGGACAAAGGCCATGGCAATTATGCCTACATTGATTCGCTCAACGAAGGTCATCGGGTACTGGTCGAGCAGCTGAGCGGCACCTTGGTGACGATTGCAAAAGACGTGAAGATTCAGGTTGAATTCAATCCCGCGCAGGTGAACGGCTACCGGTTGATCGGCTATGAAGACCGCCTGTTGGCGAAGGAAGATTTTAATGACGACAAAAAAGATGCTGGCGACATCGGGGCCGGTCACACGGTTACGGCGTTATATGAAATCGTTCCTGTCGGTCAGGAGCTGGAAACAACGCCCGGGGTTGATCCCTTGAAATATCAAAAACCGGCGAAGGCCAGCAAAGCGGCGGGCAATGATGAATTGCTCACGCTCAAGCTGCGTTACAAACAGCCGGAGGGCGATACCAGCCGTTTGCTGACGACGGTAGTGAAGGATACGGACAAGAGCTATGACCGGGCGTCCACCGATTTCAAATTTGCCGCTGCCGTCGCGGAATTCGGGATGGTCCTGCGGGATTCTCCTTACAAAGGCGATGCCGATATGCACAGTGTCTGGGAACAGGCCAAGGCGAATGTCGGCAAGGATCCTGAAGGTTATCGGGCTGAATTCCTGACTTTGATCGAAGCCGCGCAGCGGCTGACGAATCAATAATTAGTGCCAATTACGTAAACTCGAGAAAGCGGTTTGTCTTTCGTCAGGCGAAACGACGCACGGAGATGGCTTCACTGTGCGTCGTTTTTAATATTTTTGAACAAAATCACCTTTCAGCCACTCCATTCACCAGCAAATAGAAGTGGATGCGCGTTTCGGCTGGAATAACCGCTGGTAATTTGGTTCCGGATGCGTAATCTATTCAGACTGTAGATGCGTCAATTTGTAACCATAACGATCAATGCATTCATGGAACTGGTCCGGCAGCCGATTTTCCTGCTGTTGATGACCGGATCGCTGGCTTTTGAGATTTTTCTGGCGGTTCCTTACTACTTTGCCTTCGGTGATGAGCCGAAATTGGTGGAAAATTCCGTGCTGGCGGCCATGTTGCTTTCTGGCCTGTTTGGTGCGGTTTTAAGTGCTTCATCGTCGTTGGCGCGGGAAATTCGGAGCGGCACAGCACTGGTGGTCTTGTCCAAGCCGATCGGGCGTTTGCAATTTTTACTCGCCAAATACTGCGGGCTGGCCGCTGCCCTCACTTTGTTAGCCTATGTCAATATGCTGGGCGTATTGCTGGCCAGCCGCATGGCGTTTGACGCCTACGGCAAAACTGATTTGCCGGCGATTGGCGTCATTGCGGGCGGCATAGTGTTGGCCTATGCCCTGGCGGGTTTCAGCAACTTCTTTCTGCGCCGGACCTTTGTGAGCGATGCCGTTTTCGCCGTCGTAATCCTGACGACCCTGGCGACTATCATCGTGTTTCAATTCACCAGCCAGATGCAAAGTCTTGGCACGGTTGGACACGTGAACTGGAATCTATTGCCTTGCGGCATCCTGATCCTGTTCGCCTTATGGATTCTCGCTGCGCTGGCGCTGGCCTGTTCGACGCGCCTCGACACGATCCCGACCCTGGCCATTTGCTCCGCGATTTTCCTCATTGGCCTGATGTCGGATTATTTCTTCGGTCGCGCAGCAGAGCATGGCTCATGGCTGTCTTCCATACTTTACAGCGTAATTCCAAACTGGCAGCTTTTCTGGCTCGCCGATG
Organism: Verrucomicrobiia bacterium; assembly: GCA_036498725.1. Lineage (GTDB taxonomy): Bacteria > Verrucomicrobiota > Verrucomicrobiia > Limisphaerales > UBA11358 > UBA11358. The sequence goes on along the minus strand of DASYEY010000245.1, from coordinate 1,180 downwards.
CAATTGATTCGGGCAAAAGCACGTTTCATTGGGGTTATGTGGCCAAGGCGTTTGGTTACGCGATTTGTTATGCCGGCGCCGCCCTGGCCGCCGGCGCGATGTTGTTTGAGGAACGGGAATTGAGTTGAAAACACGCCGAATGGTTGAGCCGTTGGGCTGGCAAAAATGATTTAGCGATTCAATCGTTTGACGATTTGACGAAAAAATGGAACGCAACGCACAGAAAAATGGAATGGTGAACTTGATCGCCGCCGTGATGATTTTTATCGCGGCGTTTGCGGTCACTTGTTTTGTGAATTCATTGGCCGGGCAGGTCGCCTCGGTCTTTCTTGGTCTGGGCGCACTGATTGCCTTTACCGGTTGGTTCCAGATGCGGTTGGAGGAAAATGAACGGCTGGAAAAATTGGAACTGGACGAGCTTGCCCGTGCCAAAGGCGAATCCACCTTGTTCGATGCCAAGGATTCGGAAGTTTTTCCAGCGCGCCGGTCACGGGAGCAGTTTGAGCGGTTTTTCGTCCCGGGTTTTTGCGTGGTCTTGCTCGTGCTGGAAGCGGGTGCGGCTTGGTTGTTATGGCGTTGGACGGGCAAAACGGCGACGGTTTTGAATCCGTTGCGCGCCATGCCGGCCTTGTCATTGTTCGCGATCTTTTCTTTGCTGCTCTTTTTGCTGGGCCGTTTTTCCGTCACGATTTCGCGGTTGGAAAACCACCGTCTATTGCGCCCGAGTTCCAGCTTTTTGCTTTCGGGCGCCTTTGTCTGCGCTTTTGTAGCGCTGGGAATCGCGGGTATTGAAGGCCGGTTTGTGCGCGCCGATTTCTGGGTGGCTCGCAGCCTGTGCGTGCTGCTCGCGCTGATGGCAGCGGAATTGTTGTTGACCCTGCTGTTGGAAATTTATCGGCCCCGCGTCAAGGGCAAGATTGTGCGCCCGCTTTACGACAGCCGACTGGTTGGGCTGCTCGCGCAACCGGAAGGCCTGTTCACGACCGCCGCCCAGGCGCTGGATTACCAATTCGGCTTCAAAGTTTCGGAAACATGGTTTTATCAGTTGATCAGGAAAAATCTGCCAACGCTCTTGCTGGCGCAACTGGCAGTATTGTTTTTGTCCACGTGCGTGGTGTTTGTTGATGCCGGTGAACAGGCGGTTTTGGAACGGTTTGGCCGGCCGGCGGAAGTGTTGACG
>DASYEY010000244.1:0-11649 GCA_036498725.1 Verrucomicrobiia bacterium | reverse complement strand
CGAACCGGCGGTGCCACCATTGCCGATCTGCAAGGTGCCCGCACTGATGATGGTCCAACCGTAACTGTTCGTGCCGGTGAAGGTGCGCGTGGTGCCATCACCCGTGACAGTCAGCCCGCCAGTCCCGGTGATGTTGCCGCTCAATGTACAATTGCCGTAGCCACCGCCGTTGAAATTGAAGGTGCTGTTGACGTTCACCAATATCGGACAGGCAAACGTAGCACCGTTGGGGCCGGGCCAACTGCTGCCGAAGGTGCCGCCATTTAGCACGAGCGGCATGGTTACCGCGAGACTAGAGCCCCATTTTTGAGTCATCAGCGAAGCCCCTGGGTAAACGATGATATTGCCGTTGCCGGAGATCGTCGTGCCCTGCTGATTGCCGCCGGTATAATTATCCATGAGCTGCAAGGTTCCCGCCGCGACGGTGAGGTTGCCCGCACCAGCCAGGGTCAGTCCGTTCAAAATCACCGTGCCGCTGCCGTTCTTCGTCAGCGTGAACCCGTTCAGATCCAGCACGCCATTGGCTGCATTTGTGCCGCCGATAAAAATTGTGTTGGCACCGCCAATGGCGGCGTTTCCGCTCAAGGTTATATCCTGAAGCTGCCCGCGCTTGGCGGCGGAACTATTGAGCAATGCATCGCCGCCAATACCACTGCCCGCAATGCTTACTGGCGCTCCAAACATGGACGCCGTGAAATCCTGCCCGTCAAGATCCAGGGTGCCGGTGTTCGTCACGCTGGCGGCGAACCCGAAAGCGGTGTTGGTGGCGAGGCGTAAAGTGCCCGCGCCAACAATAGTGGCGCCGGCATAACTGTTTGAAGCCGATAGCAGCAGGATGCCGCCACCAAGTTTCAGCAATGACTCACTACCTTGCAGCGGCGCGGAGATGACAGCGTTCCCATTGGCCGTAATGGCGAGTGGTGTGCCGGGAACATTGAGCAGAATCGGGTTCGTACCCGCCAATGTGTAGGTGCTGATGGTATTAAACGTGAGGGAATAAGGCGTCACTGGATTGGTGATGGTGATCGTGTAACTGCCACTCGTGCCGGCGCCAAAGACTGCCGGGCTGGTGTCGGTCCAGGCAACGGGAGTCGAGCCGTTCCACCAATTGACTGTAGCGCCACCCCAATTACCGCTGCCATCGGTCGGACCGGTGCCGGAACCGGTCGCATCCCAGATATTTGTACTGGCCGGCTGGCTGGAAACATTCACGGCATTGAGCGGCGAATCGACAAAATAGCCATCATCATAAAACAGTCGGGCAAAAATCGCATAGTTGCCGATGGCCAGGCTGGTGGTCGTAGCGGCAAACGGCGCTGTGGCCGCCGTGCCGAGTACTTGACCGTCGTTACTAAAATATTGAACGAAATTTATCGTGTGCCCGCTCGTGTTTGTGGCCATGGCGGATAAATCCACTGGCGCAAATGCGGAGGTGATCGTGTCGTTGGCGGGTGCCGTGAGGTTGACGCCCGGTGGATTGACAAATTGTTTAAGCTGCGCCGCTGTCAACGCCTGATTAAACAGCTGCACTTCGTCCAATTGGCCATTGAAGTAGCGGTTGGTGGCAGTCGTGTCCCAGCCGAGGTAAGAAGCGCCATCGAAGGCCTGCACGGCATTGGAAACTTTGTTCGTGGCGGAAAGCAATATGCCATTCGTAGCCAGGTACATCGTTGCGTTGGTGGGCGTGATCACCAGCGCGATAAAAGTCCAGACATTGCTCGGCACGAACAATCCGGATGGCCAATTATAAGTGCCGGCTACGTTATTCCAAGTGTAACCAACTTCGCCGGCACTATTATAAAAGTCCAAGCCCGACACCGTGGAATTGGCGCGGTTGAAGAAAATCCCGCAAGACGCCGATTCATTGTTGGTGCGGAATATCCAGGCGGTGATGGTCAAGATATTACTATTCAGATTCAACGGCGGAATGGCGACTTGCGAACTTACGCCGTCGAACCCGGCGGAATAACCTGTCGCGGGCGTGGCTCCCGGCAAACCGAGCGTGACATTATTATACGTTCCGTCAAAACCGCCGCGCGAATCTGTTGCTGTGCCGCCGGCCGTTTCATCGAGCTTCCATTCGGCAATGGGAACCGGATTGGTGGTGGCCAGACCGCTGACGGTCACAGAATCAAACGTGGACGTGTTCAACAGATTGGAAATGCCCGCGCTGCTGACCAATCCCGATTTCAGCACGGTCGGCAAAATCGTTTGAACCGTTCCCAGTTGCGTCCAGGTGCTGCCATCGGGCGAACTGTAACCGGTGAAATCATTGCCGCTGCGAACGAGTTGTACCCAGACCGGCAAACTGATGCCAGGCGCACTGAATGTGGTGGTGATATTGCCGTTGTTTGCTGCGCGATATTCGAACACTGCGCTCTGGTTGCCCGCATCATAGCCCATGACGACGGAAGCGACCGCATCACCGGAACTGTTCCGCATCATCACACCGGCCAAGGCATTCGCGCTGCTTGCCTGGCTGGCGGTGATCCGGGCTGTCAACGTTGCGTCACCAGCCAGCGGTTGCAGGGCGCCCTGAAATTGATCGTTGGTGGTGCCAAAACTGGTGCCCGAACCGATGACGGTAAAGCCGGTCACATTCGTTCCGCTGGCACCACGGCCGAATACCGGTCCGATGTCTTGTCCCACCCACGGAGCAACGATTGCGTTCACTGGCGGCGAAGCGGCAAAAATTGGCGTGGCCACCAGTCCCAAGCCGAAAGCGTTGGTTCCCAGCACGGTGTAATAATATTGACCCAGCGGCGTTACGTTGCTGTCGGCATAGGTTGTCGTTGAGCCGGACAAGGTGGCGACGACGGAATAATTGACACCATCGGTGGAACGTTCCACCAGGTAACCGGTTTCCGTCAGATTAATGTCGCTCCATTTGATCACCATTTGATTTGAAGCCACGGTGGTGAAAACCAAATTGGCCACGGTTGGCAAAGGTGTTCCTGCCGTGGTGATGTTGAACGGTGCGGAACTGATGCCGTTGGCGACGATGATCAGCGGATACGTTCCCGCCAGTAGGCCGGGGGGCAGCGTCATGGACGTTGTCACCACATTGGTTCCGGTCATGGGAGTATAAATGCTCCAATCATAAGTCCGACAATACAGCGTATTGCCAGCACTGTTGGTGATGCGCCCGATGGGATAATCGGTGTCCATCTGCCAGTCGTCCCCGTAAGCTGCACCTTCCGATATGCCATTAAGTTGTGTGCCGCTCACCAGCAGCGAGCCGTCCACGTTGGTATCAACGGACAGAATCACCGGGGCGCCGTTTGCCACCGGCGTGCCGCCGGGATTGTAGTCGTAAAGTCTTGAGCCAAAACCGGAAGTTAACACCGTACCGTCCGGCAAATCCAGCATCACGGTGGTATACGGCGCGACTGAGGCACTCGTTCCACCCGTGGGACTGGATACCAGCGTGAACGTATTGTTCAAATAATTATATTCGTAATAATACGTCGTCGATCCGAAACCGGTATCGGTGCCGAGGGCGCATAAGATATTACCGTTCGGCATCATCGCCGCCGGGGCATCAATGGCCCCCAGATTATTGGGAATATTGGCTCCAGCTGTCCACGTGCCGGGACTGGTCGTGCCACTGGGCGTATAGATCGCCGTGTGATTTGTGCCGCCGATAACGAATGCCTTGCCATTGGGCAGTAAAAAACCAGCGCCCATTTCGCCACCCCACCCATACATGGTGGTCGGCACGTTGGCATCATTGACCCATTTGTTTAATGCGGGAATATAACGCTCAGAATTTGTGCCGAAGGGGTCAATCGTCAAGATGCTTTGATCTGGTAATTTCACCCAGGCCGCTTCGTCCTGGTCATCGCCACGATACAATGTCGGACCGACGGCCCAGGAATTTGAAGTCGCATGCCAAATCACCGTGCCGCCATACACCGACGGGCTCACCGGCGAGATCATCACATCGCCGTTGGGCAATGTCTCTGAAACCGAATCAACAAAATTATCCACGTTCGGCGCATCCGGCAAACTCGTCCAGGCATTCGCGATGGGATCATAGATTTCTGCGAACGGCCCGCCGGTGCCATATTCGCCGCCCGCGACAAATACCCGCCCATTCCGTAATACCTGGGCGGAATAGTACAGCCGCGAATCATTCATGGAGGCCAGTATCGTCCACGTGCCATTCACATAACTGCCGTGGACATCGGGCGTCAATTTATACCAGGCGGCGTTCCCGCCGTTCTGACACATCACGGTGCCATCGGTCAGCAAGAGCATGAGCGATATGCCGCCAGGCGCTGAATTGGCCAGGGCCGACCACGTGCCGGCTGCCAGCGCGGGCAGGGTGGCGACGGACAGGAACAACCCAAGAACAGCCGCAAAGCAAGTGCGGCGGCGATTTACGTTGATGAAACGCATAGTTTTTAATTTCTAATTTTTTCTTACGGATTGCACGGACACGGAATGTCCACGTAATCCGATTCATTTAATGACTGCAAAAAAGCCGTCAACGGCGCAACCGCTGAGCCGTCCAAATTAATATTGGCCAATTGCGGATCAGCATTCCGCACTGTACCCGCCCGCGCCATGGCGGAAAAATTCAGGTAAAAACCTAATACGTTCGCGATCGTGTTCATGTGTCCGGTGTGCAGGTACGGTTCCGAACTTACCAGATCGCGCACGCCCGGTGTTTTGAAACGTGCCAATGTCTGTGGTAACACCGTTGCCGGTGCCAGATTCGCCACTTGTAATGCATAAAACTGTTGTTCTGCACCAGTGTCAGCCATCACGTTAGTGAAACTAAAATTGCCCAACCCATCAAAAAAATTTGTTGCGATCACCGCCCAAGCCGCTGGGGGTTGCGTTAAATCGTCCGTCGCCAGCACATAATACGTTCCATCCGCTGGGCCGTTCGTGCCGCTGAAATAAATATTTGTCCCGTTCTGGCTCACCGCGCTGATCTGGGGCGAGGCGATGGCGAGCAGTTGCGGCATGATTTGTTGCAATGCCCCTTGCGGCTCCGGAAAATCCGGATTCGCATACACATTCCACAAGCCCAAATCCACCGCTGCTGGATCATCCGCATTTGGTGGCGTCTCAAAGATGCCCGTCGCATCCGGATGGTTCGCCGTTGGCGGTAGATATGCGTTATAATTTGTTGCTCGGGTGCACAATCCCGGTACCAGCAGATTCATGAAGGCACCGGCGCCGTGAATGGAGTCGTATTCTTCCTGCGTTGCGCCTGTGTTATGAAACAAAAAATCTGTGAACGCGGGTGGCGTGTGACATTGGATGCAATTACCCACTTCAATCCCGCGGGTGATTCCGGCGCGTTGCAAATTTGTCGCTGCTGCCAGATTCGCGGTGTCGGTCAAAAAGATTTCCAGCCCGGCCAGTTCGTTCGTGCCAAATTGAAAGTCCTGCCCTCCGGCATTGGTAAAAAACTCACCGTCATCGGGATCGCTCACCCATTGCGGATCGGTCAGGTTCATCACGAGTTGCAACAACCGATGGCCATACTGCAATGGAGTTTCGCCCGGGTCCGGCTGCTGCGGTAAACCGTTCTTAATCAAAAAGGCGTCGAACGGCGAACCGTTGAAATTTCCGGCAGCATCCTGCGAGAACACCAGCGTCGCCATGTATTGCTGCATCAGATCGGCGATGTTTTGGACGATCTGCTCATCGCTCACATAATTGGGATCGTTCGTATCCGTGATGCTGACATTCATCCGGTTTTGCGGAGGAATTTGATACTGCGATTCGATCATCGAAAGCCCTTCAAAAGCTATCGTATAAGACCAGCCGCCATATTGCTGCGCCAGCCCGCCCTTGCCGTCATCCTGACGGATGATCGTGGCGATGTGATGAATGGCCGTTGCGTATTGTGCCGGCTGCCAGCCGTAATTTCTACCGGTCAATGTGCCGACCACCAGATCATGAACCGAAGCAAACTGTCCATCGTTATGCAACAATAACGGCGTGGAACGTGGTAGCAACGCATCCACCAGCGGCATCGCATTGCGCGGGGTCGTCAGGCGGCCATCACCGATGTCCGGCACCGGGCTGCGGGACGCGAAATCGCAATACGTCCGATTGCCGGTATTCTCATGTTCTTCGACCAGATGACACGCTCGACAATTCATGGATTGGCCGGCAAACGATCCCGGCAATGGCCCGTAAATCGTGGCTGTGGTATCCATTACGGGATCACCAGTCATAAGGATTGCATTGGGATTACCGCCGGAATTGGTGAAGAAAAATTCCGCGAACCGGGTTTCGAGGAAGAGACGTTCACCGACATTTGCGCCCCCCATCGTATCGTCATCATCTGCCAGCGCGGACATCCGGCCGCCCAGCAAGCAGGCACAGACAATGACCATGGCAAAGCGGGGGATCTGAATCACAAAATAAAATCAGTTCAAGCCACCGTGGTAATAAATAGATTTATCAAGCATGTCACGCCCAAGGTGAAACGACACTCCCACCTTTTGGGGAGATAAGCTTGGCGTATTAGTCGGGGCGCATGAGATGCCAATAAGAGTAATTGTGGGCGGCAGCACAGTCAACCGGTTGGTCGTACCTGAGGATTCCAAGGCATCTGGTCGGACGCGCTATCTACCGATGTCAATTTCTGTTTAAATAAAATCGTGCAAAATGCACTCCTTCTCTTAGTGGCCTTGCAAATTACGGCACAATAAATCAGAAATGTATGGGGTTTGGCCAAAAAGAGTCGTGAGGCTCTGGCATGGTTCAAGCTGAAATAACTTCGAAAGGCGAGACGATGAAACGGCCTGAGTTGAAGCGAAGTTCAGCTTGAGCCAGAGAGCCTTGCCTTTCATTTAATTTTATTAGGCGTATGGAGAGAGTGGCTATGAATAAAACCACCACTAAAATGGGGATTCAAAATCTTGCCTATCTCGAACAATCCTACGCGGCTTATCAACGGGACGCTCATTCGGTAACGGCCGAATGGCGTGACCTGTTTTCTACCATGGTCAATGGGCAGGCGGGCCCGAGCCAGCTTGGCCCTTCATTCAAACCGCGCACAATTTTTAATCCAACTGAAATTACTTCTGCCGGACCCGGTGGCTTTCAACCGAACCTGCTGGCGGCAAGTTTAAGCGACCGGTTGCAACAAATGATCCAGAGTTACCGGGCGCGCGGTCATCGGATCGCGGCGTTTAACCCGTTGGAAACAACCTTGCCGCACTGGCCAGAATTGGAATTGGATTTCTACGGGTTCTCCGAAAGTGAACTGGGTTTGTTGGTCAATCCTCCAACCTTGCCTTATGGCACGCCGCTTACGGTTCGGGAGATCTTCCAACGATTGCGTGATACGTATTGTCGTTCCATCGGGGTCGAGTATATGCACATTGATGATCCGGAAATCCGGCAATGGCTGCAACATCGCTTGGAAAACCCGCAAAATTACTGGCAAATTTCTGACAGCGAACAACTTCGTATCCTTGGCCGGCTGACCGATGCGGTGGTGTTTGAAAAATTTCTCCGGACAAAATTCCTAGGCGCAAAAACTTTTTCGCTGGAAGGCAGCGAAACGCTGGTGCCGTTGCTCGATCTGGCCATTGAAAAAGCCGGAGCGCAGGGCGCAAGCAATATCATTATGGGCATGGGCCATCGCGGACGGCTCAATGTGCTGGCCCATATCGTCGGGAAAAACCTCGGGGATATTTTCCGTGAATTTGCCGATGCCGAACCGGAGCTTTGGCAGGGACACGGCGATGTGAAGCACCACCTTGGTCATAGTGGCGATTTGGTGACGACCGCCGGTAATAAGATTCATTTGTCACTTTGTTTTAATCCGAGCCATTTGGAATTTGTGAATCCGGTTGTGCTCGGTCGCGTGCGCGCCCAACAAGATCGTTTAGGCGACCGCGAGGGGCGCCGGGTACTGGGCTTGCTGGTTCATGGTGACGCTGCATTCGCCGGCGAAGGAGTTGTGCAGGAAACACTTAATCTGAGCAAACTTTCCGGCTACTCAATCCACGGGGTGTTGCATGTGATCGTGAATAATCAAATCGGTTTCACCACGCCGCCGCGCGAAGGCCGTTCGACGCTTTACGCGACTGATGTGGCGAAGATGTTGCAAGCGCCCATTTTCCATGTGAATGGCGAAGATCCGGAAGCCGTGGCGCAAGTCGTGCAATTGGCGATGGATTTTCGCGCCGAATTTCAAACTGACGTTTTCATTGATCTATATGGATATCGGCGCTTGGGCCATAACGAAACGGATGAACCGGTTTTCACGCAGCCGGGCCTTTACCAAAAGATCGCGTCACGACCCGACGTCCGGGAGATTTATTTAAAACACTTGCTCGAGCTCCAAAAAATTTCACCGGCGGAAGCAGATAAAATCGCGGCCGAACGGCACGCAAAACTGGAGGAGCAATTGCAGGCGGCTTCGACTGGGAAACCTCAACCCAAGCCGGAGAACGGCGGGTTATGGAAGGGTTATATCGGCGGTCGTGAACCCGAGGATAAGATTGAAACCGGCGTGGAGTCGGAAGAGCTTTCCAGCTTGCTTAATCAGCTGGCGATGTTGCCAGCCGGATTTCAGTTGCATCCCAAGTTGGAACGCGGATTACAGGCGCGCAAAGAAATGGCCGAGGGGAAACATCCGCTCGATTGGGCGACGGCTGAAGCGCTGGCGTTCGCGACCTTGGCAAAGAGCGGCAGGCGGATCCGGTTTGCCGGGCAGGATTCCGGCCGCGGCACTTTCAGTCAGCGGCATGCGATTTTTTATGACCAAGCGAACGGCAACCCGTTTATGCCGTTGCAACATCTTGCGCCCGACCAAGGACCGGTGGAATTTTTTAACAGCCCGTTGTGTGAGACCGGCGCGCTCGGTTTTGACTATGGTTACAGTCTTGATTGTCCGGATGGGCTGGTCATTTGGGAGGCGCAATTCGGAGATTTTGCGAATGCGGCGCAAGTCATCATTGATCAATTCATCACCAGCGCGGAGGCCAAATGGCGCCGGTTATCCGGGCTTGTTTTGTTGCTGCCGCACGGATCTGAAGGCATGGGGCCGGAACATTCCAGCGCGCGATTGGAACGCTTTCTTACGCTGGCGGCGGAAGATAATATTCAAGTCGCCCAGCCCACCACGCCGGCACAATATTTCCATTTATTACGCCGACAGGCACTCAACCAATGGCGGAAGCCACTGGTGGTGTTCACCCCGAAAAGCTTGTTGCGGCATGCCGGGGCCATTTCCGCTTTGGAAGAGTGTGTGCCGGGGCGTTTTCAACGTGTGTTGCCGGACACCGCGAATCCGGCAACCACGAAACGCATTTTGCTATGCACCGGGAAGGTTTATTACGACCTGCTGGCCTATCGTAAAGAACATAAACGTGACGATGTGGCCATCATCCGTTTGGAACAACTCTATCCGCTGCCTGGCGGCCTTTTGGAGGAAACCTTGAAAACGTATGTCGAACATACGCCGGTGATCTGGGTTCAGGAAGAATCGGCCAACATGGGCGCCTGGCATTTTCTGCACGGCCGGTTTGGCAAGAAGTTGTTCGGTCGGTTCCCTTTTGCGCTCGTGAGCCGCTTTGAATCAGCCAGTCCGGCGACCGGTTCATCCCACGCTCATAAATTAGAGCAGGGACGGGTGATCGCCCGGGCTTTCAGCGAGACGGAACCGGAATTTCGCAAGCAGGAAAATGGCCAACCAGAGAAAGGGAAATTATGAACAAATTTTTAACTGGATTACTGCTGGGGATCATTGTGGGCGCAGTCGGATTTTGGTACCTGCAAAAAAAGGCGAACGAACATCCGGAGGCGCAGCAACGTTATGAGGCATCAGCGGCGCAATTGCGCACGAACGCCGTGGATATGGCCCATAATATATCGGACGCTGTGCATGCCAAACTGGACACCCTTGACCTGCACGGCAACCAGATCACCAATGAACTGGCGACCACGGGTAAAGTCTTTCGCAGCAAGGCGCACGAAGTAGGGGTCAAGGTGGCAGACGCCGCTTCCGATGTGCGTGCCATATCCGCCATCAAAGCCAAATACCTGGCCGATACCACGCTTTCGGCCTGGGATATTTCAGTCGGGTGTTCTCAGGGGCATGTGACCCTTTCCGGCACGGTATCTTCACCTGACGACATTGGGCGGGCGGTTGCCATCGCCTTTGATACCGACGGAGTAGAAGACGTGACTTCCACCTTGGTGGTAAAGCCAAAGGAATAAGACCCTATGCCTATTGAAATCAAAATCCCGACGGTCGGCGAATCCATCACTGAAGTTCAAATCAGCGAATGGTTGAAAGCCGAAGGTGACAGTATAAAACAAGATGAGTCATTGGCCGTCATTGATTCCGAGAAGACGACCTTTGAATTGCCGGTGCCACAAAATGGCAAACTCGTAAAAATTTTGCATCAAGCCGGAGAAACGGTGAAAGTGGGAACCGTGGTTGCGCAGTTCGAGGCCGTGGATGAAGCTTCGAAAGCACCCGCCCCATCGCAAAAAGCCGGAGCCAAAACTGCGACGGAAGCTAAAACGGTAAAACCAGCCGCTGCAAAAAAGCCTGAAGAAGAAAAAGTACCCGACGAAGAAAAAGCCGAGTCAGTCGAAACTGAAACTCCACCGGCTACATCCAAAGAAACGGTGGCGACGGAAAAGCCCGAGGAAAAGCCCGAGCCAGCTGAACCTGAACCCCAGCCCGAGGCCGATCCGAAATCAGAGGCAGAACCGCCGCCGGCAAAAGCAAAATCGGCATCTGGTCGTGAGCAGGAAGTTGTGCCAATGACGATGCTACGGCGCACGATCGCCAAACACCTGGTCGAAGCCTCACAGATGATGGCGATGCTGACGACGTTCAACGAAGTTGATATGTCCGCCGTTCAAGCTCTGCGCAAACAACACCAGGAAGCCTTTGAGAAAGGCTATCAAGTGAAACTTGGCCTGATGTCTTTCTTTGTAAAGGCTGCGATCGATGCGTTGAAAAAATTCCCGAAAATTAATGCCGAAATTCGCGGAAATGACATTGTTTACCCCAATTATTTTGACATCGGCGTCGCCATCGCTTCGGAGCGTGGCTTGGTCGTGCCGGTGTTGCAAAATGCCGAACGCCTGAGCTTTGCTGAATTGGAAAAAGCCATCGGTGACTTTTCCCGGCGCGCGCAGGAGGGGAAATTAAAGCCCGATGAGTTGCAGGGGGGCACCTTTACCATCACCAATGGCGGAGTATTTGGTTCGCTATTTTCAACCCCGATCATCAATTCGCCGCAAACGGGTATTCTGGGTTTGCATACGATCCAGGAACGGCCGGTGGCGGTTGAGGGACAAGTGATCATTCGCCCGATGATGTACGTGGCATTAACGTATGATCACCGGATTGTAGACGGTCGTGAAGCCGTTTTATTTCTCCGGCGAATCAAAGAAGCCATTGAAACACCCTCGCGAATGCTGATTGAAATTTGAAGGTAGTGTTTTGGTGCAGCTTTAAAGTTTAAGCCGCCGGATATTTCATTTAGAGCATATTAAATAAAACTGTCGCCAGTTATTGCCAGCGTTGACGAAAGCCTGCGAGGTCTTGGAATGCGGTGGCAGAGCGAGAGCGGCGACACCGCTTTCGTGCGCCTGGGTCGCAAACTTATTCCGAATAGTATTCGTCTGTACGAAAGCGGCGTGGCG
>DASYEY010000243.1:0-3043 GCA_036498725.1 Verrucomicrobiia bacterium | reverse complement strand
ATCACGCCCGCCAGCCATTTCTGATTGCTGTCGGTTGAGATAAACCTGAATCCATCGAGGACGACCTCACTGGGGGCGCTGTAAATGACGCCGCCCATTCCCGACGCCAGATCAAACTGAACCAGAAACAACTGCTGGTTGAGCGTCTTGGCCCAGAACGTATTGTTGCCGGGGCCGAAGGCGATGCCGAATTGCGCCAAGGCGTTCGTGGACGGCACGTTGGTCACTGTGATGATATTTGGATACAAGTAGCCGGAACCATCCGTGGTGAACAAGCAAACGATGTTCGTATTCGCTCCCGGTGCAATTAAGATTTCGGTGTCAAGACCCGCGCCGCGCACCGCGATGTTGTCGCCCCAGCGCAAACCGTAAGGTCCGGAATATCCCGGATCACCGGCAAACACCAGTTCCGGATAAGTGTCGGCACCGTCATCGCTCCAGCGATTGATCATGTAGGAATTTCCGCTGGCATTGGCGGTCACATTGGCCACATAAACCACACCGTCATCGGCCACGCCAACCGTGTTGATCGCCGCCGCTCCATCGCCGATAATACCGCTCAAGTTCATGAAATATTTTTCCGCGCCGTTGGTGGCGTTCAAGACGACCACGTTGTTCGTTGGTGATTGTGAAACCAAAAGCAGATCGCTGGTGACGGGATCATACGCCAGACCGCGTTCGTAGTTATTATTGTTGTTAGCCGTGATGTAAGAGCGATCCCCGGGAAGCAGGTTCCAAATGTTGGTCATTTGGGCGGTGTTGAACTGTGGAATGACTGTCAAAACCGCATTGGAACTGACGGCAACCGCAATCTGATTGCTGACCGAGATCGTATAATTGCCAGCCGCACTGGCAGGCACATTCGACAGGATCAAGGTGGTGTTCGTTGCGCCGGTGATGGGGACGGTGTTGAAATACCATTGGTAATACAATGGAGGCACACCGCCAAACTTTGCGCCGCCAATAGTGACGGCTGCGCCTTCATAAACCGTGGTGCCGGTCGGCTGCTTGCCAATGGTGGCCGGAAAATTCGTCAGCACGGGCGGTCCCGAAACGATTTCAACCGAGTTCAGAAAGCCGCGAAGCTCGACGCCAATGCCGATTCCCGCCAGATAAAGTGAATCGCCCGCCCCCAGCGTCACAACCAGATGCACGCAATTGTCACCGTAGGCAAACGTGCTGGTGATGGCATCGGCCTGGGTGGGATTGCCGGTGCCAACCGGGGTTCCGGAATTTGCTTCATCAATAAAAGCCGTCGTGTTGGTGGAAAATGAAAAGGATGATGAACTGGCTCCATTCGCGGCAAAAAAGCGCTGTGGCGAGGTCACCGCCGTGCTGGTGTTGCGCCCGGAGATGTAAAGGGTGTAAGTCCCCGCCGCCAGACCGTCCACGCGGATGCCGACTGCATTGGTGTTCACCGTCGAAGTTCCCGTTGCAAAAATGCCGTCCTTGACCGGGCTGGTGTTGGTGTATATCCCGTTTTTTAACTGACCGCCCAATGCGCTCGAACTGATCACCTTGTTGTCAAAATTTACAGCATCCATCACTCCGGCATCGCTGCGGCCAACGATGACGGATACTCCGGCCGCCGCCGAGCCATCAGAAAAAACGAGGCCGCTGGTCGCATCGGCGTTAACAATTTGATTCCATCCGGTGTCGGTGCTAGCCACCACTCCGGCAAAATGTCCCATGCTCAAAGCGGCTTCAGAACTGGCGACGGTCGTATTGCCGAAATCCAGCAGCAAGGACGCAGCCTGGATTCTATTTGATATTGAAACGAAGCAGAGCATCAAAATGACGTTCAAACCGGTTAGGGAATAATGTTTCATAAGCATGACAACAGGTTTTGGGATGACTAATGGGATTGATTGTTAAGATTAAAGCCACCTCTTCGTTGCGTAAAAAATGGAATCTTGGAAAAGGTGATGGTCATGCTTCAATCTAAGCCAACCATACAAACCTCACCATTACACGTTCGTGTAGTAGAAAATGATTGTTCCCAGCGATAATTTTACCACGATAAAACCCCATGTTTCTGTAAAGGAAACCCGGATGCTGAAGTTGTTTTGAAAACCATCCATTTGAAATGTATCTAAAGTTGAAAAATTTGAAATCGTGTCACCCAATTCTAGCCGTCGTGTGGCTGCTGGCCTTTTTGTGCATGTCGGCGGCGGCGCAAACGACTGCCGGCCAGACCGTGTGGCTGCGCTCGCCGGAACAACACGACGGCGTATTTCCCTGGCGAATGCAGCGAGTGGACGAGGCTGGAACGAACGGAGCCGTTTTATCAAAGCCTGGTTTGGATACCGTAAAGTGGAAAACCGCCGTCGTGCCCGGCACGGTTTTGAACAGCCTCGTTTATGACGGCGTTTATCCCGAGCCATATTTCGCTCTCAACAACGCGCACGAAAAAAATCTGATTCCCGACATCTCGGAAGTGGGTCGCGATTTTTACACGTATTGGTTTCGCACGGAATTCACCTTGCCTGAATCATTCGTTGGCCGGCAGGTTTGGCTGCAATTGGGCGGCATCAATTATCGCGCGGAAGTCTGGTTGAACGGCCAAAAGCTGGGCGATCTGGCCGGCATGTTTCAGCGCGGATTGTTCAACGCCACTGATGCGTTGCATTTTTCCGGCACCAATGCGCTGGCCGTGCTGGTGCGGCCAGTGGATGATCCCGGCGGGTTCCGAAAGAAGGGCAAAGCGGTTCGCGCTGCGGGTGAAAATCGCAACGGCGGCGATGGCGAGATCGGGCGCAACACGACCATGCTCATGACTGTGGGTTGGGATTTTACTTTTACCGACGGCATCCGCGACCGAAACACCGGCATCTGGCGCGATGTAAAGCTGTTTGCCACGGGGCCGGTCGCGTTGCGCAATCCGTATGTCGAGAGTCATCTGCCCATTCCCGCGTTGGCTCCGGCAGATGAGGCGATCAGTGTGGATGCCGTTAATGCCACCCAACAACCGCAAAAGGGCGTTTTGGTGGCGCGAATCAAAGAAGCGAACATTGAGATTGAAAAAACCGTGACGTTGCTGCCG
>DASYEY010000242.1:0-21615 GCA_036498725.1 Verrucomicrobiia bacterium | reverse complement strand
GTTTCGCATGGCGCAACATATGGAACGCCTCACGCGCGGCCTGGATTTTTTGCGGATCAAATTGCCCTACACGCCGAAGGAGTTGCAGAAGCTGGGCGCGGAATTGATCGCCAAAAACAACCTGCCGGATTCCATCCTGCGCGTGACGGTTTCGCGCGGTTCGGGCCAGCGCGGTTATTCGGCGAAAAATTCCGGGCCGCCAACGGTCGTGATGACCTTGAGCCCGTTGCCGGAAATGAGCCCGGATGAGCCGTTGCAATGGACGCTGGTCACGTCGCCGTTTCGCGTGCCGGCGAGTGACTCCTTGTCGTCGTTTAAGACGAGCAGTAAGATCCTGAATATTCTCGCCCGCGCTGAAGCCGAGGAGCGTGGCGCGGATGAAGCCTTGCTCCTGAACACGAATGGTGAAGCCGCCGAAGCCGCGGGTGGTAATATGTTCTGGGTATATCGTGAACGCATCTGCACGGTGCCGACTGGGCGCGGGGTATTGCCCGGTATCACGCGCGCCGTGGTGTTGGAGATCTGCCAGGCGCTGGGACTGGAAACGAATAAACGCGTCATCAAGCCGGAAATGTTGCGCAATGCCGAAGGTATCTTCATCACTACCAGCGCCTTGGGCATTGTGCCCATTGTGGCCTTTGACGGCGAACCGGTTGCGCCTTCGCCGCTGGTGGACCAAATCGCTACCGCTTACAACGAGATGTTGATGCGGGAATGATTCTCCCGCGCCTTGTTTTGCCACAGAGTCACAGAGACCACAGAGAAAACCATTTAGCCACGGATTAAACACGGATGGAACACGGAAAGCATTCTCACGCAAAAGTCGCAAACGACGAAGGTATCAGCCTACAACCTAGCGCCTAAAGCCTTTCCTATTTCCTCTGTGTGTTCTGTGACTCAGTGGCAAAATCTATATAGCCCCGTTGTACACCACTGATTCAACTTGGCTCAGGGACGGTGACCGCTAAACTTCAGTCGTGGCTCAGCGAAAATTCTCAACGAAACGCCGTAATCATTTTGGTGATTTTCTGGCGGTGTTGTTGCTATTGGTGCTGGCCATCGGACTGGGTTGGTTTTGGTGGCGCGAAAAACATCCGCAAAAAATTACGCATCATCGGGTGGCGACCACCACCGTCCAGCCGACTTTGCCATTGGCCAAACCTGTTCCAGTCCCGGCACCGGCACCGGCGCCCGTGCCGGTGGCACCGGTTCATGTTCAGACGCCGCCAGAGCCTGTGGCGCCAACCTTGCCGCCAGAAGTCAAAATAACGCCGCCAAAGACGAATGACGTGGTTGCGCCGCCATCACCTTTGCCGGTTCCGTTGCCGACCGAAACCTCCCGGCCGGTGCGCGACACCCTGGAGACGCAGGTGGCGCTCGCCCGGCTGGCAATTTCGCCCGGTTCGATTGATTCTGCCAACGGCTCGCAGACGCACGCAGCGATCGCGGCGTTCCAGCGTTCGCAACATTTGACGGCGACCGGCATTCTCGACACGAACACACGGGTGCGGTTGTTGCTGGCGGCGCCGGTGCTCACAACATACATCGTCACGTCCAATGATCTGGCGGGCTTGCAGCCGATCGGCAAGACCTGGCTGGAAAAATCGCATCAAACCGAACTGGCTTATGAAACGGAACTGGAACGGGTGGCAGAAACCGCGCATTCCAATCCATCGCTGATCAAAAAATTAAATCCCGGCGTGGTCTGGAGCAATCTGGTGACCGGAACCGTTTTAAAAATTCCCGATGTGAATTACCCTGAGCCGGAAGATAAGGCTGCGTTTGTGGTGATCCATCTGTCCGACCGCTTTCTGGAGGCATTCGACGCCCAGACGAATCTACTCGCGCATTTTCCCTGCAGCATCGCGGCCAAGGTGGATAAACGTCCTCTTGGCGCTTTGGAAGTGATTACGGTTATCCCGCACCCAAATTATACGGTAAACCCGGAAATGTTTCCCGAATCGGAAGAATTACAGGCGATGGGGCGCAAAGTCGTGGTGCCGCCGGGTCCGAACAACCCGGTAGGCGTGGCGTGGATCGGCTTGAATCGTCCGGGTTATGGGATGCACGGTACGCCGGTGCCCGAGCAGGTGGGACGGACGGAATCGCATGGCTGTTTCCGCCTGGCGAATTGGGACGCCGCTTATATGATCAAACTGGCTTGGGTAGGTATGCCGGTATTCGTTGACCCGTGAAAAGACCTAAAAAAGGCGCGCCGGACCGATTCCAAATTTGGCTCCAAATTATTATTGCTGTGCCCGGCGGTTCAGCCAAGCTGTGAGGGTCAAATAACGAAAGAAAAAACTATGATTGCACTACTGATTGCTCTGGGTGTTTTGGTTTTGTTCGCTGTCATTATTATCGCGCTGGTGGCAGGCATCTACAATAAACTCGTAACGCTACGCAACCGCTACAAGAACGGTTACGCGCAGATTGATGTCCAATTGAAGCGTCGCTACGACCTCATTCCAAACCTCGTCGAGACGGCGAAAGGTTATATGAAGCACGAGAGCGGCACGCTGGAAGCCGTGACGCAGGCGCGTAATATCGCTTATGTCGCTTCGCAGACGGCGGCGAGTAATCCGGGCGATTCCGGTGCGGTGAAAAATCTGGCGGCGGCGGAAAGCGGACTGGGCGGGGCATTGAGCCGGTTGATGATGGTCTCCGAGCAATATCCTGACTTGAAGGCCAACCAGAACATGATGCAACTCACCGAGGAATTGACTTCCACGGAGAATAAGATCTCGTTCGCGCGCCAGGCTTATAACGATTCCGTGATGGCTTATAATACCGACCGGGAAGTGTTTCCGAGCAA
Organism: Verrucomicrobiia bacterium; assembly: GCA_036498725.1. Classification (GTDB taxonomy): domain Bacteria; phylum Verrucomicrobiota; class Verrucomicrobiia; order Limisphaerales; family UBA11358; genus UBA11358. The sequence continues at coordinate 18,800 of DASYEY010000242.1, read as the reverse complement.
TCTCATCGCCGGCATGTTCAACTTCACGGCGGCGGAATTGTTCGTCATTGACAAGCCGGAACAGAAAGACGCCCCGAAGGTTTCATTCGCTTAAACATTTACGATCTTCGATTTACGATTCACGAATCTTAACTGGCTTGCCGGCGATCGCGTAAATCGTGGATCGCCGATCGAAAACAAGATGGATTTCTTCGAGCAACAGGCAAAGGCTCACCGCAAGACGAAGTGGTTGATCCTTTATTTTTCCCTCGCGGTCATCTCGATGATCGTGATGATCTACGCCATGGCCGTGTTTGTCTCCGGTTATCTCGGAGTGGAACGGCATCATGGCTACGATAATTTTTCGAATTCACCGCAGTTTAATTATTGGAATGCCACCCTCTTCGGTGAGGTGGCGTTGGGAACCATCATCGTTATTTTTTTGGGGAGCGCCTACAAGACCATGGCCTTGGCTGGCGGTGGCGGGGCGGTGGCCGAATCCCTGGGCGGACGGTTGCTGGCGTCTAATTCCAACGATCCGGATGAACGCAAATTGCTGAATGTCGTCGAGGAGATGTCCATCGCATCTGGCGTGCCGATGCCGCAGGTCTATGTCCTTGATCGTGAGAACGGCATCAATGCATTCGCTGCCGGCCACACGACCAGTGACGCGGCCGTGACCGTGACGCGAGGTTGTCTGAAAACATTGTCGCGTGATGAATTGCAGGGGGTCATCGGCCATGAGTTCAGCCATATCCTCAATGGCGACATGAAGCTGAATGTCCGCCTGATCGGCATCCTGTTCGGGATCTTCTGCATCGCTACCATCGGGCGGGTTTTGCTGTATATGCGCAGCAGCGACAGTCGTGATAAAAACCCGCTGCCACTCGTCGGCATCCTGCTTCTGATCATTGGTTCCCTCGGGCTTTTCTTTGGCCGTTTGATCCAGGCCGCGGTCAGCCGGCAACGCGAGTTTCTCGCTGACGCATCGTCTGTGCAATTCACGCGCAATCCGGCAGGCCTTTCCGGCGCGCTCCAAAAAATCGGCGGCAGCGCGTCCCGCCTCAGTTCGCCGCATGCGTCCGATGCCAGCCATCTGTTTTTTGCGAACGGCCTGGCGGATTCCTTGTTCGGCGCACTGGCGACCCATCCGCCCTTGGAACAACGCATCAAGGCGATTGATCCAACTTGGGATGGAAAATTTAAATACACTGATTTGCCAGCGGAAAATGATCTATCGAACCAGCCGCGGGCTCGCAATCGGCAGCCGGTTTTTGTGGACGGTAAAATGGTCATTCTCGGTGGCGCCATCTTGGACGCCGGCGCGGGTGGCCAACCTCCGCCCATCAAGCCGCGCTATGTTCTGCCCAATCTTGGCAACCCCACGCCGTTGCATCTGAAATATGCGGCGGACATGCGGGCAGCGTTGCCGGACAGTTTACAGGCGGCTGTGCGCGAGCCACTCGACTCCGTCGCCTTGATCTATGCACTGCTCTTGAGCCCGGATGAAAAATTGCGCGCCAGCCAACTGGCGCAGATTGCCCAAACTGTTTCATCCGCCGTTTCGGAAAAAACCGTTGCGTTGGCGGCGGACGTTGCCCGAACTGCCACAGCTGCGCGCTTGCCGCTGGTCAATTTGGCCTTGGGCGCATTGAAACAATTAAGTGCGGAACAGTTCCAAAATTTTTCAACCACCCTCAACTGGCTCATTCAAAGCGACGGGGAAGTTGGCTTGTTTGAGTTCGTCCTGCAAAAAATTGTGCAACGACATCTTGCGCCGAAATTCGGTGCCGCCCGGATGGAGACGGTACAGTTTTACACGCTCAAACCGCTCGTGCCGGATTGTGCCGTGGTATTGTCCGCGCTGGCGCATGTCGGCAGTGGCGACGCGAATGAAATCCAAAAGGCGTTCGATACGGGCGCCCCGTACGTGCGCGCGGCGGATGATTCGGAATTGAGATTGCAAGCCGCCGAACGTTGTGGCGTTGACCAGATCGGCCCCGCGCTGGACCGGCTGGCACAGGCGGTGCCGATCATCAAAAAAAATCTGCTTGAAGCCTGTGCCCATGTCGTCGGCGCGGATGGCATCATTCAGGAAAGCGAAGCGGAATTACTGCGGGCAGTAGCAGATACTTTGGATTGCCCCATGCCGCCGCTGGGTGTGACGGAATGACGTTGTGACCAAGTCTGAACGCAAATCCCGCGGCCTGCGTGCCCGCCTTCACAAAATGTTGCGTTTGGAAGACGTGCCGCCGTTTGTGCGACGGGTCATCGTGGCCGTGATCGGCGGCACAATTTTACTCGTCGGTATCGCGATGATTGTCCTGCCGGGACCGGCCGTGGTGGTGATCCCGCTTGGTTTGGCGGTGTTGGCGACAGAATTTATCTGGGCCCGCCGCTGGTTACGCAAAGCCCGCAAGCTGTTGCAGAAGGCCAAGGACAGTGTGGCTGGTGCGGGAAAAAAGTGAGGAGTCTTGGCCGTGGTCCAGAAAGCTTGTCCGAAAATAAAACTGCCGCCAAATCCTCCTCATGCTCATCGTCGTCCTCGTCTTCTTCAGTTGTGAAAATTCGAGGATGAGGATGACGACAACGACGATGAGTCTGAGGTTAAACCATCGAGAAATCTTAACGGATCACCGCTGACAATTTCTCGACCAGGCTTGCCACCGCTTTTTCGTGCGCACCATTCACTTCAACATCGGTCAAAGTTTTTTCCAACGAACGATAAGTGAACGCATATGCGAGTGATTTTTGGCCTTCAGGAATACCCTTGCCCCGGAACACGTCGAACAACTCGACGGTTTCCAGATTTGCGGGCTTTGCGGATTTGACAGCTTGCAACACGGCTTCGTGCGCCGTTGCTTCGGAAACCAAAATGGCCACGTCGCGCCGGCTGGAAGGGAATTGCGGCAACGCTTTGAACGATTTGGCCGCGTTGCGTTTGGCCAGCAACGTATCCAGGTTGAACTCCGCCAGATACACGGCGTCGCGCAGGTCATATTTTTTTGCGAGCGGCGGCAGCAACTGGCCCAGTTCGCCGAGCGGCAATTTCCCACCGAGGGTTATGGCAGCTGATTCCAGAAATAACGCCGTGCTCTCCGGCCGTTTGCCGAAGACGATGCCGCGCAGGCCGAATTGTTCGATGAACTCTTCCACGATGCCTTTCAGGTCGTACGCATCAAATTTGGCGTCGCGTTCGTCGCCGCTCCAGAAATTCAGCGCGCGCTGGCCGGTGATGGCGATCGCCACACTGCGATTTTCCTTCACCTGACCGTTCACGTTGGTGAAGACACGGCCAACTTCAAACAACGCCACGTCATAGTTTTTCCGACTGACATTGTGTCGCAGCGAATGGATCAAGCCGGGCAGCAAACTCGGACGCAAAACATCCATGTCGGCGCTTAAAGGATTGGCTAGCGCGACGATTTCTTCCGGCTTCTGGCTCCGGCATTCCGTCTTGGCGATGAGTGTTTGTCCCTGCGCTTCGTACAAACCGAGGCTGGTCAAAATCTTTCGCGCCTCAGAAATTTGATCGTAAACGGCATCGAATGCGTTAGTGCCAATCGCCCCCCGCGGTGGTGTGCTCGGAATGTTGTTCACACCATGCAGGCGGCCGACTTCTTCGATCAGATCCACTTCACGTTTCAAATCCACGCGCCACGATGGGAGCTGGAATTTGCATACGCCCGGCGTTTGTTCGGTTAGCGTCAGGCCAAGTTTGGTGAGGTGCGATAATTGTTCCGCGTGAGAAATCGGCACGCCCAGCAGCGCGTCGGTTTTTGCGTAGTGCAATACGATTTCCTTCGCCATCTTCGGCTGCGGCTGGAGGTCCACAATGCCTTCGGCCAGGTTGCCGCCGGCGGTTTCCAAAATCAATTGCGCTGCACGCTGGCTGGCCCAATCACAAATGCCACTGTCCGCACCACGTTCATAGCGGTAGCTGGCGTCCGTGCGCAATCCCAGCAGTTTGCTGGTGCGGCGGATGTTTACCGGCGTGAAATAAGCACTCTCGATCAATACGTCAGCGGTGGCGTTATTGATTTCCGTGTTCGCACCACCCATGACCCCCGCGAGTGCGATGCCTTTTTGCTCGTCGGCGATCAACAACATTTCATTCGTCAACGTGCGCTCCTGATTGTCGAGAGTTTTGAATTTTTCGCCGGCAGCAGCGCGGCGCACCACGATGGTCGGTTTGCCATCCGTACTCTTGGCGATGAGATGATAATCGAACGCATGCAGCGGCTGGCCGGATTCGAGCATGACATAATTTGTCACGTCCACGACGTTGTTGATGCTGCGAACGCCGACTTTTTCCAAAGTATTCTTTAGCCAGTCAGGACTCGGTCCAACTTTCACGCCTTTGATCACGCGCGCCGTATAGCGCGGGCATAACTCGGCGTCTTCAATCCGTACCGCAATAAGATCTTGGATGTTGGGCGTTGAAGGTTGAATGTTGAATGTTGGAATCCGCAACGCATTTCCCGTCACCGCTGCGATTTCGCGCGCGATGCCGATGAGGCTGTTCAGGTCCGGACGGTTCGGCGTGACTTCGAGATCATAGACCACGTCACTGCCGCTGCGACCCAGATATTCTGCGAACGGTTGGCCGACCCGGGCGTCTTCGCGCAAGATAAGCAGGCCATCTTCCTTTTTATGGCCGATGGCTTCGGGATCAATTCCCAGTTCTTCGTGCGAACAAAGCATCCCGTGCGATTCCACCCCGCGGATCTTGCCGACCTTGATGGTGAACGGTTCTTTGTCGCCGGGCTTCAACGGCAGTGACGCGCCGGGCAGGATGAGCGGCACCTTGTCGCCCGCCTTGAAATTCTGTGCGCCGCAGACGATCTGGCGTTCGCCGGTGCCGTCATTCACGCGGCAGAGGGAAAGCTTGTCTGCGCCCGGATGTTTATCGCGCGTGATGACTTGCGCGACGACGATGCCTTCGAACGCGGCGGAAATCTTCTGCACGCCCTCGACTTCGAGGCCGAGCATGGTGAGCCGTTCGGTCAATTCCTCGGGCGACCAGTTGAAATCAACGTATTGTTTGAGCCAATTAAGGGTAACTTTCATCGCAAAAAATTGTCCGTAATGAAACACTAAAATCCGGAGGCTCGAAACCAAATTCTTGTCAAGGCGATGATGACGTGGCATGATGACGCAATGAGAACCATCATTGAACTGCCGGATGACCAACTGGAAGCACTGGGCATCCTGTGCGTTCAGGAAAAGGCGTCACGGGCCGAACTCATCCGTCGCGCCGTGGGTGATTATCTCAATGCGAAGCAGGCAGGCAAAGGACAGGGCGCATTTGGCTTGTGGAAAAAGAAAAAGGTCAACGCCTTAAAATACGAAGCTAAACTCCGTGCGGAATGGAGTAAATGATGAAGGCAGTTTTTGATACGAATATCCTGGTGGATTATCTGAATGGCGTTGCTGCCGCCAGCCGCGAGATCGAACAATACGAGGAAATTGCCATCAGCATCGTCACGTGGATGGAGGTGATGAGTGGGGTGGATGATGCCAGGGAAGAGGCAATCACGCGGGAATTTCTCTCCCGGTTCAAAGTCCAGCCGGTGGAAAAAAACGTGGGCGAACGCGCCGTCAAAATCCGGCAGCAGCATAAATTGAAACTGCCGGACGCCATGATCTGGGCGACGGCCAAGGAACTGGGCAGAATTTTAGTCACCCGCAACACGAAGGATTTTCCAGAAAAGGATGCCGGTATCCGGGTGCCGTATCGGGTTTAGAACCGTCCGGTCAATTTCTTGGGTGACTGGTTGAAATCGAGGTATTGAAGCTTTTCCCGACCACCGTTCCGATCAGAGTGCCGAGGATCACGCCTGCCGCAAAATCTGAGAACCAATGGATGTTCATCGAAACGCCGAGGCCGATGTAGAGCGCGTACGCAAGCGCGATCAGCCCAAGTGGTTTCCGTTCCGGAAATAATTTCATCACCGCCACCGCCATCGCGAAGGCAATGGTCGTATGCGACGAGGGCCAGCCCCAAAAAACTCCGCCGCGCAGCCAGCCGAAGTGAAACGTATGGCTGATATCCGTATTGCCGGTGTAAACCGGATGAGCGCGCCCCGTGACGGTCTTGTAAGCAGAAGAGATCAATGAGCCCGCGAGTGCCGCCTGGCCGATGACCCAGCCGCTGAGAGTGATTTTTGGATTTTTAGTGAAGTTGCCGAAAAAGATCAACCCGAGCGGCAGGAGCAGGGGAATGAGTCCGCCGATCGGTGCTGAGGGAAACATCCATGCCCGGAGCGTTGGTTGGTTGGTGATCCGGAAATAAAACCCATCGAAGCCGGACTGCACCAAAATCAAAGTCAGGACGATGGCCAGCAGATGCCAGAGAATCATCCGGCCTTGGAAACAGGCGATGAGATTGCGGGGCAGGGTGGTAAAGAATTGTTTCACGCGGACAATCGGCTGATCAATCCTTTGATGCCAACGGCTTCAATATTTCCCTTTGATGTCATCCAAAGCTTTCGCCAGGTTTTGCGCCCGCTTCATGAAATCCGGTTCATAAATAACGGTGGCAATGACATTGGTGGCGTTGGCATCCAAAAAAAGCACCGTCGGCGGCAGGTAATGCGGATTCGGCGTATGCAATGCGGTATCAATGAAACCAATCACTTTATGATTTTCGGTGTAAGCATCTTCAAAAACGAGCACGGCTTTATTTCTCAACGCATACAAAGCGTGCAACGTTGCGCCGCGCGGACTATTTGCGGAAATAGTCCCGTTGCCATCAATCAATTTTGGTGCGGAAGCGATCCAGACGATCGGTTTATGAGCCGCCACGGCTTCTTTGACGGCATCCGCCAGATCAACGGTGCGATACATCGAAATGGGCTGGTTATTGATTCGCACGGACCATTTGTCAGCCGCTGGCGCATTGAGGGACGTTGTCAGGAGAACAAAAAATAAAACACGCTGAAATACTTTGGTCTTACCGCTCAATGTTTTGTTCGCGTATTTCACGATCAACAATTAAAACTGCTTCAAGAACCGCGCATCGTTTTCGTAGAAGAGGCGGATGTCGTTGATGCCATAGCGGAGCATGGCGATGCGTTCGATGCCGAAGCCAAACGCCCAGCCGGTCCAGACTTCGGGATCGTAACCCACGGTCTCGAACACCTGCGGATGCACCATGCCGCAACCGGCGATCTCCAGCCAGTCCTTGCCCATCTTCTTGACGAGCGCATTGGTGAAATCAATCTCGTAACTCGGTTCGGTGTAGCTAAAATAATGCGGACGGAAACGGATCTTCACGTCGCCGCCCATCAGTTCGCGGAAGACAAATTCCACGGTGCCTTTGAGGTCGCCCACGGTGACGTTTTTGTCCACATAAAGCCCTTCGATCTGGTGGAACGTAGGGTTGTGCGTGGCGTCGGCGTTATCACGGCGATACACGCGGCCCGGCACGATGATGCGCACCGGTGGCGGCTGCTTTTCCATCACGCGAATCTGGACGGACGACGTATGCGTGCGGAGCAGGCGCTTGTCGGTGGTATTGAGATAAAAAGTATCTTGCGAATCACGCGCCGGATGGTCGGCAGGCGTATTGAGCGCATCGAAACAATGATATTCGTCTTCGATCTCTGGTCCATCGGCAACGGCGAAGCCGATCTTGCGAAAGGCACGGACGATGTCGTCGGTGACCTGTGTGAGCGGATGCAATTTTCCGAGGGGCCGGCGGCGGCCGGGCGCGGTGAAGTCAGTTGGCTCTTTTGGCAGCGCAGCTTTCAGTTCCAGTTCCTCGCGGCGGGCGGTGAGGACGGCTTCGAGTTCCACCTTCGCGGTGTTGATGAGTTTGCCGGCGGCGGGCTTTTCCTCCTTGGAGAGGGTGCCCATCTGCTTCATCAACGCGGTAAATTTGCCGTTCGGCCCGGTCCAGGCGCCTTTGGTCTGTTCCAAAGCGGCGAGGTCGGGTGCATTTTTCAATTCCGCCAGCGCGGCTTGTTTCAGCGGTTCTATTTCGTCCAAAAATCCAGCCATAGTTTTGAAAATGCTACCGATAAAGGAAGATAAAGGACACAAAGAAAATTGACTTCGTCCGGCTGGCGTTTTTTGACCGCACCCATGGATAAGCGCAATTTATTTCCCTGACTGAACAATTTGGGTTAGCTTGGGTCAAATGTTGCAAATGATCATGCATCCGAAACGGATCTCTTTATTCGTAATTGTAGCAGTCGCCGTGCTCGCCATCTGGGTGGGCTGTGTCACGGCCAAAACCTTGCCGGCGCCACCGACGGGCCTGGCGGCAAAATATCAGGTGGACCCGAATGCGCCGGCCATCGCGTATTGGACGGCGGTGCTGCTGGGACAGTATCAATACCTGCAACACCCGTTGGACACCGAGCTGTCCATAAAATTTTTCGACGGTTACATCAATGCGCTCGATCCGCGCCACGAAAATTTTTTACAATCCGACCTCGACCAGTTTGCCGTCTATCGCACCAATCTGGATCAATTGACGACCGGCGGGCGGCACGTGGCTGACCTGACGCCGGCCTACGCGATCTATCAACGCCTGACCGAACGCCTGCAGCAGCATAACGATTATGTGAATAAATTGCTGGCCCAGGACAAATTCAAATTCACGACCGACGAAAAGATCCAGATTGACCGGCGCAAATCGCCCTTTCCGAAAGACTTGGATGAAGCGAAGGCGCTGTGGAAGCAGCGTTTGCGTTACGAATATTTGCAGGAAAAGCTGGCGGCGGAACTGCACGAGACGAATGGCGTGGTGACGGTGAACCCGCCGAACGGCTGGCAGACCAATGTGGTGGATACCCTGACCCGGCGCTATCGCTGGAGCTCACGCATGATGACCAACATGGATGGCGATGCGATTTTGCAGGTGTATCTTGATGCGCTGGCGCATGCTTATGATCCGCATTCGGATTATTTCAGCGCGCCCAAGGCGCAGGATTTTTCCATCGAGATGAGCCTCTCACTGTTCGGCATCGGCGCCCGGTTGGGTGAAGATTATGGCTACTGCACGATTGGCGATTTGATTCCCGGCGGCCCGGCGGCCAAAAGCAAACAGATCAATCCGCGCGACCGCATCATCGCCGTGGCGCAGGGTGACCAGCCGCCGGTGGATGTGGTGGATATGGAACTGGAAAAAGTCGTGCAACTTATTCGCGGTAAAAAAGGCACGATTGTCCGGCTGACTGTCAGCCCGGTAACGGATTATGCCAGCCGCCATGTGGTTACTTTGGTTCGCGACGAGATCAAGGTGGAAAGCGGCGAAGCCAAGGCGCAGTTGATTGAACTGCCCAATGGCAAACGGTTGGGAGTGATTGACGTGCCTTCATTTTACGCGCCCATCGGGATGGAGGGTTCGGCTAAAAAAAGTTATGTGTCCGTGGATACCGCCAAGCTGATCAAAAAATTGAAATCGGAAAATGTGGACGGCATTATCCTGGATTTGCGCAGTAATCCAGGCGGTTCCCTGGAGGAGGCGGCGAAGTTCACCGGCTTGTTCATCAAGGACGGACCGGTGGTGCTGGCGCGGGATGCGGACGGGCAGGTCGGCACCGTTTCCGATCCGGATTCCAGTGTGCAGTATGACGGCCCGCTGGTGGTGATGGTCAATCGTTTCAGCGCCTCGGCTTCCGAGATTGCGGCGGCGGCGTTGCAGGATTACGGACGCGCACTCATCGTGGGCGATGTGTCCACGCATGGCAAAGGCACGGTGCAAAGTTTGAATCAACTGCGCCCGGTCATCTGGCCGGCGACCGCCAGCGCAACCAATGATCCCGGCCAGCTCAAGATCACCAAGGGAAAATTTTATCGGATCACCGGTGCGTCCACGCAGTTGAAAGGGGTTGCGTCTGACATCGTCCTGCCCGATTTGCTGGATCATTCGCCGTTCGTGGGTGAAGCGGCACTCGATAACCCGATGCCGTGGGACACGATCCAGGCGACCACCTTCAACAAACTTAATCGGGTCGAACCTTATCTGGCGGAATTATCCGCCCGTTCGACCGCCCGGTTGGCGACCAATCAGGATTTTGCCTACATCAACCAGGATATTGCCGAGTATGAAAAACGGCAGGCCGACCGTTCCGCCACGATCAACGAAGCCGACAGCATCAAGCAACGCGAACAAGCCGTCGCGCAAGCGAAGAAGCGGGCGCGGGAACTTAATAACCGCGCTGTGCCGGCCGTGAAGATCTATGACCTGACGGTGGAAAATGCCGATGATCCCGGCCTGCCGGCGCCGACCTCGTATTTTACAACCAACACGGCGACGGCCGATTATCAGCCTTACCGCCGCAATGCGCCGGTCATCTACTATAGTTTTGACACCAACAATACGTCCTTTTTTGCGTTGCCAGAAACCGCGCCTAAAATTTCCACGCAGGGGACGAATGTGGTCTTTGCCTGGCCGGATTATTCCGCGATCAAATTGCCCGAACAATCCGCGCCGTCAGCGTTGATTTCACCCTTGACGCCCACCGGCAATCAGCCGGTGGCCCCGGTGAGCCTGAACGGCTTGGACATCACCAATAACACGCTCATCGTGACCAATCCCATCGTGCTGGATCGTAATCAGCCGGATGCCTCGTTGGAAGAGGCGGAAAATATCTTGAAAGATTACATCCAGTTGTTATCAAAAGATTCATTGCAAGTCGCCGTCCATTGAACTTATGAAAACGTTACTCGTACTTTGCTTGTTAGCCGCGAATGTCGCCTGGGCTGACCCCTATTCCATGGCCATCCAGCAAGCCAAGCGAGCGAGTGATCAAAATGCCGATTCACAACGGCAGATCCAGCAAGCGGCCGGTGCCGGTTCGCAATCGGGTGGCGCCGCTTCAGCTGACCCGGTGATGGCGGCGGCCATGCGGAACGTTGCCGGCTTGCAAACCGACATCACGGCGTTGAATGGGGATCTCGCCGATAAACCCACCACGGACCAGAAAATCTCCCTGTTGAATAATTTATCGGCTGCCGCCCAAGGTGCCAAGGCCACCCCCGACTCAGTCAAAACGCTGGCAAAAGATTTGACGACGGCATTGCTGGGCAAAAAATTGACCCCGGCGCAGCAGCTTAAAGTAGCCCGCCAGATCCATGCGGCGTTCAACGGTTCCCACCTGACGGCAGCGCAGGCAGCAACCATTTTTGACGATCTGCAGAAAACCCTGACGGGTGCAGGCATTTCCCTGGACGCAACGACCGATGTCATCACCGATCTCAAAAAGATCGCGGACGAAACCAAATGACCCATGGCGCAGATCAAATGTCCCACGTGCAAAAAATCCGGTGATTGGTTTGCCGGGAAATTCGGGCCATTCTGTTCGCAACGATGCAAACTGGTGGACCTCGGCAAATGGTTCGGCGGTGAACACGCGATTTCTGAACCGCTCAAGCCGGAACATTTTGAAAAATTCGCCGACCTGCCGCCGGGGGATTACCTGGATAAACCCGAGCGGCAAGATTGAGATTTGGTTGAGCTTTTGATTTGGGAATAAACGGCGTGATCAAACCTCATACCTGTATGAAACAATGGCTTTTGACTTTGCTGGCCGTGGGTGTGATTCAACTGTCCGCCACGGCGCAGACGACAAAAATTATGAATACAAATACCACGGAAGTGGCTGACCTTGGCGGCGGTTGTTTTTGGTGCATGGAAGCCGTGTTTGAACGCCTGCCCGGCGTGATCTCGGTGACCAGCGGCTTTGCCGGCGGCACCACTGAGAACCCGACGTATCGCGAAGTCTGCACTGAAACGACCGGCCACGCGGAAGTGACGGAGATTGTTTTTGATCCCGCCAAAATTTCCTATGCAAAATTATTGCAGGTTTTCTGGCAGGCGCACGATCCGACGACCTTGAACCGCCAGGGTGCGGACGAAGGCACGTCCTATCGCTCCATCATTTTGTACCACGACGAGAAGCAGAAATTGATCGCGGAAAAATCCAAGCTCGAAGCGCAGGAAAATTTTCATAATCCCATTGTGACGGAAATCGTGCCGCTCAAGAAATTTTACAAGGCGGAAGATTATCACCAGCAATATTACGACAACAATTCTGATGCCGGCTATTGCCAGGTCGTCATCACACCGAAACTGGAAAAATTGGAAAAGAAAGAAGTCATCAAATCCACTCCGCAGACGAAGTGACCCGTTTTTTCAGCCATCATTTGCTATTCAGCCATGAAAATTTTTACCAGTCTCGTTTTGTCGTTGATCACCTTCGCCGCCGCGGCTGCGCCTGCAGCCTACCCGGAAGCGGCCAATGCCAAGCTGGATATCCAGCAGGCGTTGACGCAGGCGACTACCAATCATACGCCGGTCATTGTGGTTTTCGGCGCGAACTGGTGCCCTGATTGCCAAATGCTGGCCCATGCCATCAAGGACGGCGCCAGCGCGCCGTTGCTAGCCAAGGATTTCAAGGTCGTCAAAGTCAATGTTGGACATTTCGACCAGAATCAGAATCTGGCCAAATACTACGATGTGCCACTGGCCAAGGGCATTCCCGCCGTGGTGATCTTGTCCACGAATAACGTTGTGCTTTATGCCACCCGTGAAGGTGAACTCGCCAGTGCCCAAAAAATGGGTGACGACGGGATCTATCAATTCTTCAAACGCGTGACGGCGTCACCGGCGGTGAAGCCGTAAAGGGCTCTGCGTTGGGGGAGCCCAGGTAACGGTGCTGGGTTCTAAGAAATAAAATTCCAAATCTCAACCTCTCAAAACTATCGCAGCGCGGTCTGGAGGTTGGAGCTTCTCTTTGCCGTCTGCGGAAAGCTCATCACTTGTCACCCATCACGCCTTGCTGCCTTTCCTCCGACAAATCACATTGATTTTGCCCCTCCGTTCCGTAATGTTGGCTGAATAAAGATGAAACGTCATTGCTCCATAGCGGTTCTATTCGTCGCGCTTTTTGCCGTTGGTTGCCATTCGTCCCCTAAAACGCCTGCCGCCACTCCGCCGGCAGTCATGGGTTCATCAACCATCGTCACGCCGGATGCGTCGCTCATGGCCCGGGTCATTTCGGTCAATACCATTGGCCGGTTTGTTGTGTTGGATTTTCCGGATGGGCAATTACCGGCGGTGGAGCAGACCTTGTTCATCTATCGGTCCGGCTTGAAAGTCGCCAGCGTCAAGATCACGGGGCCGCAGCAGGAAAATAATATCGTCGCCGACCTGGTTTCGGGTGAGGCCCGGGTGGCGGACACCGTGCGCGACCAATAAATTTATTCGCCGGCCGCCGGTGATTTTTCCACGAACTGTTTGACCGTTTTCGGCAATGAATCCTTCCGGTAAGGCGAGTGCAGGTTGAAATAGATTCCGCACAACGGGCGGTCGCCGTCGTTCTGGCTCAAGATGATCGTGATTTCCTTGTCCAGGGCGATGCCGTGCCGGAGTCCCGAGCCGCGTTGTTCGAAGGCTTTGATCGCCTTCTGCATCAGCGAGTATAAAGCGGCCGCAAATTCATCCGGAGTTTTTTGCAGGCAAATAATGTAGTGGTCAAAATTCTTTACGGCTTCATTGATTTCGCGCTGGAACGTTTCCACGGTCATGGGTGCAAAATAATTGAATCGTCTAAAATGGCGATAACATTTACTGGGGACAAAAAGCTTTCCAATGCTGCCTGGTCACAGTCACTCCACTTCCCGGCGCAAGCTGCTTGCCCGTTCGCCAAAAAGTGCGGTGCCGATCCGGACAATCGTTGCGCCTTCCTCGATGGCGACCTCAAAATCGCCGCTCATGCCCATGCTTAAATGGGGCAGGGGAACTTCCAGGATTTTTTCGCATTCCGCCTTTAGCCCGCGTAGTTTTTGAAAATAAGGCCGCGATTTTTCCGCCAGCGGTGTAAACGGAGGGACGGCCATCAGCCCGTGGATTTCGAGGCGCGGCAGGGCGTTCAATTCCTTGAGTTCCGTCAGCAATTGCTCCGGCTGGTAACCGAACTTGCTTGCTTCGCCGGCCACGTTCACTTCCAGCAGGATCGGCATCGTTTTCGCCGCCTGCTCGGCGCGCTTGGAGATTTCCCGGGCGATGGCGAGGCTGTCCACACCTTGGATCATCTCAAACAACGCTACGGCGTCGCGCACCTTGTTGGATTGCAGGTGGCCGATGAATTGCCAGCGCGCTTTGCCGGGGCTCAACGGAATTTTTGCCTTGGCCTCCTGGATCTTGTTTTCGCCAAAATGCAACAGTCCGCAGTTCACGGCTTGCTCAATGGTTTCCGGCGGATGGGTTTTGGAAACGGCGAGCAACTGGACGGACTGTTCGTCCCGTCCCGCCCGCGCGCACGCGGCGGCGATACGTTGCTGGATGGCATTTAGATTTTCGGCAAAGTCCACGCCTCATCTTAGCCACAGATGAAACCCGGATGAAACACAGATTTTTATTGGCCGATGATTTTATCTGTATTTCATCTGTGTCCATCTGTGGCTAAACTGCCGGCATGAATTATTGGCTCGCAAAATCCGAACCGGAAGCTTACGCGTGGGCACAATTGGTCAAGGATGGCCAGACCGCGTGGACGGGTGTCCGCAATTTTCAAGCCCGTAACAATCTACGTGCAATGAAAAAGGGCGACTTGGTTTGTTTTTACCACAGCGTCAGTGAGAAGCAAATCGTTGGCCTCGCCAAAGTTGCGAAAGAATTTTATCCCGATGCGACCGCCGACGAAGGCGATTGGTCCTGCGTGGACCTCGCGCCGGTGAAAGCTCTGGCCAAACCCGTCACCCTCGAAACCATCAAGACGGACAAGTTGTTGCAGGATATGCCGCTGGTAAAACAATCGCGGCTTTCCGTGACACCACTGACGCCGGTGCAGTTTGAGCGCATATTGACACTGGCGGCGACGAAACTTTAATCGACAAGATTTATGGATGGCAACATCGAGCGGAGCGATGCTCCGCGCTCCATTGCGCTGGGCGCAATAATCAACGCCGGTGCGCGAAGCATTGCTTCGCTCGGACGTTAATTGGGAAGCTTTCTAAACGCTAGGTTCAGTTAGCCCGACAAAGTTTTTCAATAGTTGCAGCCCGACTTTTTGGCTCTTTTCCGGGTGAAACTGGGTGGCGAACACGTTATCGCGCCAGACGGATGAGGCGAAGTTGTTGCCATACACAGTACGGGTGGCAACGATGCTGTCATCCGCAGGCTGTGGATAGAAGCTGTGCACAAAATAAACATAGCTGCCCGGCTCGATGCCGCGATACAGCGGGCAATCCGCCTGCACGATGTCGATCTGGTTCCAGCCGATTTGCGGGATCTTGAGGCCGGGCTGCTCTTGGAATCGGACAACGCTACCGGCGAAAACGCCCAACCCGGCGGCGCAGGAGTTGAATTCTTCGCTGCGTTCAAATAAGGCCTGGTAACCGACGCAGATGCCGAGAAAGGGTTTGCCGGTCTTGATGAAATCCCGTGCGGCTTCCAACAACTGCTGTTTGCGGAGCGCATTGATGCAATCGTCGAACGCGCCGACGCCGGGCAATACGAGGCCACTCGCGTCGCCGATCTCTTCGGGATGCTGCACCAGACGCACCTCTGCGCCAACTTTCAGCAGCGATTTGTGGACGCTGCGCAAGTTTCCCGAACCATAATCAAGCAAGGCAATCACGAAGTTATTTTAGCCACAGATGAACACAGATGAAACACAGATTTTTGTAGCAAACGGGTTGGTGAAATCTGGCCAAGTGGTTTCGGCTGAGATTATTTTCCCGCCAATTCCCGTTCGGTTTTCAAGCGTAATTGACCGCAGGCGGCG
The DNA here is from genome assembly GCA_036498725.1 of Verrucomicrobiia bacterium. Taxonomy (GTDB): domain Bacteria; phylum Verrucomicrobiota; class Verrucomicrobiia; order Limisphaerales; family UBA11358; genus UBA11358. The sequence goes on along the minus strand of DASYEY010000242.1, from coordinate 3,078 downwards.
TCAATGTCGTGGCCTTTTTCGCGGCGCAAGGTGGCCGTGACCTTCTGATCTTCCAACGCGGACAGAAAATTTTCGCAGACTTCTTCCGCCGGGCGTTCCCAAGGCAGACCCTCGACCTTGTTGTAGGGAATCAGATTGACCTTGGCATATAACCGTTTGGCCAGGGCCGCGAGCGGACGTGTCTGTTCGAGCATGTCGTTGACGCCGGCGATCAGGATATATTCCAGCGTGATCATCCGGCCTTTTTCATGCTGATAATCCTCACACGCAGCGGTGAGTTCCCGGAGCGGATATTTTTTATTCACCGGCATGATCCGATTGCGGACTTCGTCCGTCGCCCCATGCAGGGAAATGGCGAGCCGGAATTGCAGCGGCTCATGGCCGAGTTTGCGGATTTGTGGCGCCAGGCCGCTGGTGGAGATGGTGATCTTGCGGGCGCCGATGCCGCCGCCCCATGGCGCATTCAAGATTTTCAGCGCCTTCAACAAATTATCATAATTTGCCAGGGGTTCGCCCATGCCCATGACGACGATATTGTTGACGAGGCGGGTGTCAGTTGAGGGTTGAGAGTTAAGAGGTGAGGGTTCAGTGGTGTTCAACAAGTCATTTTCGACTTTCGACTTGGAGTCTTTGGTCATGTGCCAACGTTCCACTGACAAAATCTGTTCGACGATCTCATGCACGCCGAGATTGCGCTTCCAGCCTTCCAGGCCGCTGGCGCAAAACCGGCAACCATAGGCGCAGCCGACTTGCGTGGAGATGCACAACGTATGGCGGTCGCTCGCCTCGCCGTAGAGGGCTGGATTCGCGGGGATCAAAACGCTTTCGATGAAAGAACCGTCGGCCAGTTTCCAGAGAAATTTCTGCGTGGTGTCATGCGAGCCCTGTTTACGGGCAAGTTCGAGCGTCTGGAGCGAAAAATTCTCGCTTAATTTTTGCCGCAAACTTTTGGACAGATTGGTCATCATCGCCCAGTCCGTCGCGCGCCGCACGTAGAGCCAGTTCAATAATTGGTCCACGCGATAAACCGGTTCATTCCAGGCTTTGAATTGGATTTCCAGTTCTTCGCGGGTCAAGGATTTGATGTCAGACAATGCCACAGGAAGAAGTTAACCGATGCCGGCGGAAAATCCAAGTGGCGAACGGCATGATCGCACTTCGCAACCTATGAAAAATCTCAATGACCTTGGCCGATCGGGGTGTTGGGTGGCAACGTTTCGCCGCCTGACGCTGTGCTCGGCGCCGACTTTGGCCGCAGCGCAGCCAAAGCCATCTATGGTGCCAGTTTTATGGATAACTGCCATAGCGCCATAGGCGCGACATCTTTGTAGTTCACGGGTGCAAGCTAAATTCAAGCTCCAGCGGAGCGCCATCGCCAGGAACATGTCGCTCCGCTGGAGCTTGAATTTTTTGACGGCAGGGTTTTACAAAGATGTCGCACCCAAGGCGCTTGGTTGAGCGTGATGACGCCGGGCAAAGATTTGAAAACCACACAATCTGTTGCCGTTGGGGAAAAATTGATTTTGCTGGCAACTCAGTTGCCGCCCGCGCCTTTGATGCAGTTTTGTAATCGCCGCAAGTCTTGCAAGTCACTGTTGCTGTAAGCGGGCGCGCCGAGGTAAAGCACGTTTTTCGCGGTCCGCCATTGCCAATGCTCGGCATGGCCGTCGGCGAAAGTGAGGTTGGCGCCGCGTTGATGGCGGTCCGCTGGAATATCCAGCCAGTAGTTTGCCCAGTAATAATCGGTGCTGGAAAGGACGCCGAAGGTGGAATCCCAAATATCATTTTCATCCGTATCAATGAAGATGAACAGGCTGGTGGGAATTCGGATCTCAGAATATTTCCGGAAATGGTTGTCGGCGGCGCAATTGGCGCTGTTGCTCATGTTAAAGCTGCGCTTGCGCAGCATCTCCGGATAATCATCAATGGTGGATGAGTCCGCCGGGCAATGATAGATGGCGGCGTTTTGATTATAATTGAACAACAACGAAATGTTGGCGTTGATGTCGTTGGTATCCAGCGGGGCAATGCCACGGCACCAGGTCAGATCGTCTTCGCCCAGCGTGGGGGAATTGCTCGTGCCGATATCAACCTCAAACACGTAATTATTCGGCGTGATGACATCGTCATTGTCGTGGGCATACATGTGCCAGCACAATTGGAGTTGCCGGAGATTATTCAGGCAGGCGATGGTTTGGGCCCGCCCTTTGGCCTGGCTCAAGGCCGGTAAAAGCATGGCCGCCAGAATCCCGATGATGGCAATGACGACGAGCAACTCGATCAAAGTGAAACCCTGGGAAAAGTTCCTTCCCACCCGATTTTCGCGCCGATGTTCCTGATGCCATCGCATGGTTCGTTCTGGTGAACTTCCATGAATCTAGGCCGGAACGCCGGATTCGCAACTGAAATTCAATACGTCAACATGTCCAACTGGCGCTGGCCGGCATCGGTCAATTGCCAGTGGGTGCCGCGTTTGATGACCAGGTGGCGGCAGGGGTTGGCCCGTTGTTCTGCTTCGTTGACGGAGATGAGTTGAAATTTTCCACTGCCCTTAATCTCGGAAGCCGCCCGGGGCAGCAGCGCGAACGGGACCCCGTTGTAATTCAAGGCGAGTTCGTAACCGGCGATGCCTTCCTTCTCGGCGACCGGATTGCGCAGGATGAATGCCGCGTAGCGTTTCAGATACGGAAACTTCGTGTCACGCACCAGCACGCGGCAGAGTTCCGTCTGGCTGCGAACAAAATCCAGCAGGCTGAATTTTTTCGCGCCCGGCTTTTCGCCCAGCAGGATGGGGCGGGGGTCCAGGCCAAGCAGATTCTGGCCGTTCCATTCCCCGTGATCGTTGCGTTCGGTGGAATTTTTTTTGAACCACGCGGCAAAATTATCGTTCACCAGCACGTTCAGTTCGAAATGCACATGCGCGCGCCATTTGCCGATGGTTTCGGCGCTGGAGGTGCGGCCCATGGTGGCGATGACCTGGCCGCCCTTGACCGGATCGCCCACTTTCAGGTCAGGACTGATCGCGCTGAGGTGGGCATAAACGGAATAGATCTCCAGGCCTTCAACCACGTGGCGGAT
>DASYEY010000241.1:0-38520 GCA_036498725.1 Verrucomicrobiia bacterium | reverse complement strand
GTTATGCCGGGCGGCGGTGTCGGTGCGCCACGTTTTGAATGAGGAATTTCTCTGTTTCCGCGAACACGCATCGCTGGCCGCCGTGCGGGATGAGGCGATGTCATCCGGTTACCAAATTTTCCCCGTGCTCAATTCTGAGGGCGCGACCGTCGGCATCTTGTCCAAAACGGATTTCTTGAAAACGGTCACCCGCAAATTGATCCTCGTGGATCACAATGAACTCTCGCAGGCTGTGCAAGGCGCGGACGAAGTGGAGATCATTGAAATCATTGACCACCATCGGATCGGCGCCCTGACCACCCAGCAACCGATTCTTTTCCGCAATGAGCCGGTTGGTTCGACCAGTACGATTGTGGCCGATTGTTTTTTTCGCAACCAGGTGGAATTGCCGCCCGCCATCGCCGGATTGCTGCTTGCCGGCGTCGTTTCCGATACGTTAAACCTAACCTCGCCGACAACCACTACCCGCGATGCGGAAATCCTGAAAAAATTGGAGGTATTGGCGAACGTAAATGCCCGTGAGTTCACGGAAAAATTATTTGCCTCCGGTTCGCTGCTCACCCTTAAACCAGCTCCGCAAGCCATCACCACGGATTGCAAGGAATACCGTGAAAACGGAAAAAATTTCAGCGTCGCGCAGATCGAGGAAATCGGGTTCGACCAGTTTTGGAAGCGCAAAGATGAATTGCTTGTCGCCCTGGGAATCTATCGCGCGGCTCGCGGCTATTTCTTTTCCAGCCTGTTGATCACCGACGTGACCACGCAAAGCTCGTTGCTATTGGTTGTCGGTGATGAACGCTTGATCAAGGCGATTGACCATCCCCGCCTTGAACCCGGCATCTATGAGATGCGCGATGTCGTTTCACGCAAAAAGCAATTGCTCCCCTACCTTACTCAATGCCTGCGCAAGACGGAAAAGGGTGTGAAGGGTTAGGCGAACGTGACCAATTACAGATGCTGAATGAAGATGAATTGGAAATATGGTTGGGTAATAACGAGTTTCCTTTGGATTCAATTCATTGCACCCACTTGTGGGTTCAGCACCGGGATCACAATCAAAGGGACGGAAAAATTTCAAAACATGGTTTCCAATGCCTTGTTTTTATTGCAAATCAAAACTCCGGCGGCTTATCAAATCATCACGAACAACATTGAGATCATTGATGAGTCAACGCACAGTGGAATGGAAGCCAGCATCACTCACCCAACCTTTGATCTCAACGACCGTTCGGCATACTTTTCCCCGACTTGGTGTGCCGGGGTGATTGCCCACGATTCTTTTCATTCCAAGTTGTATCACGATTATCAGAAATCCCACGCCGGGAAAATGCCGGATGACGTTTGGATCGGTCATGCAGCAGAACAAAAATGCCTTAAACATCAAACACAGGTGTTGCAGGAAATCGGCGCGCCGAAAGCGGAAATTGATTATTGTGCAGCAATCTCACCGGCTTACGCTGATGTGCCTTACACCAATCGAAATTGGTAAGCGGTCGTGAATTAAGTCTTTAAGGGCGCGCCCACCCCAATCCCGTGCTTTAGACAGTAGGCGCCATTATCCACATATTTTTCCGCCCACCATTTTAAACCGGCGCGTTCTTCTTTTGTGAGTTTGCGAACCACTTTGGCCGGCGCACCGAGCACCAGCGAACCGGGCGGGATTTTCATTCCTTGCGTGACCAATGCCTTTGCGCCAATGAGTGATTGTTTACCGACGATCGCGCCATCCAAAATCACCGCGCCCATGCCGACCAGCACTTCATCGCCGACCTTGCAGGCATGCACAATCGCGCTATGGCCAACCGTGACCCAATTACCAAGCACGCAGGGAAAATTATCCGCCAAATGCAGCACGGCATTGTCTTGCACATTCGTATGATGGCCAATGACGATGCGATTGATGTCGCCTCGCAATACCGCGCCGTACCAAACACTTGAATGGGCGCCCAGCGTCACATCGCCGATGACCGTCGCCGTTTGAGCGATGAACACATTTTTACCAAGCTTCGGTTGCCGGCGAAGATAGGTGTCGAGCTGTTTTGCAAGTTTGTTCATGAAAACAATTTAAACGCTGCCCGGCTCCTTGTCGCGGGCAGATTTTGAAAAATCATCCGACGGCAGCGTGGTGTTTGGCGATTCCGCCGGATCGTTCACCGCAAAGAACTTCTGATATGCAAATGATGCCAGCAGGGCGATGACCGCCACGCCCACAAATGCACCGATCCGGTACAGCTGCGGCAAGTGCGAGAGGTCATGCAGGAAAAGCTTGAGCAGAGTCACACTTAATAATCCAAGACTGGCATAGCGTGAGGCTGGCACTTTTTTCCAGATACCAATGACCAGCAACATGAGGGCAAACAAACCCCAGGCGATCGAATAAACCATGTCGCGTGGCGTATTGCCGCTGAACTCGAAAACCAGAGCAGAGCCGGGTTCGCTGAAATAATCGGCGATCTCAATGTTCAGCAACAGGAAGACCAGAACTGTACCCAGCGAAACCAGCCACGGAGGCAGACTTAATTTTGCGATCTGATGGCGCGGTGGCGCCAGCAACCTGGCGCCGGTAAAAAAGCAGCACGCAGTGATGCCATAGGTATAAAGATACCAGTTGAAAATCGGCAGCGCGCTCCGGGTATGATACGAAAGCACGGCCGAATTCAGGGCCAGCCGGACAAAGGCGATGACCAATAAGCCAATTCCCGTGCGCTGCAAACCCGAGTGCGGCACGCGTTGGAACAGCCAGAGCAACGCCACCCCCTCCAACGCCCAACCGAGCGTGATCCATTGATGCTCAAATTGAATCGGAAAAATCAACGTGACGAAAAATAACGTCAGGCCGCCGAACCAGGCCAACTGTGCCAAACGGGCACCGTCTTTGATCTGATTCTTTTTCCAGATGATCGCCAAACCGCTCAATGGCAAAAGTGCGAAAGCCGCCGGCAGCAGCCCCATCACATCATTTGGCCACGCCGTCTTGATCGTATGATAGCTGAGAAGAAATTGCGGTATGGCCGCCAGGGCAGATACCGCCCACGGAATGATTTTACGACTGAACCGTTTTAGAAACAGAAATGGGAACACCGTGAATATGGCGAGAAAGCTGAGATACCAGAGCAACGATACGAGGGCGTTGCTTGGTGTAAAATGGCTGCCATGCCAGGCATATTCCAACGCAGCGACACAAGTCAGGCTGATGGCGGGCAGCCAATCGAGTAGAAACAATCTGGTCACAACCAGCAGAGCCAGCACTAAAATCAAAGCCAGGCCAAAAAAGGGCGTCGGGTCCGTTGCCGGCAACCGCAATACGGCCATGATGAGCAATAGAAAGGGTAATGCGGCTGAAAAAATTGGCAATTGCGCCGCCAGATTTTCGGGTACAGCAATAGTGTCATTGAGTTTGACTCCCTCCGCGAACGCAGCTGGCTTGAATTTATGAGTCAGCCACATACCAACGGCAACAAACAGCATTGAAAAAGCCCCCAGCAAACAGAGAAACTCTGTCAGTCCCGTCAGGTTCACGGGAATTTTGAAGATGTATTCACCCAGCGCCACGAGGGTTAAACCCAAAACTGCCAATACCGGCCATAAGGAAAGTGTGACGAGTGCCAAACCGATCGCCAAACCATCCACCAGCAGGAAAAATGGCCAAACCATAAATGACATATCCGCCAGCTGAAAAATAGGCCAGAGCACCAGACCAAGTGCCAACAATGGAAATAACTGGCTGGTTGACGGCATCTGCTTGATGACGCCGCGACGTTGCAACAGCACCGGGAAAACTGAATGAAATCCGGCAAAAATAAAATATATCACCAGCGCTGCATTGAGGAGGTTATTGGCCAGCGAATGGCTGGTCCAAAAAAGCAATAAACCAAAGACGCTAAGCCCCGCCACTAACTGTAACTTCACCGCCCGATCATCGAAACACGCCAGTGCCGCAATTCCCAGATCAATCAGAAAAACGAATCCGAATATCAGGAGCGGTCTTTGTGCCAGCAGATCAAAGGTAAGAAACCAGCCAGCAAAGGCAAAAGCACTGAACGCCAGCAACACCAAGGAGGCCATGTACCATACGTTCAGTTGCCGGGAGCGCTTCGCCCAGGCGATGAAGGCCACGAACAAGGCATTGAAGCAGAGCAACCAGCCGAGGGGCATAATAATTTTATTCCCGGCGAAATAGCTTTCAGCGAAAAAGAATTTATCCGCCCAGCCGACCTGCAAAAACAAAGTGCCCACGGCTCCCAATAGAGCCAGGAAATGCCAGCGTTGACGCAACGCCACCATGAGCAATCCGGCGTCCAGAATTGCGATATAACCAAAAAGACCAAGTGGATTGTCTTGTCCGGTGCTGATCAGGATCGGCGTCAGGAAACCACCCAATATCCCCAAAATGGCTACGACGAGGGCATTCAGGCGAATTGCCAAAAAGAAGGCGACCACCGTTATGCCAATCATCAATGAAAAGGTTGGAAGGGGATTGGGATAGAAGAACGAAAATTTATAAATCGCATGACACGCAAAAGCGATGGCATAGAGAATGACCACACCTGTGGCGCATAATGTCTGGGCGCCAACGACATATTTTTTTTGACGATGAATCAACAATCCGGCGACCAGCAGAATCAACCCGATACAAAAACCGATGCCCATGCGGATCTCCGGTGAGATGAGATTGTGATCGAACGAATATTTTATCGCCAAAGCCACACCCATGAAGGCCGCCAGCCCGCCAAGATAGGCGAACATTTTTACGCCCATGAATTGTTCCCAATTGATGGCCGGTTTTAACTTTGGCGTTGATTTTGGTGCCGGTGTCACAGGTAAAGCTGGCAACGGGTTTCGCAATAGCGGCGAAATCGGACCGGGTGCTGCTGGGATGGAAGTCGGACTCGGCGCTTTTGGCTCCGCCGGTGCCATCACTGGCACAATGGGAGCCACTGGTTTCGGCACAGGCACGGGCTCGGCCGGTTGGATGGACTCTTTTTGCTGTTTTAACCGGATGATTTCCCGCTCAAGGTCTTCCAGTCGTTGCGAAAATTCAGTCAGTTGATTTTTCGCTCTGACAGCCCGCACGATCAGCCACACCGCCACGGCCAGCGGAACTCCAATGAACAGCAAAATGAGGATTGGTAGAATCGGTTCCATAACTAGGGGTTTTTTGAGCGGTGGCAAATTCTGACGGTTAAAGTGTGAGGCACATGCCGAATCCGCCGCAAGTTGCAAAATTTTCCATCTCGATACATATTACTTAAATTCTTAGGCGAGAATTTTAAGGGTCCGGAGACATGCCGGTGAATTGATAAAATTGATGTTTAGTTCGATAAAAGTGATGTCGTATTTTCCAAAACAAACCGCCAAGCTCCCATTGTCATATGAAACGTCCAGTTGCCCCACGTCGAAAGTTGCCGCGTTCGTTTAAGGACCTGACTCCGGCAAAACATTTCAACCCGCGCACTTTTTTTCAGGAACTCATCCTGAAGGGCTGGTTCACCCCACGCCACGGCCAGCCGCAACGCCCGATTTTTCCAAAATTAAAAACCGGCGAAGTCGCCATCACCTGGATCGGTCACGCTTCATTTCTCATCCAGTTCACGGACTTGAACGTGTTGATTGATCCGAATTTTGCGAACTGGCTCTTCTTGATGAAGCGTCTCAAACGCGCCGGGTTAAAAATCAAAGACCTGCCGCCGATCGACCTCGTCCTCTTGACCCACGCGCATTATGATCATTTTCACAAACCCACGCTGCGCAAACTGCCCGCACCGAAAATCGGGGTCATGCCGCGCGGGGTTGGCGATCTGGCACGTAACCTTGGTTTCGCGCGGGTGATCGAGTTGGAATGGTGGGAAAGTTTTTCACAAAGCGACTGGAAAGTGACTTTCACTCCAAGCAAACATTGGGGTGCCCGCACCTTGCATGACCAGCATCGCGGCTACGGGGGCTTCATCCTGGAACATCAAGGCCGGAAAATTTATCACGCGGGCGATAGCGCGTATTTCCATGGCTTCAAAGAAATTGGCCGTAAATTTGCGCCGGAAATTGCCCTGCTGCCGATCGGTGCCTATCACCCGGAAACATTCCGGCGCGTCCATATCGGCCCGGACGATGCCGTCCGCGCGTTCAAGGATTTGCGCGCCAAAAAATTCATACCGATGCATTACGGTACGTTCAAATTGTCTTTTGAAGAAATGGATGAACCACCGCGCTGGTTGATGGAGATCGCCGAGGCCGAAAAGCTGACTGACCAGATCAATATCCTTGAAGAAGGCGTGCCACGGGTTTTTTGAGATCAACCCTGAACCAACCCATCACACTCCCGGGCTAGCGCAAAATCTTTCCCGGTCAGTCCCCCGGCATCATGGGTCGTCAAGGCGAGCGTGACCTTGTTCCAGCGAATATCAATGTCGGGATGATGTTGCACCTGTTCAGCCAGCTGACCCACGGCATTCACAAATTTCAGTGCCGCCGGGAAATCTTTGAATTGATAGGTGCGCGAAATGATTTCGCCAGCGCGTTGCCAGGCCGGAATGGCTGCGAACACCGGGTCTAGTTGCGGTGCAACTGGTTTTATTTGCGGCGGAGTTGATTTTTCAAACCGATACGAATCGGATGATGCGTTGGCCCGGTAATAATTGAAACTGGTAATGGCAGCCCATAACCATGAAAGTGCTATCAGAACTCCGCCCAAAATGCCGATCCAACCAATCGCTTGCGGTTTCACATCATCAAACATCAGGGCATAATATTCTGACAATTCCTTGTACAGCCAGAGCAGCATGGCAGCAGCTCCGGCAGTCACCAGGGCAATTTGTCCGATCCCGGAAAACCAATACCGTGCGCGGAGTGAGCCCAGCCCCGGCAGAATAAGCAGATTCAGCAATAAGACACGGGCGATAGTGCGATCATCGGTTTTTTTCATCGGACAATAATCAAGTCTTGTGCTCTTGTTTTTTTGCCTCAGCCAGCAAAGTCCAGCTGGTTGCCAGGGCCCAGAGCCACGAAACGGCAAACAAGGTGATCCCCAATAAAGCCCAATGCGTACGCCGCCACAGGTCATTCAAGGCAGCCAGCGCATCCATGTTTGGATCGTGAAACTCGCCATAGAAGGCCGACCAGTTGGACAAAGCCCCGAAGACAAACCGAAGCCCGAAGAAAAGCGTGAGCGCAAAGCCACAAAAATAAATCGCCATCTGGATGAGACCAACTTTTCGACCGGCCACTAAAGACCCCAAACCGGGAACCGCCAGGTTGGCGGTCAGGCAACCTTGGGCAGCCTGACGGGCCGTAAGCTCAGGTTTTTTTTGAACCGAAAAGGTTTTCATACGCACGCACTATAACCCCGGCACAGTAGAAAAGATTCACCAGAAAAATCGCCTGACCGATCAGGGTGACCTGCAGAGCCATGGTGCGGATCGCCTGAGTCTGGCTCTGATCCTGGATCAGCTTGGCGAGCTGTTGCATATCATGATTGGCCTGATCATATAAACCGAAGAAGAAAGTCCCGGTCCTATACAGGTTGAAAATCTGGAAAAGAATCATCGGCAAAAAAGCGATGATCAATAGAACAAACATTTCAAACCAAACTTTGGTGATGACTTTTCGGCTGAGTTCCATCGCTGACCAGAAAAACATTTTTTTGTCCGCCACCAAAACAATGGCCAGGCTCCACGCGACGCCAAGATAAATTGCCGGCAAAATCAAACAGCACGCGCTCAACTCAGTTAAAAGCCCGGCAATCAACCCGGTCAGCAGCAGTTGGGGAAAGGAATCTTTGAAGCCCGATAACACGTCGGTTACGGCCACGTTTTCTCCGCGCAGACGACGCAGGCAAGCCAGATAAAACCCGCCCATGATGACGCCACTAAAACACAATGCTGCCAACGGGCCAAGAATCGGCAAATATAATGCACCGAAAACGAAGACTAGATTAATCAGCCACGCCAGGATAACTGCACCCACCAGGAAACCGACATTGGCACCGAGAAAACTCCAACCGGCAGCCAGGCATTCGCCCAAGCGCAGTTCCGGTTGACGCGTCGTGACTTGTCCCACCCATTCGTCGGCGGTCAAAATCAACGGCGCAATGGTTTCCGGCGCCGGACGGGTGAACGCGGCGGAGAACTCGGGAAATTTTTCAAGCGGGCGAAATTCCGCATCGCTCTCGGCCTTCGCCAGCGACTGCTGGTTGAGCCGGCCCTCGGCCATCCATTGGCGAACGTCGTCTGAACTGATCGGGCCGTATTCTTTGCCGTCGCCACCGATGATTATATAATTTGCCATAATTTTCCTGTGCTGCTGTTTCTAATTCATTGTCGGCAGGGACGCAAGCCGGTTCGCAGTCTAAAATAAACGCGCCCAAGTGATAAAAGTTGCGAAAACTTGGCAGTTTAACCAGCTGTGCATTTTATATCGCACACCCAATCCAGCTCCTTCACACATTTCGGACGAACAATTTCCCCGGCAATTGGCGCACTAATCGTTTCATCTCCAAGCCCAGCAAGGCGACATTGACGGTGGAACTGGGCAGCCCGCTGGCACGAATAATGTCATCAATCGCCGTTTCATCGTCCGGGATGACAGCGTTATAAATAGCCTGTTCATTGGCTGAAAGTTCCAGCGCGGGCAGGATGCCAGTTTCCGCCGTGGACGCCGGCCGGTTGCTCGCGGGAAAAAGATATTCAAATTCACTGAGCACATCTTCGGCCCCCTCGCAAAGCTTGGCCCCTTTTTTAATCAAGTCATGGCAACCCTTGCTGCGTGGTGAATCAATCCGTCCCGGCACGGCAAAAATCTGGCGGCCATATTCCGTCGCAAAATTTGCCGTGATGAGTGAACCGCTGGTGAGGTTGGCTTCAACGACCACGGTGCCCAAGGTCATGCCGGCCACGATCCGGTTGCGGATCGGAAAACTTTGTTTGTCCGCCGGGCGGTTGAACGGAAATTGAGTGATGACCGCCCCGTTACTGGCGATGCGTTCAAACAACGCGACATTTTCCGGCGGAAAAACCAGATTGATGCCGGTACCCAGAACGGCAATCGTCCGGCCTTTGGCGCTCAAGGCTCCTTGATGTGCCGCCGTGTCAATGCCCCGTGCACCGCCGCTTACTACGGTCACACCCACATACGCAAGTTGATAGGCCAGTTTGCGCGCCGTCTCGAGGCCATAGTGCGTGGTCTGACGCGAACCGACCATGGCTACGGAATTTTTATCCTTCGCCGTCAATTCACCTTTGACATAAAGCACCAATGGCGGGTCATAAATCTCCCGGAGCGATGCGGGATAATTTTCATCGGACGAAATTAAAACATGACAGCCAAAATCCGCGATGCGCTTCAATTCACCCGCCAGGTCAATGGACTTCTCCCAGTTGAAGATATTTTCTGCGGTGTCTTCGCCGATATTGCGAACGCGCTGCAGTTCGTATTTGGAAGCGGAAAGAATTTTAGGTGCCTCGCCAAAATGCTCCAGCAACGACCGGGCGCGCACGGGCCCAACCCCTTCAATCATGTTCAACGCAATCAGCGCTTCCCGGGAATCCATGCCGCAAATGAAAACCGTTCAGTTCAGACGTTTCAAGCGCCAAGTAACAAATCCGCGCCCGAAGATTTCACGGCCGAGGTGAATCTTTATTTATACCTAACGGAGATGAACGAGGACCGCACTCGTCGCCGGCAGTTGCAAGCCTGCCCAGCCCGCTTTGACTGGCACGGGTTCAGTGACTTCGGGCGTCCAGGAGCCATTCTCGGAAATTTCTTTGCCGGCGAGCGTGACCAAGTTTTTACTTTCCGCTGATGGGGCGGTGAGCCGATAAGCCGAGGCTACCGAGTAATTTTCTGGCATGGCGATTTCAAGGGTTGCCGGCCTGGTCAGGTCTTTGTTGATCACTGTGACCCAAATGTCTCCAGAACCATTCTTGGTGGCGTAGGCAGTTAAATTAAGGTCGGACTTCGAGACGGCGAGTTTTACCAATTGTCCGTGGCCCGAGATTGCAAACGCCAGCATTCCGTAATACTCCGGACGCGCGGTCAGTTGATCATTGGCGTCGCGAAAGATTGGTGAATAGTGGCTGACAAAAGCCAGTTGGTTAACATCCGTTTCCAGATTGACGCCGCCACCCTGATGCGTGGCGATGCGAAACATGTAGTCGAGGCACCAAAGGGCTGAAGCGAACGTATCGCTCACGCCAGCTTTGCCGCCGCCGTAGAACGAGTTGACCTCATTGATGCGAAAGGCGATTTGGTGGTCAGCACAGGTTTGCTCCAGCACTCGCAGAGTGCTTTCCCATTGGGGGTCTGGTGCCAGCAACGTCTCAATGGTAGCATCCGGCTTCATGGCTCCACTCCGATAATAATGATGCGTGAGTAATTTCATGTCTTCGGCTTCGGTTCGGGAGAAATATTCGGTCCAGCGGGTGGCACTGGCGACATCCGGTCCGGAAAACACCGCTGTCGGCAGCGCCTGGCGGATCGCGGCCTTGTACTCCTGATAGGCGGCAAAGTAATTGGTGTAGGCATGCTTTGAACGCGGCAATAGATCAACTTCGTTGCCGATTTCAAAAGACTGCAGCCGGTCGCCCAATGCCGCCTGCACGGCCAAAGCTTCCTGCACCGCCTCGGCTTTTGTCCCCGTGCCAAGGTTGAGCCCCCACATCGCCTTCCATCCAGTGGCCCGCAGGAACTCGCCCAAATCCGTGAGCGTGGCTTGATTGATCACAGTGGTTTCACGCTCCGATCGCGCGGCCGGGACTCCCTCCGGCACGTATCGGGCATGGTCAGAAATATTTCCGCCGATGCGAACCAATCCATGCGCGCTCAACGTCCGATAGAGTTGCACCAGGTGGGCGTTCTTCGGGCTGAAGTACCCATTCCGCGCCACCGCCGAAGTCTCATACCCCAACCCCATAAAGTCGTCGGCAATGGGTGCCAAAACCACATCGGGTTCCACCTGAATGTGGACGGCAACGGCGGCAATTTTGTTCTGGGCAAATAATGTCACCCCCGAGCCAATGAGCGTGACGGCAAATAATAGCAGTAGGTACTTCATACAAATAAAACCAGCGCCAGCGCAATCAAGGCCGCGCGTGAGTTCATCTGGTTTGAATAACGATTGCTTGCGAACGCGGCAAGGATTGTTTCATTGGGGCAAGCAGGGCCACGGGCTAAATTATTTGGCCAGGTCATCAAAAAATAAAAAAGGAACGGCCATGGCCGTTCCTTTGTCTTTTTCCCCCACAGATCAGTTATTTCGACGCGGGCGCGTTGGTTGACGCCGCTCCCGGCATCGGACGGTGGGCGCCCCCGCTAAATTTTTGCCATTTTGTGAACTGATCAGGCGTCAAGATGTCCTTCATCTTGGTGTTTGTGGCTTCACGAATTTCTTTCAGCTTGGCTTTTTTATCTTCCTTGGAAAGGCTGGTATCTTTGCGCAGATCGCGCTGTTTTTCCATCTGGTCGTCCAGCAAGGCTTTGACCTTGGGCTTTTCAGCGTCCGTCAAACTCAATTGTTTGGCGAGAAAATCAACGTTCATGCCGCGCGCTTTGCCTCCCGGCTTGACCGTGGCAGGTGGTTGGTTGGTGGCATCTTGCGCCTGGGCGACCAGACTGCCGGTGAATAAACTACCGGCAATCAATGCCGCCAATGTTAGAGTCTTGTTCAATTTCATAATTTCTAGTTTAACAAACGGTTTCAAACTGTTTCTGCGGTCAATCATTTGACTTCACAGATAGGGAAAAAGACGCCGCTTCGGCGGAAAGGTTACAACGTCCGCAGCACTTTTGCCGCCGCTTGAACCGTCCGCTCTATGTCCGCCATCGTATGGGCTGTGGAAATGAAGCCGGCCTCAAATTGTGAGGGTGCAAAATAGATGCCGGCATCCAGCATGCCATGGAAAAATTTCTTAAACCGTTCGCGGTCGCTCTTCATTGCGTCGGCCAGATTATGGACCGGTTCATCCGTGAAATAGCCGCAGAACATGGAGCCGCAAATATTGAACCGCACCGGTATGCCGGCGGCTTTCGCGGCGCCGCGCAGGCCAGCCTCCAATTGTTCACCCAATTCTTCCAACGCGCAATACGCCCCGGAAAATTGCAATTCTTCCAGCGCCGCGATGCCGGCGGCCAGGGCGAGCGGATTACCGCTCAACGTTCCGGCCTGATAAACCGGCCCGAGCGGTGCGAGCAGATCCATGATGTCCGCGCGGCCGCCGAACGCGCCCACCGGCAGGCCGCCACCAATGATCTTGCCAAAACAACTTAGATCCGGCGTGATGCGAAAACGTTCCTGCGCACCACCTTTGGCCACGCGAAAGCCCGTCATCACTTCGTCAAAAATCAATAACGCACCATGTGCCGCCGTGATTTCACGCAAGAATTCCAAATAACCCGGCTGCGGCAAATACAGCCCGGCATTGCCGGGCACGGGTTCAACAATGATACCGGCGATCTCATTTTTATTCGCCGCAAAAACAGCCCGCAACGCCTCAATGTCATTGAACGGCACGACAATCGTATGCTGGGTAAACGAGGCCGGTACGCCGGCGCTGTCAGGATGCCCAAACGTCAAGGCGCCCGACCCGGCCTTCACCAGCAGCGAATCGGCGTGGCCATGGTAGCAGCCGTCAAACTTGACGATTTTATCGCGCCGGGTGAAACCACGCGCCAGCCGGATCGCGCTCATGCATGCTTCCGTACCCGAATTGGTCATGCGGACTTTTTGTACGCTGGGCACAAGTTCGCAGATCAGTTTTGCCATCGTCACTTCCAGCGGATTGGGGATGCCAAAGCTCGTGCCGTTTTCCGCCGTTGCTTTGACTGCCGCAATGATTTTCGGATGGGCATGCCCTAGGATGGCCGGCCCCCAAGTGCCGATGTAATCAATCAATTCATTGCCGTCCACATCCCAGACGCGGGCGCCCGCCGCCCGATTGACGAAAAACGGCTGGCCGCCGACGGCGCGAAAGGCGCGCACCGGCGAATTGACGCCACCAGGAATGAAATTCAGGGCCTCGGCAAAAAGTTTTTCAGATGCAACACGGTTCACAGAAATAAATTAACCACGAAAAACCCGGGAAACAAAGCAGAAGAATGCCCTCAAGCCACTTCCGCCGGCAGCGAAATCCGGCGCAGGACCTCGGCCACCGATACCGCCGGCTCCAACTCAATCCATACGCCGTTCCCATGACGACGGAACCAGGTCAACTGGCGCTTGGCAAACTGGCGGGTTTTGATTTTCACCAGTTCCATCGTCTCCGCCAGATTACGTTCACCGCGCAGATGTTCAACCACCTGCCGGTAGCCGATGGCCTGCATCGCAAATTTATTTTCCGCCAGGCCGTGTTTGAGCAATTCACGGGTCTCCTCCACGAGGCCGTGCGCGAACATTTTATCCACGCGAAGATTAATGCGTGCGTGCAAATCCACGGCTTGCCGGGTGAAGCAGAGCAAACACGCTGCGGGGTTCTGGCTTTCAGCTTCCGGCCGCCAATTGGACCGTTGCTCGGAAAATTTTCTACCCGTAAGCCGGATGACTTCGAGGGCGCGAACGACGCGGCGCGGATTTTGCCGGTCAATTTTTTCAAAGGTTGCCGGGTCATGGTCGCGAAGTTCCGCCAGTAATTGTTCCAGCGGTGCCGCCTCCAGTTCCGCCCGTAGTTGCGCGTCGGACGGGGGCGCTTCCCCGAGGCCGCTCAAAAGCGCCTTGAAATAAAGCCCGGTGCCGCCGCAGAAAATCGGGATTTTATTCCGCGACTGAATGTCGGCCACGGCCATTTGCGCCAGGCGGACAAATTGCGCGGCGTCAAAGGCTTCGTGCAAATCACACACATCAATCAAGTGATGCGGCACCCTGGCACGTTCCGCCGGCGACGGTTTGGCGGTACCGAGGTCGAGGCCGCGATAGACTTGCATCGAGTCCACCGAGATGATTTCACCGCCCGCCTTTTCAGCCAGCGCGAGCGCGATTTCTGATTTTCCGACCGCCGTCGGGCCGGCCAGAAAAAATGGAGTTAAGACCGGATCAACCGATTTCACAGGATTAAAATCTTGATTGGGCCGGCTTTGGAGAAATCCGATTCATTCGATTAATCCAGCCAAAATCAGTCTTGTTTTGGCAAAGAACGCCGGGATAAAAAGACCGCCAGGGCGAGACCGATGATGAAAATCGGCACACTGACGAGTTGTGCCGAGGTCAGCCCGAGCGCGAAATGAACATGGTCGGGCGGATAATCGCCGCGAAAATATTCCGCGATGGACCGGAACACGGCATAAACAATCAGATAGGTCGCAAAAATCTGGCCGTCAAATTTTTTGCGGCGGAACAGCCACGCGAGAAAAACATAGAGCACCAGATTCAACAAGGCGTCGTAAATTTCCGTCGGATGCACCGGTATGGCGGGCTGGCCTACCGGATGCGTTTCGTGGCCTTCGGGAAAAGTGATCGCCCACGGCAAACTACAGGCGCTTCCGTAGCAGCAACCATTCAACAGACAACCGATGCGCCCGAAAACACTGCCGAGCGCGATGCTGGGCGCAAACACATCGGCAGTTTTCCACAACGGCATTTTCTTCCAGTGGATGTAGATCGCGCCGGCAATCGTCGCGCCGATCAAGCCGCCGTAATAGACCAGTCCGCCGTGCTGGATCATGAAAATTTCCGAAAGCGGCTGGCTGGCGAATTCCTGTTTCCAATAGGTGGCGACATAAACGGTACGCGCCCCAAGGATCGCGCCGACCATCAGCCACAACGTCACGTCCGCGATGCGTTCGGCGGAAATCTGCTCCCGCCGGGCACGCAAGGTGGCCGTCCATAATCCCGCCAGAAACGCCAACGCCATCATCACGCCATACGTATGGACGGCGAACGAACCAATATGAAATGCAATCGGATGCACCGTAAGAAGTTAGTTCATCGTGACTGAAATGGAAATTTGAAACTTGAAGGCCCGGCTCCGCTTTCATCCCAGCCTTAATTCGTCGCCACGTTGGGATGATGAATTATCAGGGGCGCATGCGGCATAAGCTTCGCGGGTATCGGTGGCGGCGGCATGGGCGGCCATGCCGGCACATGGGCCACCAGATCACGCCATGCCTGCCGGTCAGCGGGCAGCATCTGCGACCAATGTTCGGCGTTTTTCAAGAATTCCGCCCGGTCCGCCGAACTCATGCCGGCAAATTTTTCATAATTGCGCAGGCACAACATCCGTTGTGACGGCGGCAGGTGCGCAAATGATTGCAACGTCTTTTCCATCTGCGCCCGCTCAGCGGCGGATAATGTCTTCAGCGTTTTCTCTTTCTCGCCCGAGGTCAGTTCAAAAAACTGATTGAACTGTTCGGCGATTTTTCGCCGTTGTCCGTCCGGAAACGCATCGGGCTTGGCAGCGCCGGGCGGCATGATGTTGGCGAAGTAATGCAAAGCGCGGTCATTGTCCAACAACTCCTGTCTCAACGGCGGGGGCAAAATATCCCATTGCGCCAGACGATTTTTGACCAGCGACTGTAAATTCTCAGGAATCTGCGCCAGGCGTTCGGCGCGATTCGTCAGCGACAATGACAACAACGGCATGAGATACCAGCGCAGTTCCGTTGCCTGCAGGCGCAGTTCCCGTTCGTCCGGGCCGAGAATCAGGTATTCGTGGATTTTGGCGAGAATACGCCCCCGTATTTCCGGCGGACGATTGCTCAAGTAATTCGCGCGTTCTGACGGCGCCATTGCCAGCAAATTGCGGAATAAGGTCACTGGCGACAATCCCGGGGTGGGAATTGTGGGAATCAGATTCGGCGGTAACGGCGGATTCTGCGCGTGGACAACCGCCATTGCCAGCATGGCAACCAGGCAAATGATCAACTGACGCAATCGGCTCATTGCAGCAACGCGAGCAGCTTCTCATCCGGTTGAGCCGCCTGCCCCATCCGCTGGATCGTTTCAAAATCTTGCAACGCAGCCACACTGGGCAACGGCCGGGCCACGGCGACCGACGCAACGCTTTGGGCGAGCAAGGTGCGTTGGGAATGGACTTCATAACGTTGCCAGCTTACACCCGCAAAAACCAGAATCGCCGTCGTGACAGCCAAACGGGGAAACCAGGCATGCCAGTTCCAATGGAAAAAGCCCGGTCGCACCGGTTGCGCTTCTTCCAATTCAATCGCCGCCAGTACGCGCGTGGTAAAATTTGAGGCCACCGGCACGTCCGGCATTTTGGCCAGCGCGGCCGTCAAATACGCTTCCGGCACCAAATCCGGCCGCGCCCGCAACGCGGCCCGCTCGGCATCGGTCAACGGTCGCCGCCACAGCGATTCATTGAAATCTGAAGGTTGAGTTGCCATCGTGAAAAATTAAAAACCTCGATTGGGAAAAAGTTGCACAAAAAATGCCCAGCCCCGGCCACAATACAAACCGGTCACAAGCCTGAAATCAACCGCCCCCGCACCCCAAAGTGGATGGCTTGGATTTTTTCACTGCGTTGCCAGAATTTTATCGTATCTTGTCTGGCTGAAAATGAGCGCTGCTGCCCCGGAAAAAATTGCCTCCCTGACTTCCCGTCAACGGTTTCTCGCGGCTTGCCGTTGCCAGACAGTGGATCGCCCCCCGGTCTGGCTCATGCGCCAGGCCGGACGCGCCCTGCCCGAATATCGCCAGCTTAAGGAAAAATACACCTTCCTGCAACTGGTTCAAACGCCGGAGCTCGCCGCTGAAGTCACCCTGCAACCGATCCGCCGTTTTGGGTTCGATGCCGCCATTTTATTCAGTGACATCCTCGTGATTCCCGAAGCCCTGGGGCAGCCATATCGCTTCCGTGAAACCGGCGGCATTGAGATGGGTTTCAAACTTCAATCCGCCGCCGACATCGAACACCTTTCCCCCGAACGCGTCTGTGAAAAATTAAGCTACGTCGCCGCCGCCCTTAAGCTTCTGCACACCGAACTGGCCGGCCAGACCGCGCTTATCGGATTCAGCGGTTCGCCCTGGACACTGGCGACTTTCATGATGGAAGGCGGCAGCGCGGAAAAATATACGCGGGCCAAAGCGCTTTTTACCGCCGATAAAAAAGCATTCTTTGCGTTGATGGAAAAACTGACCACCGCCATCACTGCCTACCTGCAGATGCAGATTGAATCCGGCATTGATGCGCTGCAGATTTTTGACAGCCACGGCGGGCACCTGGCAGCGGGCGAATTTCAGGAAGCCAGCGGACGCTGGCTGCGCGAAATCATTTCCCGGCTCCCATCAGGCGGCTCCCATAGGCCGAAAATCGTTTTTTCACTCGGCACGCATCAAAATTGGGATGATCTGGCCGCCACGGGCGCCGATGTCCTCGGCATTGACTGGCAAATGTCATTGGCCAGCGCACGAAAAATTATCCCGGAAAAAATTGCGTTGCAGGGGAATCTTCCACCAGCACTCCTGGTTGAGGCGACCCCGGAAATCGTTGCGCACGAAACGAAAATAATTTTGGAAACAATGCGCGGCCGGGGGCATATTTTCAATTTAGGCCACGGGGTCACACCGGAAGCGAAGCTGGAAAATATTTCCGCACTGGTTGAAACTGTGAAAAAATTTAACTGAACATGATTCGTTATCCGGTTGAACCATCAAACTGTTTTGCCGACCTGGCGAAGCCACGGTTCAACCATTAATCTCTCAACGCTTCCACCCATGTCAAAATTAAGCGTCAACCTGGATCTGGTGAAGAAATACAACGCGGCCGGCCCGCGTTACACGAGCTATCCGCCGGCGACGAAATTCACCGAGGCCCTCCAGTGGCCGGAACTGGCCCGGCAGATCACCGCCAACAATGAAACGGAGCGTGATCTCTCGCTCTATTTTCATCTCCCCTTTTGCGAAACCCTCTGCTGGTTCTGCGGCTGCACGACGGTCATCACTAAAAACCACGGCGAAAGCAAACCGTACCTCGATTATCTCGAACGCGAAGTCGCCCGGATGGCAGCCCAATTGAATCCCCGGCGCAAAGTTGTCCAACTGCATTGGGGCGGCGGTTCACCGACTTTTTTGGCGCCCGACGAAATCCGCCGGCTGGGCGAAATCATCCGCAAGCATTTCCGTTTTTCCGATGACCTGGAAGCCGGGGTGGAAATTGACCCGCGCCGGCTCACGCGCGAACACATCCGGGCGCTCCGCGACATTGGTTTCAACCGCGCGTCACTCGGCGTGCAAGATTTCGAACCCAAGGTGCAGGAAGCCATTCATCGAATCCAACCGCGGGAGTTGACGCAGCAAACGTTGGACTGGACGCGCGAACTGGGCTTTGGCTCGGTCAATTTTGACCTGATCTACGGCCTCCCGCATCAGACGGTCGAAACGTTCAGCCATACCCTGGACACCGTGCTCGAAATGCAGCCCGACCGGCTCGCGGTTTTCAGCTATGCACATGTGCCATGGATCAAGCCGGCGCAGAAAATCTTGGAACAAAAGAATCTGCCGTCACCGGAGATAAAACTGGCGTTGCTTAAGATCGGGATCGAACGGCTTACAGAAAGCGGGCGTTACAATTATATCGGCATGGACCACTTCGCGCGGCCGACGGACGAACTGGTAACAGCTCAGCGTAACAAGACCTTGCAGCGGAATTTCCAGGGCTACAGCACGCGCAGCAATGCGGATATCTATTCGTTCGGCATGAGCGCAATCTCGCAGATTCCCGAGGCGTACTGGCAGAATCAAAAAGAATTACCGGCCTACTTCGCCGCGCTCGACGCCGGCCAGAGCCCGCTGGCGCGCGGTTACGTTTTGACCGGCGAAGACAAGATCCGCCGCGAAACCATCATGCGCGTGATGTGCGATCTGGCGTTGGATTACGCTGCCATGTCGCAAAAGCTCGGCGTCAATTTTACCGGACATTTTGCAAACGAACTCGCCGCGCTGGCGCCGTTTGCCGCCGACGGCCTGGTGCGTTTTTCAGCCGACGGTCTGGAAGTCACGGATACGGGCCGCCTGTTCATCCGCAATATCGCGATGGGTTTCGACAATACGCTCACGACCACCGGCGAACGCCAGCATTCGCGAACAATATAAAACCTGCCCGGCGGATGCCGGGCAGGTTTTATTTCCACCCCACCAAATTGTTGTTGATCAAGGAACCGGTGCGATATAAGGCTGCTTCGGGGCTGACGACTCCACATGATTGGTGGGCATGAACATCACCCCGGAAGCATTGATTTGAGTATTCAATTGCCGGGCCATCATCAGGTGATGTTGCAATGCCGGCAGCGTTTTATCTGCAAATTTCTTCAGCTTTTCATCCGTCAAACTTTGCGATGCCGTTTTGAATTCATTGACCGCCGCAACATGGTCATTAAGCATGACGCTTACATAGGCCTGGTCAAAATCCTTGCCGCTTGAGGCTTTTACACTTTGGACGGCCAGATAATCACTGCGGTAAGGCAGATTCGTCATGGTCAACAATTGCGCGCCCTTGAGGCTTTCGGGGCTGGCAACCTGGGGATTATTCCAGTTTGGATCGTCGGTTGAAAAAGCATTGGTCGCCGGCAGGCTAAACCCTTCGTCACCGGCAAGCCTTTCAAGTTTTTTGTTGGCCGAGCGATGATCTTTCATCATTCGGTGGGCAAAAAATTTAATGTCGGCATTCTGGCTTCGATTAAGCGCCAACTCGCTCAGATAAACTTCCTTCATCCCGCCGACCAATGCGTCGGAAACGAACTGTTGCGCCGTCAATGTGGTAATTGGCGGGTTGGTGGCAACCATGCTGTCATCGGCCAATGCCATGGTCGTGGCCATGCCGCAAATACCCATTGCCAAGACCATTCGATTTTTAATTGTTTTCATAATGATTTAAATTGTTAAGCAATTACAACTAAAGCTGATTAAGCCGGAAGCGTGCCAGTGGCCGGAACTCGTTTTATATATAAGAAATGTCCGGGTAGCCCCAGCACCCATGCAAAATGCAATCTCCCCATGCAAAATCATGCGCTTTGCAGATGTGGCCGGGTCGTTTAACTTGAATCCGACGAATGAAATCAGTCGCGATCATCGGCGCGGGCATTACCGGATTGACCGCTGCGTTTTATCTGAAACGCAGGGGCATTGATGTCACGGTTTTTGAAGCCGCCAGCCGGCCGGGCGGCGCCATCCAGTCCAGCCGCCGGGATGGCTTCCTCGCCGAATCCGGCCCTAACACCATTTTAGAATCGTCACCAAAAATTTCCCAGTTCATCGGCGACTTGAATCTGGCAGCACGAAAAATCCACCCCGACCTGAACGCCAAAAAACGCTTTCTGGTCCGGGACGGAAAAATCAGGGCGATGCCGGTGTCACCGTTGGGATTTCTAACAACAAAATTATTTTCCACGAAAGCGAAACTCGCCGTTTTGCGCGAACCATTCATTCCGGCACGGCGCGATGGCCAGGACGAAAGCGTGGCTGAATTTGTGACACGCCGCCTGAACCGGGAATTTTTGGAACGCGCCATTAATCCGCTCGTAGCGGGCATTTATGCCGGTGATCCGGCACAGCTCTCGGTGCAACAAGCCTTTCCAAGATTATTTCAAGCAGAACAAAAATACGGCTCGCTGATCCGCAGCCAGATTTTTGGCGCGCGCGACCGGAAAAAATCCGGTGAAATCCCGCGCAGCCAGGCCACGCTGTTTTCCTTCGACGAAGGCTTGCAGGTTTTGACCGGCGCACTCGCCGCCCAATTGGGCGAGGCGCTGAAATTAAATTTTGCGGTCACAAAAATTGTGCAAAATGAAACCGGCTGGAAAATTCATTTCCCAGCGGGACAAATGTTCGAAACCGAGTTCGACGCTGTGATTTTTTGCGGTACCGCCCACAAGCTCGCAAAATTGGAGATTGAAAATTCCTCTTTCTCCCCCGCAGCCGGAACCGAAAAAATTGACGTCTCCGCATTTTCTGAAATCCGCCATCCGCCCGTCGCGAGTGTGGTTTTAGGATTTCGGCGCGATCAAGTTTTGCATCCGCTCGACGGCTTTGGCGTATTGATCCCCAAAATTGAAAACCGCAAAATCCTGGGAACGATTTTTTCGTCTTCCCTGTTTCCCAACCGGGCGCCCCGTGACCATGTCATGCTGACCAATTATGTTGGCGGTGAACGCCAGCCGGAATTGGCCGCATTGCCACCGGATAAACTGGTCCAACTGGTGAGCGCCGATTTGCGCACCTTGCTGGGCGTGGAGGGAAAACCGGTTTTCCAAAATGTCGCGCTTTATCCGCAGGCCATCCCGCAATACAATATCGGCTACGGCAAATTCAAGGCGCGGCTGGAGGCGATTGAAACGCAGGTGCGCGGCTTGTTTTTTGCCGGCAATTATCGCCATGGCATTTCGCTGGGCGATTCGATTGTTTCCGGCTTTGATACGGCCGGCCGTCTGACAGATTTTCTAAAATGAGCAAAGGAATTTTATTGGTGAATTTGGGTTCGCCGGATTCGACGTCGGTTGCCGACGTGCGGCGTTACCTGAACGAATTTTTGATGGATGGCCGCGTGATTGACACCCCGTGGCTGTTGCGCCGTTTGATCGTGGGCCTGATCCTGGTCAACCGGCCGCAGGAATCCGCCCACGCCTACGAAAAGATCTGGCTACCGGCCGGTTCCCCGCTGGTCGTCACCAGCCGCAACGTGCAAAAAAAACTGGCCGCCCGGGTGAACGTGCCGGTCGAGCTGGCCATGCGGTATCAAAATCCTTCCATCGCAAGCGCGCTCGACCAATTGCGACAGGCCGGGGTGGATGAATTACTGGTCATCCCGTTGTTTCCCCACTATGCGATGTCGAGCTACGAATCGGCCGTCGAACAGGTAAGAATTGTCGCCAAAAGACGGGCACCCGAAATGAAGCTGACGGTGCAACCGCCATTTTTCGATGCCCCGGATTATATTTCGGCCCTGGTGGCCAGCGCGAAAGATCAATTGGCCGGAGATTATGATCATCTGCTGTTCAGTTTCCATGGGATTCCCGAACGGCATTTGCGGAAGTCAGACCCAACGGGTTGTCATTGTCTGGCGAAAGAAAATTGCTGCAACGTGCCAAGCCCGGCCCAGGCCACCTGTTATCGCGCACAATGCTTCAAAACGGTTGCGGCGTTCGTGAAATTGGCCGGCATTCCGGCGGGAAAATTTTCTGTGTCGTTCCAATCGCGGCTTGGCAAAGATCCGTGGTTGAAACCTTACACCGACCTGGAACTGGTGGAATTTCCCAAACGGGGCTTCCACAAGCTTTTGGTGATCTGCCCGGCCTTCGTTTCGGATTGTCTGGAAACGATTGAAGAAATCAACCTGCGCGGACGCGAAACGTTCCTGGCCGCCGGCGGAGAGGAATTCACGCAGATTCCCTGCCTGAACGAACATCCGTTGTGGATCGATGCGCTGGCACGAATGGCCGCAAAGTTTTTGGCGTAAACCAGGCGGGCAATGCCCGCCTTGATGCCGTTAATTCTTTGGGCGTCCGCCGAATTTAAGCCGGACCGTATCTTGTAAGAAACCAAAAAAGCCCTTCTTCGTTTTCATCTGCTCACTGATGATGCGCTCACACTTGCTGTGGCAACGGGCGCAAAGGAACAGCGGCTGGCCGCCTTGGCGGCGCATCATGCGCACGCAACCGCTGCACATGACTTCAAAGCAATGCGTACACTTGAAGGTGGCAAGCAATTCAGGATGACGCGGGCAAACAAACGAGCCATCAGGCAGCACCAACGGTGTTGGCGGCGTGACAGGCAAAGCCGGTTCCAATTTGGGAATGGAAACATTGATCTCGGTGGATTCCACCAGCAACACAATCTCGCCGAGCCGCACCTGCTGGCCGGCTTCCAACCAGATTTCACTCACTGGCTGGCCATTGACAAATGAACCGTTGGTCGAGTTCAGGTCCTGCAAAACGACGCCATCCGAGGAAAAAATGAATTCACAGTGTTCCGAGGAGATGCTGGGATGCTGAATGGTAAAGTCGCTTTGTTCACTACGGCCAACCCGGTTCACGCCCAGGCGTAACTCCAGCGTTGGATTGGCAAAACCTTGCGTTTGGATTAATAGTCGGGCCATTTTTCTGAAACGTGCTTATGATTAATTGATTTCAACGGTCGTGTCGATAATCGATTTCGACTCATTTGACGCAGCCCGGCCTTAAATCATTTGAAAAATTTTAGAATTTTTTGCAAAGGCAAATTCACTGACCGGCTGGCCATTTATCAGATGCTTTTGGATGATGAGTTCCAGCGTCTCCGGCGTACAGGAATGATACCAGACGCCTTCGGGATAGACGACGGCGATCGGGCCGCGTACGCAAACGCGCAGGCAATCGGCTTTCGTGCGATAAACCAGCGGTTCCGGGCCGACGAGGTTGAGTTCACCCAGCCGGCGTTTGAGAAATTCCCACGCCGCGAGGGTTTTTTCACGCGGACAACATTTGGGATCAGCAGCGTCGGTGCAGAGAAAGATGTGCCGGCGAAACTTTTCCAAACCAAGCTTGGCTACGGCCTGCTGCAGATCATCATTCATGGCTCGGGTGCAAACCAAAGATGGCTAAATTGTTGCCCAAAAGACCATCTTTCATTTTCCACCCCAGCCTTGCGCAAAATCAGGGTGAGAACAATGGTAAAATCAACTAGTGGCGTGGTTGCACATCCGGAACCGCCGCCCCCCGGGCCTGGGCAAATTTGATCTTCGAGCGCAGCAACAGAGTGCCAAGGCAAAGGTCGGCGAACGGCATGACGACATTGAAATTCTTATGCATGTAACGGTGATGCAGCAGATGATGGCCATTCAACCGGTGAAAAATCCAGGAACGCTCCACGCGGCGGGCCTTGGGCAGATGCATGCACCAATGCATGTATTCATAGGCACCGTAATAGGAAACAAAGGCCACAAACGAACCGATCATTAATTCCCAGCGGCCAATGCTCCAGGCGAGCGCCAGGATGGGAATCATGCCCAAAAAGATCAATAGCGGGCCGTTCCACCAGGCCATCGGAATGGTTTTTTTGTCATGGTCATGTATCAGGTGATACGTATGGTCGGCCTTGAAAACATGATGATGAACCACCGCGTGCGCCTGAAAGGCATAACGGAAGTTGAAAAACGGGCGATGCATGAAATAGCGATGCAAGGTCCATTCAAAAAATGAAGCAAAAATAGCGGCACCGGCAAACCCGATGGTTACCCAAAAAATAAGATGTTCGATTGACGACATGGCAGTAAACATCATATCGGTTGCCTGCGGTATAGGGCAAACCTAAATTTGCGGCATCCGGGTTAAGTTTGGGAAACGAATTCCCGCCTCGTTCCAACATTGCCAACCCTGCCCGCCCGTTTTAGCATTTCGCGTTCATGGCGGAATATAAAGTCCAATTTGAAGTGTTTGAAGGGCCGTTGGATTTGCTGCTTTACCTCATCAAGAAGGAGGAAGTGGACATTTACGAGGTCAACCTGACAAAGCTCGCCACGCAATTCATCGAGCATGTTGACCTGATGCGCACCTTTGACCTCGAAGTCGCCGGCGAATTCCTCGTCATGGCTTCGACGCTCATGTTCATCAAAAGCCGCGAGTTATTGCCCGTCGAACAACAGGTGGCCGTCGAGGAGGAGGACGAAGGCGCAGACCCGCGCTGGGAACTTATCCGCCAGCTGGTCGAATATAAAAAATTCAAGGATGCGGCCGCGCAATTGCAAACACTGGAAGAGCGCCAGGAAAATGTCTTCCCGCGCCTGCCGGGCAAACTCGAATTCGTCAGTGAAGTGGCGCCGGCCAAACCGGAGGTGAGCATCTTTGACCTGCTCAACGCGGTCAATTCCATCCTCAAACGTTTCCAGCAGAAAGAAGCCGGTACGCGCGAGATTTATGAAGACAAATGGACGGTCAGCGAAAAAATGGAGTTCGTGCTGACGACTATTTCGCAACGTCCCCACGTTAAATTTTCCGAACTATTCGCCACCGCCGCCAATCGCGCCGAAGTCGTCTGTACCTTTCTCGCGCTGCTGGAATTAATCCGCCTTAAACAACTTGCCTGCGTCCAACCGGAACCCTTTGCCGAGATTGAGATCGCCCAAGCCACCCCGGGCAGCCATTTCGAACCATTACCCGAACCAGTCCCCAGCCCTGGCGAACCCGGTGTCCAAGGCGCGGCGGTGGAACCTCAAAACCACCATCCCGAATCTGACCATTCCGAATCCGAACCGATAGCTTCTGAAGCAGAACCCGCTGAGATTAACACGGAAGACGAAGCTTCCACGGTGGACGACGAGGACGACGATGACGATGACGACGATGACGACGACGATGACGACGATGACGACGATGACGACGATGACGACGATGACGATGAAAAAACTAGTGATGGCGAAAACAAGCCTGAAGACGAACAACCCAAATAACTTTTAAGCAAATGGAACTGAAATTCATCCTCGAATCCTTGTTGTTCTCCGCGCAGAAGCCGATGAGCGTGAAGGAACTGCGTGATGTGCTGGTTAACGCCGCCACGGTGGAAGATGCCGATGAGGCCGCCAAGCCATTCAAAAAAATAAAAGACGAAGACATCACCGCCGCACTTGAAGTGCTGGTGCAGGAACACGAAGCCGCCGCCTGCAGCTACCGGCTGGCGTGCGTCGCTGGCGCATGGCAATTCGTCACGCAACCGGAATTTTCGCCGTGGCTCAAAAGTCTCGTGGGCGTCAAAAATCGTCCATCGCGATTGTCACAAGCGGCCTTGGAAACGCTCGCCATCATCGCCTATCGCCAGCCCGTCACCCGTGCAGAAGTGGAGCAGGTTCGCGGCGTCAACATTGACGGCACGATGCAAACGATCTTGGAACGCGGCCTGGTCGAACAGAGCGGGCGCGCGGAAGTCGTCGGCCGGCCGGCGCTTTACAGCACCACGCCGCTGTTTCTGGAATACTTCGGCCTGGCCGGCCTGGAAGATTTGCCCGCAGCGGAAGAACTTCGCCGCATTCCGGTGGAAAAACCACCGGCACCCATCACCGCCGACGCCGGACTCGCAACTGCACCAACCGAAGAATTGCTCTTCGACGAAGCCGCTCAGCCGCCGGGCGAAAATCCGCCGGCAGAAGAACCAGAGCAAACTTGAGCTTTGTCTGGCTTTGCCGGGCGTTTGTGGAATTTCAACTCCATGCCGAAGGCGCCGCGTTCGCGCCAGCCGAAGTAAAAAGTCACCCGCGGACGTTCGTATGAGATAAAGGGAAGGAGAACGATCCGTTGCCGCGCAATCTCCAAATCCCAGCCGCCCTGCCCGCTGGCATTTCGCTCAGGATAAAATCCGCTCCGGGTAAATTGTTTGTCGGCGATGCCGATGAGGTAAAAAGTAAAATTGTGGAACGGATTGCGAAAACGCCATTTCAGAAGGCGGTGCGGATCATCTGGCCGATACCAATCCGGCGGCACTGCATCATCCGCATTTTCCAGCCACCAAACTGGATTCAGTTTGTCATAAAAATGAATTCCCGCCAGTGGCTTTGGTGAAACTTTGACACTGTGCCACTTTGCCAAATCGGAGGCCGCTGAGACTGGCTTCATCGGTACCGGCGGCCAGTCTGGCATCGGGCGGGCGAAAAGATTTTTGCCGCCGGCTAAAAACAGCGCCAGCGCCAAAAATGATCCGCACAAAATCTTCATTGCACGGTCACACTCTTGGCCAGGTTGCGCGGTTTGTCCACGTCACACCCGCGCGCGACGGCAACATGATACGCGAACAGTTGCAGCGGCACGCTCGCGAGGATGGGGTTCAACAGGTCGAGCGTTTTCGGCAGATAAATCACATCGTCGGCCACGCGTTTGATCCCTTTGTCGCCTTCCGTTGCCAGGGCAATGACCGGGCCTTTTCGCGCGCGGATCATCGCAAGATTTGCCAGGGTCTTGTCATACATCGCGTCTTGTGGCACCAGAAAAACCGTGGGTGTCTGGTCATCAATCAACGCGATGGGCCCGTGCTTCATCTCAGCGGCGGAATAACCTTCCGCGTGGATATAGGAAATTTCCTTCAGCTTCAACGCCCCTTCGAGCGCGATGGGAAAGGAAAAACCGCGTCCGAGAAAAAAGAAATCCTCGGCGGCCGCGTATTTTTTTGCGAGCTTTTTGAATGCGTCGTCCTGCGCGAGAATTTTCTCCAACTGCTTTGGGACCATTTCCAGTCCGTGCAAAATTTCCAACGCACGCTTGGCGGAAAGCTGTCGCAACCGCCCCAGATGAACGGCCAGCAGGGTCAAAACCGACAAGGTCGAGACGAATGCCTTCGTTGAAGCCACGCCAATCTCCGGACCGGCGTGCATATAGATGCCGCCGTCAGCTTCGCGCGCAATCGTGCTGCCGACGACATTGATGATCGCCAGGGCACGATGGCCGCGCCGTTTCGCCTCGCGCAAGGCGGCTAGCGTATCGGCCGTTTCGCCGGATTGCGAAAGTACGAGCAATACGGTGTTTTTTTCGAGCGGACAATTGCGATAACAAAATTCGTGCGCAAATTCGACTTCCACCGGAATCTGCGCCAATTCTTCGATCAGATATTCGCCCACCAGCGCCGCGTGCCAGCTGGTACCGCTGGCCGCAATGACAATGCGGTCAATGCCGCGCAATTCGGCGGGCGTCATGTTCAAGCCGCCGAACTTCGCGGTCGCCCCTTCAAAATCAAGGCGCCCACGCAATGCATTCAAAACAGTTTGCGGCTGTTCGTAGATTTCCTTGAGCATGAAGTGCGCGTGCCGGCCGCGGGCGGCGTCTTCCTGCGAAAATTCAAGGTTGCTGATCTGCACGCTCGCCGTGTCCGCCCCCAGGTTGGAAACTTCAAAACGTTCCGGCGCAATCGTCGCCACGTCGTAGTCGTTGAGATAAACCACCTTTTTCGTATGGGCGACAATCGCATTGGCATCACTGGCGATAAAATGTTCACCTTTGCCGATGCCGATGATGAGCGGCGAACCGCGGCGCGCGGCGATGATCACATCGGGAAAGTCAGTGCCAATCACCGCCAAACCGTAAGTGCCAATGACTTCACGCAAGGCATCAGAGACTGCTTGCGCCAAAAGCTCGACAGGAAGGGGGGACGACGACGGCTCTTTTTTTGCCCAGGCTTCACCTTTCTGCCCACTACGGCGCAGATAATGATCGCCAATCAGGTGGGCCAGCACTTCCGTGTCGGTATCTGATTTGAATCGGTGTCCGGCAGCGAGCAGCTTCTGCTTGAGCAAATTGTAATTTTCAATGACCCCGTTGTGGACCACGGCAATTTTCCCCGAGGCATCCAGGTGCGGATGCGAATTTTTATCTGCCGGCACCCCATGGGTCGCCCAGCGGGTATGCGCGATGCCGAGGTGGCCGCTCACCGGCTCGGCTTTAAGCAAATGCGCGATGCCTTCGTCAATCTTCCCCAGCTTCTTGCGCACGGCGAGCCGCTCGCCTTCCAGAACCGCCACGCCGGCGCTGTCATAACCGCGATATTCCAGCCGCCGCAATCCTTCCAATAGAATTGGCGAAGCTGATTTTTTCCCGACGTAACCGATGATGCCACACATTTGAGTAATTTGTTAAATGGTTGAATTGCTGAATTGAAAGGCCGGCCTCAAGTCAAATGATCCACGATTTTGACCGGCAGGATTTCATGATTGTAAAATCTGGTCCGCCACCGCTTTCAAGTCATCCACCACGGCGGCATTTTTCAAGGCGGCCGCCGATTCACGCTCTTGTTTTTCGCCGTAGCCAGTCCGCACGAGAAAGCTTTGTTTGACACCCGCGTTCCAACCGCATTCAAGATCAATGAGCTTGTCGCCGACCATGAAACTTTCCGCCAAGGCCAATCCAAACTCATCCCGGGCATCGAACAGGAACTGGGGCGATGGCTTCCGCCCGCGGCTGGGCTGGTCCGGCGCTTCCGGCGCGATATAAACTTTTGTGAAAGGCACGCCTTCGCGGGCAAATTCACGACTCAAATGGTCGTTTACCTTTTCGGCGTCCGTGAGCGTGAAATAACCGCGCCCGATGCCGGACTGATTCGTGACAATGAACAGTTTGAAACCGGCATCCGCCAATCGTTTCAACGCCGTGGCCGCGCCGGGGAAAATTTCCACGTCCTCCGTCCGGTGCAGGTAATTTTTTTCCGCGATGAGCGTGCCATCACGATCCAGAAACACAGCGCGTTGCATTGGTCAGAGTGTGGATTTTATGCCGGAAGAATGGAATTGAATTTTTCGGCAATTGCGCACAGGATAAACAAACTTTGCGTTAACCAACCTAATTCTTACGAAAATACATGAGCACTAGAGGACGTTTGGGCATTTTAGTGGGGGGCGGTCCGGCGCCGGGGCTGAATGGCGTCATCGCGGCGGCCACCATCGAAGGGATCAACCAGGGGTACGAAATCATCGGTTTTCGCGACGGCTTCAAGCATCTTTCCGCGGGTGACATGACCCAGATCAAGCCGCTGGCCATTCGCGATGTCAAAGACATCCACATCAAGGGCGGTTCCATTCTCGGCACCGCGCGCACCAATCCGACCAAGTCCGAAGAACACATGCGGAATATTTTCACGGTGTTTGAAAAACTCGGCATTACAGCATTGGTGACCATCGGTGGCGACGACACAGCTTTTTCTGCCAGCCATGTGGCGAAACGCAGCGGCGGCAAGATCAAGGTTGCCCATGTGCCCAAAACAATTGATAACGATCTGCCACTGCCTGGCACGGCGCCGACATTCGGATACGAAACCGCCCGTCATTATGGCGTGCAGATCGTCCGCAACCTGATTGAAGATGCGCGCACGACCTCGCGCTGGTATCTCATCATCAGCATGGGCCGCGCGGCGGGTCATCTGGCGCTTGGCATCGGCAAGGCTTCAGCAGCCACTTTGAGCGTCATTTCCGAGGAATTTCGGGGACGGACGGTCACTGTGAATGAAGTTTGCGACATCATCATCGGCTCCATCATCAAGCGCAAAGCCGAAGGTTCAAGCTACGGCCTCGTCGTGCTCGCCGAAGGTTTGATTGAATCGCTCGGTGAAAAAGGGTTGGTCGCGGCGTTGCCGGATGGCCAATTGGAACGTTTTGGCAAAGTCATCCGCGATGACCATGGCCATTTGCGCCTGGGTGAAATTGAATTCGGCCGCTTGATGAAGGAACTTTTAACCACGCGCCTGGAAAAGCTCGGCATCAAGATGACATTCATTGATAAAGATCTTGGCTACGAATTACGCTGCGCCGACCCGATCCCGTTTGACGCAGAATACACCCGCGATCTGGGCTACGCGGCGGTAAAATTCCTGCGTTCACCGGATGCGGAAAAATTCGGCGCCATCATCAGCTTCGTGGACGGCAAGATGAATCCCCTGCCTTTCGACGACATGCTGGATCCCAAGACCGGCCGCATGCAAAACCGCAAGGTCAATGTGGATGGCGAAGCGTTTGAATGCGCCCAGGCCTACATGATCCGTCTCGAACGCGAAGACTTTGAGGATGCCAAACAGCTTGGCAAGCTTGCCACCGTCATCAACGTGACCCCGGAAGCCTTCTATGACCGCTTCGGCTATCTCGCCGGCTTGAAGTGAAATAAATTGAAATCAGCGGCGGCCGGAGGAATCCGGCCGCCGCTTTTATTTTGTTTCGTGTAATTCATGTCCTTCGCGGTTAAACTTTCCCGGTGAAACCGCTCGCGGATTGCAAACTTTATACCTTTGTGGACACGGCCTACTTGCATGGCCACGCGCCCGAATGGATCGCTCAACAACTTTGCGACGGCGGCAGCGATCTGATCCAGCTCCGCGCCAAAAATTCTTCGCCTGATGAGATCCGCGCCCTGGCAAAAAAAGTGGCGCCGATCATCCAGCGCGCAAACGTCGGCTTCGTCATCAATGACCATTTGGAAATCGCGCAGGAAGTTGGCGCCGATATCTGCCACCTCGGGCAGGAAGATTTTTTTGACGCCGGCTACAAAAATGTCTCCGAACTGAAACCTAAAAATTCAAATCTTAAAATTGGTTTATCCACTCACGCGCCAGCGCAAGCAGAACGCGCCTTGGCTGCCGGTGCGGATTATATTGCCATCGGCCCCATCTATGCCACCGACACCAAACCCACGGCCAAACCCGTGACGCTTGACTATGTCCGTTGGGCAGCGGCTCATGCCACCGTCCCGTGGTTTGCCATTGGCGGCATTAACTTGCAGACCATCAACGCCGTTTTAGCTGCTGGCGCCAACCGTATTTGCGTTGTCTCAGCTATTCTTAACGCTACGGACATCGCCAAAGCCTGCAGTGAATTTCGCCGGCGATTGCCATAAAGCGTACGATTATTTGCCGAACATTTTGGCGATGATAAAAACCAAAAATGCTCCGCCTAATCCACCGCCGAGCAACAGGTAGAGAAGTGAATAGCCAATGGCCCCAAGCATAGGTATTAGAGTTGCGATCATGGTTCTCTTTTAGCTTTGGAAGTGCCAACTCCGTTTCATCACAAATAAGGGGGAATTTACGGCGCCAATTCCGGCAAATTGCACGATCTGCTTCAAGTGGTGTGCATATTGCACCCGTCGCGGCTTGCCAAATGAATGCGTAAACCCGCGAGATCTTGGATTGCGGTGGCAGAGCGGAGCGGCGACACCGCTTTCGTGCGCGCGGAGATTAATCATTATTCGGAAACTGCCCCAACCGGACGAAAGCGGCGTGGCGCTGCGCTTCCCGCCGCAGTCCATGATGCCCTTTGATTGATTACGTTATCGGGCGAGTTGGCGGCTATAGTTTTTTAAATTCTATAAAATGAGGATGAAAGCATCCCCACCACCTGATACGAACCTTCTGGAAACATCCTAGAATCGCAGATGCTTCACGGTCTGGCCGCCATTGATGAGTTGTTTCAATGAATCAATGCCGATGTGTAAATGCTTATCGAGGAATGTTTGTGTGACCTTCGCATCACTGGCAGCGGTCTTCACGCC
Organism: Verrucomicrobiia bacterium; assembly: GCA_036498725.1. GTDB lineage: Bacteria > Verrucomicrobiota > Verrucomicrobiia > Limisphaerales > UBA11358 > UBA11358. The sequence goes on along the minus strand of DASYEY010000241.1, from coordinate 6,612 downwards.
TTCCGGCGTCATGGGTTCGTCGGACACCAGCAGCAACGCACCGGTAGGGATTTCGTTGTGAAAGCCTGTGATAAAGATCGTTGCCGTCTCCATGTCGATGCCGATGCAGCGGATCTGTTGAAGATATTTTTTGAATTTATCGTCATGTTCCCACACACGCCGGTTCGTCGTATAAACGGTGCCGGTCCAGTAATCCTGCTTGTAATCGCGGATGGTCGTTGAGATAGCCTTTTGCAGGCTGAAAGCCGGCAACGCAGGAACTTCCGGTGGATAATAATCGTTCGAAGCCCCTTCACCACGAATCGCCGCAATCGGCAACACCAGTGACCCCAACTTGGCAACATGCTTTAACCCGCCACATTTGCCGAGAAATAACACCGCCTCCGGTTTGATGGCCGAGAGCAGATCCATGATTGTCGCCGCGCTCGCGCTACCCATGCCGAAATTGATGATCGTGATCCCATTCGCCGTCGCGTTCGGCATTGGTTTATCCTGGCCACGGATCGGCACTTTATGCCATTGGGCGAACATCTCGACATAGTTGTTGAAATTGACGAGCAGGATGTGCTTGCCGAATTCCTTGAGCGGCGTGCCTGTATAACGCGGCAGCCAGTTTTCGACAATGTCAGCCTTGGTTTTCATTCGTTGCCAGTGTGTTTTCACACAGAAAATTGGCAACGGCAAGCGGAAAGGAGCATAAACGAGTCGTTCATACTCCAAACGTATTGCTTCATCGGATCATTTTTAGAAACTCCCCTTCATCTAAAATCTTCACCCCTAATTGTTGCGCCTTTTCCAGCTTGGAGCCTGCTTCCGTACCTGCCAGAACAAAATCCGTTTTTTTGCTCACGCTGCCACTGACTTTGCCGCCGGCAGCCTCAATTTTCGCAGCTGCCTCTTCACGCGCCAGGGTGGGCAGCGTGCCGGTCAACACAAAGGTTTTGCCGGCAAAAACACCACTGGGCATGGCAATGGAAATATTTTCACTCTGCGGCTGGATATGCAATTCGCGCACGCGGGCAAGGATTTTCCTTCCCGCCGGTGAAGCAAAGAAATCTAAAACACTGGCCGCAGCTACTGGACCGACTTCCACCAAGCGTGCTTTCAAGCCGCCAGATTCCAACCGTGCTTCAATCTCCGCGATCTCGACTTTGAGTTCCGCATCACGCTGCTCGCGTTTCGCCTTATCCTTTTCATCCTTCGGTGGATTTTTGCGCGAACGCGGACTGATCTCCGCACGTTCGCTTTCCTTTGCGCCAAGATCACGGATATCACGCAAGACGGCAGAATTGGCCAGTGCTTCCAGTGATTCGTGCGTGGCGGCAAGCTGCTTCGCAGTGGCTTCCCCGACATCGGCAATCGCCAGCGCGTGAATCCATTTATTCAGGGGAGCAGTCTTGGCACGCTGCAATGCCTCAAGAATTTTCGTCGCGTTCTTCTCGCCGAAGGTGCGCGGCTCTTCATCCGTGCCGAGGTTCAATTTTCCAAGCGGTTCGAGTTTGAGGTCGAACAGATCGAGCGGTTCTTTGATGAGACCACGTTCGAGAAGTTTTTCCGCCACGATGCCACCGAGCGATTCAATATCGAGTGCTTTGCGCTGCGCGAAATATTCAACGCGCCGCGTGAGCTGCGCCGGGCAACCAGCGACATTCTGGCAACGCCAAGCGACTTCTTCATCGGCCAAAAGCCAACTGTTTGCAGTTGGCTTCTCCCGCCCCCCGCCCAAACGGGGAGCGGGTTGGGGTGAGGGAGTTTTAACGGCAAACAATTCGGCCTCCTCACCCCGGCCCTCTCCTCCCTCAGGGGAGGAAAGGGAGTCAGAATCACGTTCGTCGCGCGTCCCTTTGGCGTTTTTGATTTTATCCTTCGCGATCACTCCACCGCATGCCGGGCACTTGCCGCCGACATATTGAAACAGATCAAACTCTTTCGCGCCGGGTGGGCGTTTAGTTTTCACCACCTCGAAAATTTCCGGGATGACCATGCCGGCTTTGCGGATGACCACGGTGTCGCCGATACGAATGTCTTTGCGGCGGATTTCATCCTCATTATGCAAAGTCGCGCGCGCCACGGTGGAGCCCTGCACAAAAACCGGCTCCAGTTCCGCCACCGGCGTCAACACTCCTGTACGCCCAACTTGTACCGTAATGCTTTTTAAAATCGTTTCCGCCGGCGTGATCCACGGCACGGGCTTATGGACAATGGCGTAACCAGGCGCGCGACTGCGTCCGGGGATTTCCGCCCAATCGGCCAACGTGTTCACCTTGAGCACGATGCCGTCAATTTCGTAAGGCAATTGCCGCCGCAAATCCTTTTCCTCATGGTAATGCGCAACAATCTTTTCGTGATAAACCTTCAGCACTTCCTCAATGCCGTCACACACCCACCAAAGTTTTTGCGTGGGCAGCCCGAATTTGGCCAGCGTCTCCAGCATTTCGGAATGGGTCTTAAACGCGATGCCATCCACCGCCCCAACCGCATAAAATACCGCGCGAATCGGACGTTGTCCGACCAGTTTGGGATCAAGTTGCTTGAGCGCGCCCGCAGTGGCATTACGCGCATTGGGAAATGACTTTTCACCGGCGGCAGTGAGCTTCTTGTTCAGCCCCTCAAATTCCTCAATCGCCATATAGGCTTCACCGCGCACTTCCAGCAAGGCGGGCGGATGCTTGGCATCGAGGGCCAAAGGGATCGAGCGAAGCGTTTTGAGATTGGTGGTGATGTCGTCGCCTTCTGCGCCGTCGCCGCGCGTAACCCCGAGCAACAATTTGCCATGGTGATAATGAACGCCAATGGACACACCGTCCACCTTGGGTTCGATGATGTATTGTACCCGGTCACGGCCCAGATGCTTGCGGATCGTGACGTCAAACGCGCGCAATTCAGCAAGCGTGTTTTCATCCTGCAACCGGTTGCGCTTTTCGCGGTCCGGCACTTCGTCCTTGGTCGGCAAATCGCTCGCTGAAATCTTGTCGAGCGACAGCATCGGCACGAGATGCTTGACGCGGGCGAATTTTTCACTGGGCGCACCCCCGACGCGTTGCGTGGGCGATTCCGGCGTGATCAAGGCTGGAAAGTCTTTCTCCAAGGCTTGTAGCTCCTGGAAAAGCTGGTCGTATTCGCGATCGGTGATGATCTGCCGTCCGACGACATAATAGGCATGGTCGTATCGCCGGATTTCGGCGGACAGTTCGGCGTGGCGTTTTTGGGCTTCGGCAGTCACACTGCCATGATGGAAGCAGGCGCGGCGAAAGAAAATCCTTTTTGACCACACTGCAAACTGCTTCTACCCTGAAAAGGTGCGCGGAAATCTGGCCAAGACATTTGAGCTGACGAACACCCAGGTGCTTCGCCATTCGCCGCTGCCCAGATCCTACACGGATTATATCGGGCGCAAACTGTTCCTCTTTCTCCTGACGATGCAAGGCTTGGGCGCCTTTGCGTTGATCACCCTCGGGGTCATCCTGCAAAAAAATAGCGTCGCTAAAAATGTGATCCGTCCGCGCATCCGGCAGGAGATCGTCCGGTCCGGCGTGGCCCTGCTGCCGATGTTCGGCTTCGTGGCGCTGGCGCTGGGTTTCCTTGTCATCGGCCAGACTGTCTCCACCCTGGCCAAGGTCGGCGCCGTGGAGTATCTCGGCTCCACCATGGTCATCGTGATTGTGCGCGAACTCGGCCCGTTGCTCGCCGCCATGCTCGTATTAACGCGCGTCGGTACAGCGAATGTGATTGAACTCGGCACTTCGCGGGCATTGGGTGAAGTCGAGGCCCTCGAAGCGCTTGGCATTGATCCAATGCATTATCTGATTGTGCCGCGGGTGATCGGCATGGCGCTCGGCATCTTTTCGCTAACGGTCTATCTGATCATCGGCGCCCTCGCGAGCGGCTATCTGTTCGCCTTTCTGCAAGGCGCCCCAATGCGATTGGACGATTACTACCGGCAGATCGTTGACGCGCTGAGCTGGCTGGATTTTGCGTTGCTCGCGCTCAAGACGATTGCCTTCGGGTTTTTCATCGCCATTGTGACGTGTTATCACGGCCTGGCCCAACCTCTGCGGCTGGACGACGTCTCGCGGGTGGCGGTGCGCGCCGTTTCCCAGGGGGTCATCATCTGTGTGCTCCTCGATGCGCTGTTCATCGTGTTGTACGTATTTTCATGAGCGACGAAGCTTTCAATTCCCAGACCATTGAATTGCGGGATGTCACCGCAGTTTCGCTGCGGGATGCGACGATGGCCGTCGCCGAGGCCGTGGACTGGTCAGTTTCACCGGGCGAATTTTGGGTGATCGGCGGCCAGCAACGTTCAGGCAAAAGCGACCTGCTCATGCTGGCCGCCGGCCTGATTCCCCCGGCGCAGGGAACTTGCCGCGTCTTTGGCTGCAATACAGAATCGTTGGGTGAAGCCCAACTGGCCGAATGGTTGCGCACTGGGTTCGTGTTCCAAGGTGGACAATTGTTCAACCGCCTGACCATCGCAGAAAACATCGCCCTGCCATTACGTTATCAGAAGGACCTGACAACGACAGAATCAACCCGGGCGGTTGAAGTTTTGCTGGAAATGTTCGAACTCGTGCCATTTGCCGACCTGACGCCGTTGAACGTCGCCGCGAACTGGCGGTCGCGCGCTGCGCTGGCCCGGGCACTCATTCTCAAACCCGAGTTGTTGCTGCTCGATAATCCACTGTACGGCTTGGGCGCACGCCATAGCCAGTGGATGTTGCGTTTTTTAGACCAGCTCTGGCACGGCCATGAATACCTGGGCGGCCGCCCCATCACCCTGGTGGTCGCCACGGACGATTTCCGCCCATGGCAGCATGCCCAGCGGAAATTTGCGCTGCTGCATGAAAAAAAATTTACGGCGCTCGGTTTCTGGACTGAAATCAAGACGGCCGACCAGCTGGTGGTCCGGGAATTGATGGCGGAAACCGAAGAAATTCAAAATTAAGATTATGGCCCTTCAAGATTTGACTCCGCAATTGCGCACACGTTTAAGCCGCATGGAACGCACGGTTGGCTGGTTTGTTTTTCTCGCCACGGCCCTGCTGCTCTTTGGCTTCGGTTATTACATCTATCACGTCGCCGAGAACAAAGGCTGGTTCAAGATCAAGGCGTCGTTCCATACCTTTGTCGAAAGTTCGGCGGGCCTCCAGGCGGGCAGTCCGGTTTTGATGATGGGTTTCCCAGTCGGAACCATCACCCGCGTGCACGCCATGCCGCCAGGCGACCCGCATAATGTGAAGATCGAATTCGAAGTCGTTGATCCATACTTCCGCTATATCCGCAGCGGCGCGGTCGTGAAGGTCAATGCCGGATTACTCACCCAACGGCAATTGGAAATCACCCGCGTGGCGACCGGTTATGCGATTTGCGTGACCCAACCCGTCCTGGTCTTTAGCAATCTCGATGAGTTGCACCAAAAAGTCATGGCGCAGCCGGATGAATGGCAATTATCCCAGGATGTGCTGGATGCAAACACAAACATTCTTTTTCATGCTTACACATTTTTGAACGAATCAAATCTGGCAGTGATCGCAGCCTTAAAGCCGGACTCCATCTATGCCTATAACAACCGGGAGCACGACCGCCGTGAGATTGTCGCAGCCTGGCACCCTCGTACGCACCGTTATGAAAACTTCACACCCGATTCGGATGATGCGTGGCTAAAAACCGTTGAAGCGCCTCCCGTTTCCGACCAATTGCAAGCCATGGTCACCCAGGTGCAAAAAGCCTTGCCGGGAATCCTCGCGTTGACCAACAAGCTCGCCGCCGTCCTGGACAATGCCAACACCACCCTGGCGAACGCTGCCCTGGCCACTTCAAACCTGAATCGAACCATCCTTTCGGTGCAGCCATTGGTGACGAACTTTGCCGACATCAGCGCCCAATTACGCGCGCCCGGCGGACCCGTCCAATGGGCGCTCGGCCCGAATGGCAACGAACAGATCCAGGGGGCATTGACGAATTTGAATTCGCTCCTCGCGCACACCGATACAAACCTGAACACCCTGGTCCTCAGTGTCGGCCAGACGCTGGATAATGTCGCCGATATCACCAGCAACTTGAACGTGCAGGTGCAATCGGATCCCAATATGCTGTTCGGCATTTCCAAAATGGTGACCGATTCCGACAACTTGGTGCAGGGATTGAAACGGCACTGGCTGCTGCGTTCTGCGTTCAAGAAGGAAAACGCTGAAATGAAAAAAGCCGATGAGGCCGCAAAAAAAGCGGCGGCGGAAAAGGCCAAAAACTAAGGCTCCGGCCAGCCGGTTATTTTACAAGCTGCGTTTTACGAAACCAATCCACGAACATGGGGATTCCTTTGGCCACCTTCACCTGCGGATTGTAACCCAGTTTTTCACGGGCTTTGGAAATATCCGCAAACGTGATTGGCACATCGCCCGGCTGGAGCGGCTGCCGGTCAATGACCGCTTTTTTGCCCAAGGCACTTTCGATGAGCGCGATGAGTTCAGATAATTTTACCGTCTGCGATTCGCCCAAATTGAAGATCTCAAAACCAAATTCCCGGTTCGTGCACGCCATGACGCCGTCAAGAATGTCCGTGACATAAGTATGATCCCGCGCCGTGCTGCCATCGCCAAAAACCGGGATCGG
>DASYEY010000240.1:0-2544 GCA_036498725.1 Verrucomicrobiia bacterium | reverse complement strand
CGTTCCCGGCACATTGGTCCAAATTTCCTGCACCACGGAACTGCCGGTATCAATTACCTGAATATTGACCGCGGAACCCGAGCCGCCAATGGAGTTGCTGGTGGCAAGGGAGACGGAAAAATTTCCCACCTGTGTGGGTGTTCCGGTGATGCGCCCTATCGACGCCAGAAATATGAGTCCGGGCGGCAAACCGCTGGCGGTATAGCCCGCAGGTACGTTTGCCGCCGTGGTCGAATAAGTGAAGGGCTGTCCCAGAAATGCGACAGCATCCAGCGAACTCGTGATCGCGGCAGGCGCATTCGAACCACCGAGGCTATTCGTGGGGTAGAAACACGTTGAAGGAATGATCTGTCTCGGCTGGCTGGGGCTGCACCAGAACAGATGCGCCTGGGCCGCGCCGCTCAGTTGAAGGTATTCCATCTTCAAATCGTAGCGCACGCCCGCTTGCAGCGAGATGGTGTTGGTCCAATCCTTCACACTTTGGCTTTGCCACTTGTCGATCAGCAACACGTCGTTGACCCAAAGCTTCACGCCGTCATCCGTGCTCGTGTCAAAAATGTAGGTCTCCGAATATTGCGGACGCACCTGGCCCGTCCAGCGCACCGTGTAAGCGCCGTTGCTCAAGTTCGGTGTCAGGTTCGTGGACCAGTTGAAGTCAATTGCCGGATCCATCCGCGTCAAAAACAAACTGGATGTCTTGAAATTCGCGCTGTTCGTGTAGTTGGTGCTGGAGCCGGTGTAATAATTTCCCATCAATCCCGTGCCCGTTCCGGTTGCGGAGGGATAAATGACCACGCTGGCGTTGCTGGGGCCGCCGACGCCGTAATTCGTTCCCGGCATGACTTTCAATGTGGCTGTGGCGGGTGCAGTCAAGTTTGGGTTCGCGAGCGGCCTTACTTGCAATTGCACGGAAGTGGATGCGGTTCCAAAGAAGACCGAACCCGGCAGCGCGAGGTAATCCACACCCGGTTTTGCGACGCCCACGCCAGGAGTCGCCGTGCCCAGCGCAACATTCAAGGTATTCAGTCCGAACCCGCCGCGTGTGACGGTGAACATTCCCAAATCCGTTGCCGAATTTCCCGCGTCCGGTTGCATCGTGGCGCTGTCGCTGGCGGTGATGGTGATTCGATTTTGCTGCGAAATCTTGCCGGTGACATACGCGTAATCATTCATCGCGTTGCCAAGAGGATCCTGCTGGCCGTTGCTGTAGGCGTTGAACGGATCAAGGCCGAGTTGATATTCCTCCCAATCGTTGACGCCGTCACCGTCGGAATCCACGTCGTTGATGATGACGCGGTACATTTTCATTTGGCCCGATTTCGCCGAGGTGAAGATGATATTGGCGCCAGTTCGGGCGACGATGTTGGATTCGGTAATCCAATTGGCGCCCGGTGACCATGAAACGCTCTGCAATTGATATTCTTTTCCGAGCGCGCACGGGATGCTGACCGTGATGTTTGAGCCCGCCATGCCAAACGTGAGCCGTGGAAAGGTTTTGCTGTCGGCAGGATTGATGCCGGCCTTGCCTTCTTCGACGCTTGAATAACCGATGCCGTCTGGATTGTCCGCGAGCGGCATGCTGTAGCGGTTATACATCCATTCCCAAACGTCGCTGATGCCGTTGCCATTCAGATCCACCATTTGCGCGTGCGCGACACCGCAGCCAAACAGCAGGCACGCCAGTGTGAGCACCTTCCGTGATGTGATGAGACGGCAATTCCAGCGACGAAGGAAGGGTTTCATTTGAGGAAAAAGGGTTTAGCCGCGAAAAGATGCGAAAGGGTCTTTTGAAAAAGATAACAATTCTCCCCGTCCAAATCTCGAATCAATACTTATCGCCCAAAACAGATTGCATCGGCGAGGCATGCACGGGAATAGTTCCCCATTTTGGGAAAAATGTCAATCATACAACCGACATAAAAGTCTTGTAGAGAACGCATTTTGGCACCGTTCTTGTTGTGCCACGACGTGTCTAAAAAGCGTGCATAAAAAATGCTGTGCGGTGATGAAGCAATAGTCAAAACGGAGCGCGACTGTGCTGAAAGCCCGTCGCAGCAATGTGAAATGGTAAGCTGTTGAAAAATTAAACCGCCCGGCTATTTAAACGTTGCTGCGGCTGGTCCTTTGGACACAGCCGCGCTCCGCATCAGCGCATTTTGTGTTGCAGTTCCCACGTGGCTGAGTTCCATTCATTGGACGGTTATGCAATATCATTGCTGCTATGCGGACGAGGCCGAATGATGCATTAAACAGAAGGCTTTTAAAATTATGAGAACACTTTCCACTTCAATCATCCTCGGACTCGCCTGTCTTGTGCTTGCTGGCTGCCAAACGCCGGAAGAACGCGCCATGAGCCGAATGGAAAAACAAGTGAAGATCCAAACGGAAATGATGGAGCGAATGCAAAAACTGATGGCGGAGCAACAGAAGGCGATGGATGAGATGGCCAGGAAGATGAGCGAGGGCGACCAGTGAGAGTGATTTGACCGGCGCTTGTGTTGTCAGAATATTTTCCGTTTGGCGTTTGCCAGGCACGTTGCGCCG